>JAIYAM010000044.1 GCA_027489065.1 Erythrobacteraceae bacterium | reverse complement strand
GGCACGTGCTCGTCGATCTGCGAGAAGGCGGGGACCTGCCAATCGACATCGATGCCGAACATCTCGCGGACGTCGACGGTGGTGTCGGGCTGGTTGGGCATGGCGCTGGCGCCGGCGACAGTGGAGCGAGAGGATGAGGTCATTGCGCAGGTTCGGTATAACGCATGGGCGCAGGCTGCAAGCAGTGGTTTGACCCGCCCGCCTCGCATTTTGGCGAGTAAGTTTCGCACATCGCCGGATCGTCCCTATATCGGCAGGCATGGCTGATCCCGTCGAATCGCTGCGTCTCAAACTGGTTTCACAGGTGCGCGGCGTATTCCACGATGCGAGCAAGGGCCAGACCCCCACGCCGCCGTCGGACGAGGCGCTGTTCGCGCGCGATACGCCGATCCGCCTGGTCCATGCCGATCTGGTGGGGATGATGACCGGCGGGGTGCGCGCGCTGCTGCTCCAGATGCTCCACCCCCATGCGCTGCAAGGCGTGCTCGACCATTCGAACTTCCGCGCCGACATGCACGGGCGGCTGCAGCGCACCGCCAAGTTCATCGCGGTGACGACCTTCGGCCACCGCGACGAGGCGATGAAGGCGATCGACCGCGTCAATCGCATCCACGCGAAGGTCGGTGGCTCCCTGCCCGATGGCACGCGCTACGAGGCGACCAATCCGCGCACCCTCGCCTGGGTTCACGTGACCGAAGCGCAGAGTTTTCTTGCCGGCTACATCCGCCACGTGCGCCCCTCGATGCCGGTGGCCGAGCAGGACGAATACTACCGCCAGTTGGCGGTGATCGCCCGCGCGCTGGGTGCCGATCCGGTGCCCGAGACCCGCGCCGAGGCCGATAAGATCTTCCGCACCCTGCGCCACGATCTTGCGACCTCGTCCGAGGCGCGCGAAGTCGCGCAGCTCGTCCTCAGCCAGCGCCCCGAAGGCGCGCCGCGTTCCGTCCAGACGATGATCACCGCCGATGCCGTGGCGATGCTGCCCGATTGGGCGCGCACCATGCTGGGCCTCCAGCGCCCGATGCTCACCGCCCTGCCCGCCCGCGCCGCGACCTGGGGCATGGGCCGCACCTTGCGCTGGGCGTTCCGCCAGACCTAGCTGCGCGGCAGTTCGAACAGGGCGACGAAGGCGAGACCTTCTGCGCGGTCACCCTCGATGCGCAGCGCACCTGCCTCCTCCAGCGCCGCCGGATCGACCTTGCCGTAGAACAGCGCAACCAGCGTCGCCGCATCGTCGACCGTGAAGCGGACAGGTGCCGAGGTAATCGGTTGCCGCGCGATCGGCAGAGCGCCATCGGCGAGCCGCGCCAGATAGGTGTCGCCTTTGATGGCGAAGCCGATCTCGGCCTGCTTGCCACGCGCCTTCGCCGGATCGAACATCGTGCGCAGCGACAGCATCATCGATACCGCCGACATCGGCAAAGCGGGATCGTGCAGCGGCGAAGATGCCGCCCAGCGGCCGAGTTCCTGCATGATCGGCTCGGCCCGGTATCCCCAGTCGGTGAGCTCATAGACCTGCACCGCGGCTGGCGGGGGGAGTTGGCGGCGCACGAGCACGCCGTTCGCTTCCAGTCCGGCAAGCCGCTCCACCAGCACCTTGGCGCTTATGCCGGGAAGACTGGCGCGCAGGTCGGAAAACCGGCGCGGGCCGAGCATCAGCTCGCGCATGACGAGCAGCGACCAGCGTTCGCCCACCAGCTCCAGCGCGAAAGCGGTGCCGCAGGCGTCGTCGTACCAGCGGCCATGCACGCCCTGTCTCGTTGAGGTTTCCTTTTGTGACTTCATGGTTGCTATATGTAACTCCGAGGCTCACACAAGACAAGTCCCGAGTCGGGATCGAGGGAGAGACTGCGATGACAAGGATGATATTCGTGAACCTGCCCGTGACCGATCTCGATCGGTCCGAGGCCTTCTACGCGGCCGTGGGGTTCACCAAGAACCCGCAGTTCTCGAACGACAAGGCGATATCGATGGTGTGGTCCGAGACGATCCACGTCATGTTGCTGAGCCATGAGTTCTGGAAAACATTCACCAGCAAGACGATCCCGGATGCCGCAACAACCGCGCAGGTCCTGTTGTGCCTCAGTTTCGAAAGCAAGGACGCGATCGACGAAGCGGTCGAGGCTGCGGGCAACGCCGGAGGCCTGATCGATCCCACGCCCGTGCAGGACATGGGCTTCATGTATGGTCGCAGCTTCGAGGATCCCGACGGCCACATCTGGGAGACCATGTGGATGGACATGGCAGCTGCCCAAGCAAGCCTCGAGCCCGCCGCGTAGCCGCCAGCACCAAACTCAATGGGAGAGCCCCCATGTATATCGACGGTTTCGTGATTGCCGTGCCCAAAGCCAATCGCCAGAAGTTCATCGACCATGCGGCGCAGGCCGATCCGATCTTCATCGAATTCGGCGCAACGCGTGTGATCGAATGCTGGGGTGACGATGTGCCGGCGGGCCAGCACACCGATTTCCGCGCGGCGGTGAAGGCCACCGACGACGAGGACGTGGTGTTCAGCTGGATCGAATGGCCCGACAAGGCAACCCGCGATGCCGGGATGGCGAAGATGATGGCGCCCGATTTTGCCGACCCGCGTATGGATCAGGCCAGGAACCCGATGCCGTTCGACGGCAAACGCATGATCTTCGGCGGCTTTGCGCCCGTCGTCACGTTGGAGAAGTAAGATGGCCGAATTCACTTTCTACACCGTCGCCATGAGCCGCGGTCAGATTGCGCGCTGGGCGCTGCACGAGGCAGGCGCGGATTACGAGCACGTGATGATGGACTGGGCGACCCGGCCCGAGAGCTTCAAGGCCATCAACCCGATGAACAAGGTGCCCGCGCTGGTGCACCACCATCAGGGCCACGATCACGTCGTCACCGAATGCGCGGCGATCAACCACTACCTCGCCGAGACCCACCCGGACAAAGGCCTGCTGCCCGACGCGCACGAGAAGGCCGCCTATTTCCGCTGGCTGTTCTTCGCCGCCGGCCCGCTGGAGCAATCGCTCATCGCGCGCTCCTTCGAGTGGGAGGTGCCGGAGGGCAAGCAGGGGCAGGCAGGCTTCGGCAGCTTCGACCTGACCATCGACGCGCTGGACTTGTGGCTGTCGCAGAACGACTTCGTCGCGGGCCCGCGCTTCACGATGGCCGACACCTACGTTGGCAGCCAGTTCGTCTGGGGCCTGCGCTTCGGCTCGATCCCCGATCGCCCGAGTTTCCGAGCCTATGTCGAGCGGATCACCCAGCGCCCGGCCTATGCCGAGGCGAACGCCATCGATGCGAAGATCATCAAGGCCGCCGCATCATGACCGCCCCGATGACCGCCCCGATGACCGCCAAAGCCACCGTCTGCGTCTGGTACGACAAGGACGCCGAAGCCGCCGCGCACTTCTACGCCAGCGTCTTTCCCGACAGCCATGTCGGCGCAGTGCACCGCTCGCCGCTCGACAATCCGGGCAACAAGGCGGGCGATGTGCTGGTGGTGAACTTCACCGTCTGCGGCATTCCATGCATCGGGCTGAACGGCGGGCCGATCTTCCCGCACACCGAAGCCTTCTCGTTCCAGATCGCGACCGACACGCAGGAAGAGACCGACCGCTACTGGAACGCGATCCTCGGCAATGGCGGGGCGGCAAGCGAGTGCGGGTGGTGCAAGGACAAGTGGGGCGTCAACTGGCAGATCACGCCGCGCGTGCTCACCGAGGCACTTGCGCAAGGCGGCGAGGTCGCCAGACGCGCCTTCGGTGCGATGATGACCATGGCGAAGATCGATCACGCCGCGATCGAGGCGGCGGTGGCCGGCTGATCACGCCAGCGCAGCGCTCTTCTTCAGCAGCTGGTAGGCGTCGACTACCTCGGTGAGCTTCGCCTCGTGGCGACGATCCCCGCCGTTGCGGTCGGGGTGGTAGCGGCGCACCAGTTCCGAATAGCGCCGCCGCAGCCGGGTGCGGTCGGTATCGGTGCCCAGCCCCATGACCTCGAGCGCACGGTTCTCGTCGGGCGAGAAGCGCACCTCGTAGGCTGCCGCACGCGCCCGCCCCTCTGCGCGCTCGCGCAGGCCTCGCGCCCGCGCGGAAATCGCGTCGAGGGGATCGGCATAGTCGGCCCAGCGCGGGGTGTCGTGGATGCCTGCGGTCGGCCGGAACACCCGGCTTTCGGTCTGCCACCCGGCGATCGGCGACTGCGCGGCGACAATCTCCTCGGCGCTCAACCCCTCGAACCAGTCATAGCCAGCGTTGAATTCGCGCACGTGCGGCAGGCAGAACCAGCGCCACTCGCCCGGCCCGTCGAAGCCGTGGGCGCGGCGTCCGGGCGCGCGGAATTCGCCTGCCTCGCGGCAACCGGGCGCCTCGCAGCGCCGCCCGCCGCTCTCGACGCGGCCGTGGAATCGTGGTGAAGGCATAAGCTGCCAGAATGGCGATTGGAGCGGCGAGTTCCAAGCCCGATCTGGCCCGAAAACCATGCAAAGAAGGAAAGTCCCGATGAGCGGAACCGTCGCCGCAGAAATGCACCGCCTGCTGACAGAGGCCTTCGCGCCCACGGCCCTCGCGATCATCAACGACAGCGCCAAGCACTCCGGTCACATGGGCGACGACGGCTCGGGCGAGTCGCACTTCACCATCGAGATCGAAGCGCCCGCCTTCGCCAGCATGAACCGCCTCGCCCGCCAGCGTGCGGTGATCGCGGCGCTCGGCGACATCGTCGGCCAGCGGGTCCACGCGGTGGCGATCAAGGCGAGCGTGCCGGGGGCTTGAGGGTGGCGCTCAACCCCAACCTGCGCCTGCGCCGGGCGGCGCGGCTGATCGTGCTCGACGCCGAGGGGCGCGCGCTGATGTTCCGCTACGATGTGCCGGGGCGCGATCCCTTCTGGGTGACGGCCGGCGGCGAGTGCGATCCGGGCGAGAGTTTCCGGAAGGCCGCGCGGCGCGAGCTCTTCGAGGAGACCGGGATCGTCGTTGCCGATCTTGGCCCCGAAGTCGCGCGGATGATGCCCGAGTTCGTCACGGTCGAAGGCGAGCTAGTGCAGGCCTACGAGCGCTTCTTCCTCGTCCGCGTTGGCGAAGTGCAGGTCGACACCAGTCGCCACACGGTCCTCGAGCAGCAGCTGATGACCCAGCACCGCTGGTTCACCCTCGAAGAGTTGGAGAATTGGCCCGAGGCGGTGTTCCCGGTGGAACTCGCCTCGATCATCAGGTCGCAAACCGCAACCTCCCAAAGCCCTACCTGATTGCCCTTGCGCAGGCACCTCGCTACCTCTCGGAAAAACGGGAGAGAGTGACATGGACTTTACGGGCAAGGTGGCGTGGATCACCGGCGCATCCTCGGGCATCGGCGCGGCGCTGGCGCGCGAATTGGCGGCACGCGGGGCCCATGTGGTGCTGTCGGGCCGTGATGAGGCGCGGCTTGCCGAAGTGGCGGCGGATTGCGGGGAAACTCTCATCCTCGCCTTCGATGTGCGCGACGATGCCGCGCTGGCCGAGGCGACCGCCAAGGCGATTGCGTGGAAGGGCGGGGTCGACATCGCCTTTGCCAATGCCGGGATCTCGCAGCGCAGCCGCGCGCTCAATACCGACATGCAGGTCTACCGCGACATCATCGGTGTCGATCTCCTCGCCCAGATTGCCTTCACGCAAGGGCTGATCGGGCACATGGCAGGGCGTGGCTCGGGCGCGCTCGGGTTCATCTCGTCGATCGCCGGCAAGGTCGGCGTGCCCCTGCGCACCGCCTATTGCGCCGCGAAGTTCGGCCTCGCGGGCTATGCCGATGCGCTCAGGGCGGAGCTTTCGCAGAGCGGGGTCAGCGTCCACACCATCTACCCCGGCTCGGTCGCGACGAATGTCTCGCGCAACGCGCTGACCGGCGCGGGCGTCGCGCGGAACCGTTCGGACAAGGCAATCGACAACGGCATTCCGGCCGACGAGGCCGCGCGCACCATGCTCGATGCCATCGCCGCCGGCACGCGCGAGATCATCGTCGCGCAAGGCATGGAGGCGGGCATGGGCGAACTGCGCCGCACACCGGATTCGCTGTTCGATTCGGTCGCGGCGATGGTCGCCAATGGCTACATGGACAAGCTGGAGCACGAATGATGCGCTTCGAACAAAAGCGGGTGCACCTGCCCAACGGCATCCACCTCGACATCGTCGACGAAGGGCCGACCGACGCGCCGGTGCTGATCTTCCTTCACGGCTTCCCTGAAAGCCACCGCACCTGGCGCCACCAGATCGCGCATTTCTCCGATCGCTTCCGCTGCATCGCGCCCGACCAGCGCGGCTATCGCGGATCGTCGAAACCGCAGGCGGTGGAGGCCTATACGCCCGACAAGCTGATCGGCGACGTCTTCCTGCTCGCCGACACGCTGGGAATCGCGCACTTCACCATCGTCGGCCACGACTGGGGCGGCGCGCTTGCCTGGGGCGTGGCGCTGGGCGGTCAGCACGCCCGCGTGACCCGCGCGATCATCGCCAATGCGCCGCATCCGGTGACCTTCCAGAAGCTGCTCTACACCCACCCCGTCCAGCGCGAGGCGAGCCAGTATATCCGCGGCTTCCGCGACCCCGCGAACGACGCGCTGGTCAAGGAGCACGGCCTCACCGGCCTGCTGCTCAAGGAAGTGAAGTGGGACCGCCCGACCGCGATGGAGCCCGAGGAGCGCGACGCGCTGCTGCTCGACTGGCAGAACCGCGATGCGGCCTTCGGGATGCTCAACTACTACCGCGCGAGTCCCATCGACGTGCCGCCGATGGACGCGCCTTTCGCGATTCCCGAAGGCTGGACGCCCCCTGCCCTGCCGAAGCTCACCATCCCGACGCTGGTGATCTGGGCGCTCGACGATCTGGCCCTGCCCCCTGAGAACCTCGAGGGGCTGGAGGATATCATCGACCCGCTCACCATCGTGCGCGTGCCCGATTGCGGGCATTTCGTGCCGTGGGAAGCGCCGCAAGCGGTGAACGCGGCGATGGAGGCGTTTCTGGCGGGCTAGGCCAGCCACTCCACATCCGCGCCGTGGGGGTGCGACCAGGCAAGCTGCACCTCCTCCGCCCCGTCCGGCCAGTAGCGTACCGTCAGCTTGTGGCGGTGCACCGAGCGGTCGGCCTCGACCTGCACCCACGCGAGCGGGTGCTCCGGCGTCGCCTTGGCGCCTGCCGCTTCCATGGCCGCCGTCACCCGCGCCTGCTGGTCGGCGGGGACATATTGCCACACGATCGAGTGCATCAGCATCCGCGTGGTGCCCGCCTCCTGCGGCTTGGCCAGCTCGGCCTCGACGAAATCGGCGGCGGTGGCCGCGACCAGATCGGGCTTGCGCTCGGACGCAGCCCGCACCGCCGCGTCCATCCGCGCGAAGCGGACCGTGTGTTCGGGCCAGATATAGGCCTTGAGCCTGAGCGCCTGCGCCGGATCGGTGAGGTCGACCGGCGCGACATCGCAGCCCCTCGTGCCGACGATGGCAATCTCCCGCGCGGGCGGAGGCGCGCCGCGCCATTCTGGGCCGAAGTCCATGACCGGCGCCTCCGGGCCGACCACCACGCCGCCCAGATCATAGCGGTAGCGGTCCAGCATCAGGTTGATCCCCGCGCTCGAACCGATCTCCAAGCATTCGAACCGGGCAGGCAGTCCCCGCTCGGCGAGCCACAGCATCGCCGCAATGAAATTGGCCGAGCGCCCCGCCTCGTTGGTCTGCGGCGGGCCGTCCAGCCACGGCAGCAGCGCCGCCTCGTGCGTCGCCATGACGTCAGCAATCACCGCCGCATCGTCAGCGTCCTCGCCCGCGTAGATCGGAGCCAGCGCAGGCGCGACACCCGCCAGGTGCAGCGCATGAATACCGCCCGCCACCCGCAAGGGCAGCGCATCGGCGAGCGGCGCGCCTTGCCAGCCGCGCACCCGCTCGAGCAGTTCGCCCCCTGCTCCCGACGCCAGCACCGCCGCAATGGCGCCCACCACCCGCGCCGTGATGGGCGCGCCGGCGGTATCGCAATAGGCGACCTGATTGGCGAAGGCCGTCGCCACCGCGCCCGGCCCGGCGGTGTTCATGTCGACGAATTCATACGCCGGACGCGCCGAATTCCCTTGGCCCTTATCGCCCATTCCCATTGCCCTTTCGCCGTCCCAGCCTTAAGTGCGCGGCCAATCATGACCCTCAATGGCAATTCCGACAATCCCGGACAGCTGACCTTCGCTGTCCCCAAGGGGCGCATTCTCGACGAGGCGCTGCCGGTGATGGCGCGCGCCGGTGTGGAGCCCGAGGCCGAGTTCCACGATCCCAAGAGCCGCGCGCTGGCCTTCGCCACGAACCGCGCCGACATGCGCCTCATCCGCGTGCGCGCCTTCGATGTCGCGACCTTCGTGGCCCACGGCGCGGCGCAGGTCGGGATCGTCGGCTCCGACGTGATCGAGGAATTCGACTACGCGGACCTCTACGCGCCGGTCGATCTCGGGATCGGGCTGTGCCGCCTGTCGGTGGCGCGCCTCGCCTCCGACACCGAGGAAGCGGGCGCCGTCAGCCACCTGCGCGTCGCGACCAAGTATCCGAGCCTCACCCGCCGCCACTTCGAGGCAGCAGGCGTGCAGGCCGAATGCGTGAAGCTCAACGGCGCGATGGAGCTTGCCCCCTCATTGGGCCTGGCGCGCCAGATCGTCGACCTCGTCTCGACCGGCAAGACGCTCAAGGAAAACGGCCTCGTCGAGACCGACGTGATCATCGAAATCTCCGCGCGGCTGATCGTCAACCGCACCGCGCTGAAGACCGACCGCCGCGTCGCCGCGCTGGTCGACGCCTTCCGGCGCGACGTTGCGACAAGGAGCGCCGCATGACCGTTTCGCTGCTCTACGCCAATGCGCCTGACTTCGAGGCGAGGTTCGATCGCATCGTCGATGCCCGGCGCGAATCCGACAGCGATGTCGCAGGTCAGGTCTCGGGCATTCTGCAAGCGGTCAAAGGCCGCGGCGATGCGGCGCTGGTCGAATACACCCAGCGTTTCGACGGCTATGCGCTGGTCGAGGACAGCGACTGGATCATCACCCGCGAACGCTGCGAGCAGGCCTATCGCGACCTCGATCCGACCTTGCGCGACGCGCTCGAACTCGCCGCTGCGCGCATCCGCGCCTATCACGAGGCGCAGCTTCCGACCGACCGCGACTATGTCGATGCGGCGGGCGTCAGGCTCGGTGCGATCTGGCGGCCGGTCGATGCTGCCGGGCTCTACGTTCCGGGGGGCCGCGCGGCCTATCCCTCCTCGCTGCTGATGAACGCGATCCCCGCGCGGGTTGCGGGTGTCGAGCGGCTGGTGGTCGTCACTCCCACGCCAAAGGGCACCGCCAATCCGCTGGTGCTGGCGGCTGCGCACATTGCCGGCGTGGACGAGATCTGGCGTGTCGGCGGGGCGCAGGCGGTCGGCGCGCTCGCCTATGGCACCCAGCGCATCAAGCCCGTCGATGTCATCACCGGCCCCGGCAACGCCTGGGTCGCCGAGGCCAAGCGCCAGCTTTACGGCGTCGTCGGCATCGACATGGTGGCCGGGCCTTCGGAGATCCTCGTGATCGCCGACGGCAAGAACGATCCCGATTGGATCGCTGCCGATCTGCTCTCTCAAGCCGAGCATGACCCGACCTCGCAGTCGATCCTCATCACCGACGACGAGGCCTTCGCGCGGCAGGTCGAGGATTGCATCGATCTCCAGATCAGCCAGCTTTCGACCGCCAAGACCGCCCGGACGAGCTGGGACGCGCACGGCGTGATGATCGTGGTGAGCGACCTTCTGGCCGAAGCACCGGCGCTCGCCAACCGCCTCGCCGCCGAGCATGTCGAGATCGCGGTCGACGATCCCGAGCCTTACTTGAAGAGCATCCGCCACGCAGGCAGCATCTTCCTCGGCCGGATGACGCCCGAGGCGGTCGGCGATTACGTCGCGGGTCCGAACCACGTGCTGCCCACGGGCCGCAGAGCACGCTTTTCGAGCGGGCTTTCGGTGCTCGATTTCATGAAGCGCACCAGCTTCCTCGGCCTCGATGCCGCCTCCTTCAGCGCGGTCGGCCCTGCCGCCGCCACCCTCGCCCATGCCGAGGGGCTACCCGCCCACGCCAAGTCCGTGGAACTGAGGATCCGATGAACTCTCCTGCCCGCTCCAAAGCCCGTTCGGCTGCACGGCTTGCTGCCGTCCAGGCGCTGTATCAGCAGCACATGGAAGGCACCGCACTGGCGCGGCTGCTCGACGAGTTCCACCAGCACCGCCTGGGCCGCACCATCGATGAAGACGACTTCGACGATGCCGAATATGCGGATGCCGAGATGCCGTTCTTCGACGATGTGGTGCGCGGGGTGGATGCCCGCCGCGACGAGATCGACGCGCTGGTCGCGGCCAAGCTCGCCAGCGGCTGGAGCCTCACGCGGCTCGACAAGGCGATGCTCCAGGTGCTGCGCGCCGGAACCTACGAGATCATCGCCCGCGCAGATGTGCCCGCAGCGGTGGCGATCAACGAATATGTCGAGGTCGCCAAGGCCTTCTTCGATGACGGGCAGGCCAAGTTCGTCAACGGCATCCTCGATGCAGTGGCGAAAGAGGCGCGGGCCTGACGGCGGTTGAGGGGTGCCAGACCCCTGCCAGACTCCGTCCAGACCCCTGCCAGACTCCGTCCAGACCCCTGCTTGACCCCTGCTAGACCCCCGCTAGACCCCCTCCAGAGGGGCTCTGAAGCGGTGTTTCACGTGGAACACGCCTTCGACAGACTGGCCGCGAGGGGTTAAGGCGGTTGCGCCCATGAACGAGCCGGATTTCATCGCAGCCTTGCGCGCCCTCCCCCTCCATCCCGGAGCGCGCGGGCTGATGGACGATTGCGCGGTCCTCAGCCTTGGCAGCGAAACGCTGGTCATCACCCACGACATGATGGTCGAAGGCACCCACTTCCGCGCGCAAGCCGACATGGCCGACGTCGCCTGGAAGCTGGTCGCGACCAACCTCTCGGACCTCGCGGCCAAGGGCGCGGAGCCGGTGGGGGTATTGCTCGGGCATATGCTGGGGCAGGAAGATGCGCGCTTTCTCAGGGGGTTGCGGGAGGCTCTGGAGGCCTTCGGCGCGCCCTTGCTCGGCGGCGATACCGTGGCAGGTGACGGCCCCCGCAGCTTCGGCCTGACCGCCATCGGGCGGGCGACCCACACTCCGGTGCCCTCGCGCAGCGGCGCGGTGCCGGGCGATGCGGTCTTTCTCACCGGCCCGGTCGGCCGCGCGATGCTCGGCTTCGAGGGCGCGGCGGAGCACCGCGCCGCCTTCGACCGCCCCGTGCCGCGCCTCGCCGAGGGCCAGGCCCTCGCCCCGCTGGTGAGCGCGATGATGGACGTCTCGGACGGGCTGCTACTAGACGCATGGCGCCTGGCCGGAGCGAGTAGGGTTACGCTGAGGCTCGATCCAACCGCCATCCCGGTCGCGGACCGTGAAAGGGCGGACGAAGCCATTCGCTGGGGCGACGATTACGAGTTGCTGTTCACCGCCCCTGCCTCGGCGCAGCTTCCGGTCGCAGCGCACCGGATCGGCAGCGTCATCCCGCTCACCGAAGCCCCCCTGATCCTCGGCAGCGAGGCGCTGAGCGACCCTGCAAGCCTGGGCTACCGCCACGGCTGAGCGCCGCGGGGAGCGGGGACCCGCGCCGCTGGGGCCCTCACAAAACTGCTGAAACCGTCGCAAATCCGCCGTTGCCGCCTCCTCTGAGGCTTGCCAGCAAGACCCGAACCCCTATGACTGTGCCCCTCGCGCCCATGGGATCAACGAGGCGCACGCAACCCGTGAGGGATGCGATATAACGACGAGAGGGGATTGCTCGTGAATCTATTGCTCATTTCGATTGGGCTGGGGGTGCTTGCCATTGTCTATGGCTTCATCACCAGCCGTCAGGTGCTCGGCGCGGACGCCGGCAATGACAAGATGAAGGAAATCGCCGCCGCCATCCAGGAAGGCGCGCAGGCCTACCTCAAGCGCCAGTATACCGCGATCGCCATCGTCGGCGTGATCGTGGCCGTAATCGTCGCAGCGACGCTGGGCGCAATCCCGGCGGTCGGCTTCGTCATCGGCGCGGTGCTTTCGGGCGTTGCCGGGTTCATCGGGATGAACGTGTCGGTGCGCTCGAACGTGCGCACGGCGGCCGCCGCGATGAAGGGCCTGCAGGAGGGACTGACGCTCGCCTTCCGCGCGGGTGCGATCACCGGCATGCTGGTGGCCGGCCTCGCGCTGCTCGCGATCGCCTGCTTCTTCTGGTATCTGACCGGCCCCGGGGGGCTGGCTCCTGACAGCCGTCCGGTGGTGATCGGCCTGACCTCACTCGCACTCGGCGCCTCGCTGGTCTCGATCTTCGCGCGTCTGGGCGGCGGGATCTTCACCAAAGCGGCCGACGTCGGCGCCGACCTCGTCGGCAAGGTCGAGGCGGGTATCCCCGAGGATGACCCGCGCAACCCCGCCGTGATCGCCGACAACGTGGGCGACAACGTCGGCGACTGCGCCGGCATGGCCGCCGACCTGTTCGAGACCTATGTCGTCACCGTCGGTGCCACCATGGTGCTGACCGCGCTGCTGATGAAGGGCGCGGAGAACTTGCCCGCCCTCATGGCGCTGCCGCTGCTGATCGGCGGCGTGTGCATCGTCACCTCGATCATCGGCACCTATTTCGTGCGTCTGGGCGGCGGGACCAACATCATGGGCGCCATGTACAAGGGCTTCCTTGTCACCGCCGTGCTGTCGGTTCCGGCAATCTGGTTCGCCATCAATTACGCTCTGGGCGATATGGAAACCGCCATAGCGGGACAGGCCTATAACGGCCGCACGCTGTTCTATTGCGGGTTCCTCGGGCTGGTCATCACCGGCCTGATCATCTGGATCACCGAGTACTACACCGGCACCAACTACCGCCCGGTGCGCTCGATCGCCAAGGCTTCGGAGACGGGCCACGGCACCAACGTGATCCAGGGTCTGGCCATCAGCATGGAAGCCACCGCGCTCCCCACGCTGGTGATCTGCGCCGGGATCATCATCGCCTTCCAGCTCGCAGGCCTCATGGGCATCGCCTATGCGGCCACCGCGATGCTGGCGCTCGCGGGCATGGTCGTCGCGCTCGACGCCTATGGCCCGGTCACCGACAACGCCGGCGGCATTGCCGAAATGGCGGGCCTTGATGACTCCGTGCGCGAGAAGACCGATGCGCTCGACGCGGTGGGCAACACCACCAAGGCCGTGACCAAGGGCTATGCCATCGGTTCGGCGGGACTTGCCGCGCTGGTGCTGTTCGCGACCTATACCGCTGACCTGCGCGAGCTGTTCAGCGGCATCACGGTCGATTTCAGCCTCGAGAACCCCTACGTCATCGTCGGGCTACTGCTCGGCGCATTGCTCCCGTACCTGTTCGGGGCAATGGGCATGACGGCAGTCGGCCGCGCGGCGGGCGAAGTGGTGAAGGACGTGCGTGACCAGTTCGCCAAGAACCCCGGCATCATGACCTACGAGGTCAAGCCGGACTACGCCCGCACCGTGGACCTCGTTACCAAGGCGGCGATCAAGGAGATGATCCTCCCCTCGCTGCTGCCGGTGCTGGCACCGATCGCGGTGTACTTCGTGATCACCGCGGTGGCCGGGCAGGCGAACGGCTTTGCGGCTCTCGGCGCGCTCTTGCTGGGCGTGATCGTGGGCGGGCTGTTCGTGGCGCTCTCGATGACCTCGGGCGGCGGCGCTTGGGACAACGCCAAGAAGTATATCGAGGACGGCCACCACGGCGGCAAGGGCTCCGAAGCCCACAAGGCGGCGGTGACAGGCGACACGGTCGGCGATCCCTACAAGGACACCGCCGGGCCTGCCGTGAACCCGATGATCAAGATCACCAACATCGTCGCCCTGCTGCTGCTCGCGGCGCTGGCGGCGGGCGCGGCCTGATCGACTGATCCATTCCGGCCCTCAAGTAGCGAAGCGGTAGGGCATAAAATCGCCCTCAAGTAGCGAAGTGGTAGGGCCGCAAAAGACTCAACCCCGCCGGGAGCGATCCCGGCGGGGTTTATCTTTGCCCTGCCCCCTGTCCCCGCCTCGGACAGGCTGTAGCCACGCTGAGGCTTTCTTAATCGCCCTGTGTCATCACCCCTCGAAGAGCCCGCAAGGGGGCAGCTAGGCAGGGTTAACGGCGATGCAAATGGAGGCAGCGGGCAGCTTTGCCCCGGCTCAACAGCCGCAAGGCGAGCTACGGCTGCTGACGGCTGCCGAGGTGTCCGAGCCTACGTTCCTGTCCGGATGGGAACGCCTCGTCAGCCGCGCTGGCGAGCCCAATCCCTTTTTCGAGCCGTGGTATCTCATCCCCTCGCTGCGGCATTTCGACAGTGCCGGCGATGTTCGCATCGCGGCGTGGTTCCACATGGGACGGCTTGGCGGCGTCATGCCGTTGCTGCGCAGCGCCGACTACTACGGCCGCCGTGTTCCCAACGTGCGCGGCTGGCTTCATCCCAACGCCTTTGGCGGCGTCCCGCTGATCGCCGCCGGGCACGAGCACGCCTTCTGGTGCGACCTGCTTGACCACTTCGACCGCCATGCGGGCCGCGCCCTGTTCGCGCACCTGCCGCTGCTTCCCGCCGAGGGGCCCGCTCATGCCGCGCTCGAAGGGGTGCTCGCCGAACGCTCCCGCGCGCATTACGCCGCCGCGGAGGAGACCCGCGCCCTCCTGACAGGCGGCGGGAGTGCGGCGGACTACCTCGAAGCCGCGATGAGCGCCAAGAAACGCAAGGAACTGCGCCGCCAGCACAATCGCCTCGCCGAGGAGGGCACCCTCACCTTCGAGCGGTTGGAGGGTGACGCAGATCTTGCCGCATGGACCGCCGAGTTCCTCGCGCTCGAAGCCGCCGGATGGAAAGGCGAGGCGGGCTCCGCGCTTGCCAGCGCGCCCGATACGGCGGCGCTCTTCACCGAGGCGCTGGCAGGCGCAGCCGCCGCGGGCCGGCTCGAACGGCTGGCGCTGCGGCTCGACGGCCGGGCGATCGCCATGCTGGTGAACTTCATCACCCCGCCCGGCGCCTTCAGCTTCAAGACCGCTTTCGACGAAGCCTATGCGCGCTTTTCTCCAGGGATGCTGCTGCAGCTGGAGAACCTCGTCCTGCTCGAGCGGCCCGAGGTCGAATGGGCCGACAGCTGCGCCGCCGAGGGCCACCCGATGATCGAACGCCTGTGGCGGGGCGGCCGCCGGATGGTGAGCCGCAATATCGCCATCGGCGGGCCCCTGAAGCGCGGCCTGTTCCGGCTGCTGATGGCCTACGAGACACGCACGAGGAGCACGACATGAACGCCCCCGCCCGCTTTGCAGACGCGCTTGCCACGCCGGTTTTCGATCAGGGCGCGCGCGCGAAATTCGCCGCGCACTACCCGGAAAAGCCGCACATCCTGACCCATGCGCTCACCAGCCACCCGCTGCTCGAGATCGAGGCGCTGGCGCAGCTCGCCGAGCGGCTGCCGCTCAAGAGCGTCGAATACAACCGCGGCGATCTGCCGATCGGGGTCGACGGCAAGCCGCGGTCCAACGGCCTGACCATCGCGGAAACGATCCGCAAGGTCGCCGAGGCCGAAAGCTGGGCGGTGCTCAAGAACATCGAACAGGTGCCGCAATACCGTGATCTGCTGCTGGGCCTGCTGGAAGAAATCCGCCCCGAAATAGAGGCAGCGACCGGCGCGATGCTGACCCCGCAGGGCTTCATCTTCGTGTCGAGCCCCAATTCGGTCACGCCCTACCATTTCGATCCGGAGCACAACATCCTGCTCCAGATCCGCGGCACCAAGGTGATGACCCAGTTCCCGGCAGGCGACACCCGCTTCGTGCCGGACGAGGCGCACGAGACCTACCATTCGGGCGGTCCGCGCGAGCTGAAGTGGAACGATGGCTTCCTCGCCCACGGCACCCCCTTCCCGCTCAGCCCCGGCGAGGCGCTGTTCGTGCCGGTCATGGCGCCGCACTTCGTGAAGAACGGCCCCAGCCCTTCGGTCTCGCTGTCGATCACGTGGCGCAGCGAATGGAGCTACCGCGAGAGCGACGCGCGCATCCTCAACGCCATGCTGCGCCAGCGCGGGCTGAGCCCAAGGGCGCCCGGCCGCTTTCCCCATCAGAACTACGCCAAGGCCTATGCCTTCCGGCTCATGCGCAAGCTGGGATTGACGCGCGCGTAAAGCGTGGGGCATGGCCTCGCGCCATGAGCGACACCCCCACCAACGAAAAGCTGGTCGCCGGTCTGATCCGGCTCCTCACCGTCGAAAAGCGCGCCGCCGATCTCTTCGTCGGCCCGCCGCAGGCCGACGGCATCGGACGGGTGTTCGGCGGGCAGGTGCTCGCCCAGGCGATGCAGGCGGCGCAGGCAACCGTGGCCGGCGGCAAGCAGGCCCACTCGCTCCATGCCTACTTCCTGCGCGGCGGGCGCGAGGGGGCCCCGATCGAATACCGCATCGAACGCGACTTCGACGGCAAGAGCTTCGCCAACCGCCGGGTCGTGGCGGCGCAGGAGAACGAGGAGGGCATTGCGGTGCCGATCCTCAACCTCACTGCCAGCTTCCAGCAGCCCGAAGCGGGTCTCGAGCACCTCGATTCGCCGATGCCCGACGTTGCCCGTCCCGACGCGCTACGCCCCGACACCGAGCTGCGCCGCGAGCTGGCCGAGCAATGGGGCGAACGCCTGAGCGAACAGCAGCGCCGCATGATGCTGCGCCCGCGCCCCATCGAGATGCGCACCACCGATGCCCTGCATTGGATGAGCCGCGAACCCCGCGAGCCCCGCGCGCACAGCTGGTTCCGGGTCGCAGCTCCGATCACCGGACCGGACGATACGCCCGAATTGCACCGGGCGATCATCACCTACGCCAGCGACTTCACCCTGCTCGGCACCAGCGCGCTGCCGCATGGTCTGAGCTGGATGCGCAACGAGCTGGTCGGCGCGAGCCTCGATCACGCAATCTGGTTCCACCGCGATGCACGCGCCGACGAATGGCTCCTCTACGCCACCGACGCGCCGTGGTCGGGCGGCGGGCGCGGCTTCAACCGCGGGCGGATCTTCAACCTCGCCGGCGAGCTCGTGGCGAGCGTCGCGCAGGAGGGGATGATGCGGAAAAGAACACCGCGAGTTTGATCATCCTCGGCGCGCCGCAAGGCGGGCGCTTGAGGGCGCAAACTAATGCGCCAGCAGCATCGGCATCCGCGGCGCGCTCAGCATCTGGCGCGTGACCCCGCCGAACAATAGCTCGGTCAGCCGCGCGTGCCCGTAGGCACCCATCACGATCAGCGAGCATTCGCGCATCCGGGCCGCCAGGAAAAGCGCGTCGGGCACCGTGGCTTCGCCCCGGGGGATCTCAACCATCTCGCACTCGATGCCATGGCGGCTGAGGTAATGTGCGCCCTGGGTCGACGGCAGATCGTAGCCTTCCCGCGCATCGGCCTCGACCACGCTCGCCAGCGTCACCTTGCAGGAACAGGCGAGCAGCGGCAACGCGGCGCGCAAAGCATGGGCGCTCTCGACCGAGCCGTTCCACGCGACCAGCATCGGCGCGCCGACATCGAAGCTGCGTGCGTCCGCCGGCACGACCAGCACCGGAACGGGCGCCTTCAGCACCACTTCGCCGACCAGCGATGACGGCCCTCGCCCGCCCATGCCGGGTTCGGCCGGACCAAGGATGACGATGTCGGCCAGCGGCGAGGCTTCCAGCAGGCGCTGCGGGGCAATTCCGTAGACGAAGCGCCAGTCCCACGGCACGCCTTCGTTCTCGAGCTCGCGCTCGATCTCGGCGCGCAGCGCCTCGGCGTTCTCCTTGATGGCCGGCATCGCGGCGGCGATCGCAGCGCCGTACATGTCTCCCGGCGCAAACACCTCGTAGCTGATCGCCTGGAGGCAGGTGATGTGGCCGTTGGCCGAGCGCGCGATGTCGAGTGCGACCTGCAGACGCGCGTTCATCGCGGAATCGTGGTCGATATGCAGCAGAATCGATTTCATGGCCGGTCTCCCTTTGATGGATCACGAATCGACCCAAACCGAGGACGCGGCCTTGATCGGCATCAAATTTCAGCGGTTATGCTCGACCCTTGCCAGCCAAAGCCTGCTGGCGCATCCTGCCGCAAGGGAGAGAGACCTATGCAGATCACACGCCACCCGCCGGTCAGGACCAGCCTCGAGCCGTCAAACCATCCCTATCTGACCGGCCCGTGGACACCGCTCCACGAAGAGGTCGACGTTGCCGAGCTGCCGGTGATCGAAGGCGCCATTCCCCGCGACATCGACGGCATCTACCTGCGCAATACCGAGAACCAGGTACACCAGCCGCTCGGGCGGCACCATCCTTTCGATGGCGACGCGATGATCCACCAGGTCAACATTTCGGGCGGCAAGGCGAGCTATCGCAACCGCTTCGTGCGCACCCATTGCTTCGAGGCCGAGCAGATCGCGGGCCGCTCCTTGTGGGGCGGGTTGATGGACCCGTGGGGCACGAGTGTGCGCCCCGGCTTCGGCGCACACGGGGGTCTCAAGGACACCGGATCGACGGACATCATCGTCCACGCCGGCACCGCCTACGCGACCCTCTACCAATGCGGCGAGGCGTGGATGCTCGATCCGGTGACGCTGGGCAGCCGCGGCAAGGCGCCGTGGGTGCCGCTGGACGGCATCTCGGCCCATCCCAAGGTCGACGAGAGCACGGGCGAGCTGATGTTCTTCAACTACTCCAAGCACGCGCCTTTTATGCATTACGGCGTGGTCGACCGCACCGGCGCGCTGGTGCACTATGTGCCCGTCCCCCTGCCCGGCCCGCGCCTGCCGCACGACATGGCGATCACGCCCAATTGGTCGATCCTCAACGACATGCCGCTGTTCTGGGACGAGGAGCTGCTCGGGCGGAACATTCATGCCGCGCGGATACACGACGGCATCCCCACCCGCTTCGGCCTGATCCCGCGCCGCGGCAATCCCGAGGATATCCGCTGGTTCGAGGCATCTCCCACCTACGTGCTCCACTGGACCAACGCCTGGGAGGAAGGCGACGAGGTGATCCTCGAAGGCTACCATCAGGCCAAGCCCATGCCCGATCCGCTGGAAGAGATGGGCCGCTACAGCCACATGATGGCTTACGTCGACGAGCATTCCTTCCAGAGCCGCCTCCACCGCTGGCGCTTCAACCTCAAGACGGGCGAAACCCGCGAGGAGCGGCTCGGCGAGCGGATCGTCGAGTTCGGGATGATCAATCCAAAGTTCGCGATGCACAAGAGCCGCTACGTCTGGTCCACCACCACCCGGCCCGGCTGGTTCCTGTTCAACGGCTATGTCCGCCACGACACCGAGACCGGAGAAGAACAGGTCTATCGCCTGCCCGAGGGGGTCTATGCCAGCGAAAGCCCGATGATCCCGAGGAAGCCCGCCTCAAGTAGCGAAGCGGTAGGCGAACAGGAAGGCTATCTGGTCACCTTCCTGATCGACGAGAACACCGGCACCTCGCAATGTGCGATCCTCGATGCGGCGGACATCGCCAAGGGCCCGATCTGCCGCCTCGCGCTGCCGCACAAGCTGTGTTCGGGAACGCACTCCGTCTGGGTCGAGCACGACCAGCTGCGCGCCGACGCGGCCTTTCACGCAAAGCGCTTCGCCGCAGCCTGAGCGGCGCCCCTCGACCCCGGTCGAACGCCCTCTGACGCTCGTCGCAGGCGCTGTTGCGGGGGGTTTGGAGGGGGTCTAGCCCTGCTCTGGACCGGATCAAACGCACCCTAGGACCCTTCTGCCATGACCCTACGCCTCGCTCTTGCCGCCTCCACGGTGCTGCTGCTCTCGCCGCTGCCCGCCATGGCCCAGACCACGCCCGCATCGGCCAGCGCGCAGCCCGACCAATCGCAGTCCGAGCACGCCAAGCTGTTCGCCCTGTTCGACGACGCCGATGCGCGCGAGCTGGAGCTCAACCCGCTCAGCCGGCTGTTCCGCGGCGACGAAGAGAACGCCGGCCGGCTCGGCGACCTGCTGACGGATTCGAGCTTCCTCGCCAGCCGCACCGACATCAAGCTCAACCTCGCGCTGCTCGCCCAGATCGACCGGGCGAAGCTCGATGCGACCGACCAGCTCGCCTACGACGTGTTCAAGTACACGCAGGAGCGCGCGCTCGAGGGTTACAGCGATGAAATCCGCGCGCTCACCGAAGTGCGTCCGCTCAACCACTTCTTCGGGCTGCACACCTTCTACCCGACCTTCGCCAGCGGCACCGGGGTCGCGCCGTTCAAGACCATGGCGAACTACGAGGACAACCTCACCCGCCACGACGACTATGTCGCCTTCATCGGCCGTGCGATTGCCAAGTTCCGCGAAGGCATGAAGAGCGGCGTGGTCGAGACCAAGCTGACGGTCGGGATCATGGTCACCCAGCTCGACACGCAGCTCGCCCAGCCGATCGGCGAATCCCAGTACATGGGTCCGACCAAGACCTTCCCCGAGAGCTTCTCGGCCGAGGACAAGGCGCGCCTCACCGCCGCCTACGAGGCCAAGACCAAGGAAATCTACGCCGCCAACACGCGGCTGCGCGATTTCCTGCGCGACGAATACCTGCCCGCCGCGCGCGACAGCATCGGCCTCAGCCAAATGAAGGGCGGCGACAAGCTCTATGCGCGGGCGATCGAGGAATCGACCACCCTGCCGCTCGATGCCGAGACGATCCACAAGCTCGGCCTGTCGGAAGTCACGCGGATCAAGTCCGAGCTCGAGAAGCTCAAGAAGGAAGTGAAGTTCAAGGGCACCCTCACCCAGTTCTTCGACTATGTCCGCACCGATCCCAAGTTCCAGCCCAAGACCCGCGAGGGGCTGACGCAGAACTTCTACGATATCGGCAAGCAGGTCGACGCCAAGATCGGCGACTATTTCTCGCTCATCCCCAAGTCGCCGCTGGAGATCCGTCCCTACGATCCCACCACCGAGAAGTTCGAGGCCGGCGGCTCCTACCAGCAGGGTTCGCCCGACGGGAAGCGGCCGGGCGTGTTCTACTTCAACGCCTATGACCTGCCGAGCCGCCTCACCCCGGGCAATGTGACGCTCTACCTTCACGAAGGCTCGCCGGGGCACCACTTCCAGATCAGCCTGGCGCAGGAGAACGAGGCGCTGCCCGCCTTCATGCGTTATGGCGGCACCACCGCCTTTGTGGAAGGCTGGGCGCTCTATGCCGAGACTCTCGGCAACGAGATGGGCTTCTACAAGGACCCGTGGAACCGCTATGGCACGCTGCAGGACGAACAGCTGCGCGCGATGCGACTGGTGGTCGATACCGGCATTCACGCCAAGGGCTGGACCCGCGATCAGGCGATCGACTTCATGATGGCGAATTCGGGCATGACCCGCACCGAGGTGGTCGCCGAGGTGGACCGCTATATCGCGATCCCCAGCCAGGCGCTCGCCTACAAGATCGGCGCGCTGAAGATCCAGGAGCTGCGCAACCGTGCGCAGACGAAGCTCGGGGCCAAGTTCGACATCAAGGCCTTCCACGAGCAGGTACTGAACACCGGGGGCCTTCCGCTCACGGTTCTGGAAGCCAAGATCGATCGCTGGATCGCGGCCCAGACGGGCAACTGAGCCACGGCCGGACGGCGCCGCGCAGCACGGCCCGCCGCATTCCATACCCCGGTGACCCGCTCCCGCGGGCACCGGGGTATGCTTGTTCATCTGGCAGCAAGGCGCTGGTCAACACCCCTCGCGCGTTACCCCCAAGGACAGGCCGCTTACGGGATCGCGGCCTGCAACGCAGGAGCATGACCATGACCAAACTTACCTCGCATTCGCGCAGGATCGCTTTCGCGACGCTGCTCGCCGCCGCGGCCACCACCGGCCTTTCGGCCCAGAACTACCCGGCCGACAGCCAGACCACCGGCCAGACCGCCACCGGCGCGCAGGCCGAGGCGGAGACCACCGTCTACGGTGCGCTTCCTTCGCTCGCCGAGATGCAGGACGGCCCGCGTGTCGAAGGCATGATCACTGCCCGCCGGGGTTCGAGCCTTCAGGTCACCGGCAATGACGGCACCGTCACGACCGTGACGCTGCACCCCGAGACCGAGATCCGCAGCCGCGGCGGATTCCTGGGGATCGGCAACAAGACCTTCGACCAGACCGCGCTCAACAACGGCCTGCCGGTAATCGTCAAGACCTCGCAATACAGCGGCGGCCTGGTGGCCAATGAAGTGCGCTTCACCAGCGATGATCGCCAGATCGCGGCGATGATCCGCGGCGGCACGTCGCAGCAGTTCGGCGAACAGGGCGAAGCGATCAGGCAGAACGCCGCGGCCACCGAGGCCCTGCGCGGTCGCCTGGGCGATATCGACAAGTACAACCTCGTCGGCACCTCCAACGTCTACTTCCAGACCGGCAAGGCGACGCTGACCCCGGCCTACAAGGCGGAACTGTGCAACGCCGCGGCGCAGGCCGACCAGAATGAAAACGCGCTGCTGCTGGTGCTCGGCTATGCCGACATCACCGGTTCGCAGGAGTTCAACCAGACCCTTTCGGAAAAGCGCGCTGCGGCGGTGGTCAACCACCTCCAGCAGGTCTGCAAGTGGAAGCCCTACCGGATGCTGACGCCGACCGGCATGGCGACCGCCGATCCGGCCGCCGACAACTCGACGCCTGAAGGCCGCGCGCAGAACCGCCGCGTGTCGGTCAACGTGCTGGTGAGCAAGGCGCTCGACGACCCGCAGCAGGTCGCCCGCCAGTAATCTGCCGCGAGGCAAGGCGATATTCGGGGGCGGGCCGCAAGGTCCGCCCCTTTCGTGCGCCGGGCGTCTAGCCGCCCGCGTGGTAGAAATCGTAGACCTTGCGCGCCACCGTCGCGCTGACGCCGGGCGCGCGCTGGAGGTCCTCGAGCGCCGCGGCCCGCACCTTCGATGCGGTGCCGAAATGCAGCAGCAGCGCGCGCTTGCGGGCGGGGCCAATGCCGGGAATCTCGTCGAGCGGCGAGGCGGTGATCGCCTGCGAACGCTTCGCCCGGTGCGCGCCAATCACGTAGCGGTGCACCTCGTCGCGCAGGTTCTGCAAGTGGAACAGCAAGGGTGATCCGGGCGGCAGCATCTTCTCGCGCCCGTCGGGGAAGTGGAACACCTCGCGACCCTCGCGCCCGTGATTGGGGCCCTTGGCAATGCCGACCACCGCCACCTCGCCCGCGATGCCGTAATCCTCGAGCACGCGCATCACGCTCGACAGCTGGCCCTTGCCGCCGTCGATCAGCATGAGATCGGGCAGGATCGCCTCGTGCCCGCCGGGCTTGGCGTCCGCACCCGGCTCGCCGTCGCCGTCGGCAAAGCTGCGGAAGCGGCGCGTCATCACCTCGCGCATCATCGCGAAGTCGTCGTTCGACTGCGCCTCGCGGATGTTGAACTTGCGGTACTGCCCTTTCTCGAAGCCCTCCGGCCCGGCAACGATCATCGCACCGACCGCCTTGGTGCCCTGGATGTGGCTGTTGTCGTAGACCTCGATCCTCTGCGGCGGGGTGTCGAGCTCGAGGAACTCGGCAAGCTCGCGGTTCAACCGCGCCTTGGTGCCGGTCTCGGCCAGCCGCCGGTCGAGCGCATCGACCGCATTGCGCTGCGCCTGCTCCATGAGCTTGCGCCGGTCACCGCGCTCGGGAATGCCGATCCGCACCTTGCGCGCGGCCACTTCGGAAAGCGCCGCCTCGATCAGCTCGCGCTCGGGCAGCTCGCGGTCGACGAGGATGGTCGGCGGCGGCGGCACCTCCTCGTAGAATTGCAGCATCACGTCGGCGAGCACCTGTGCTTCCTCCACGTCCGCCGTGTGGCGCGGGAAGAAGGCGCGGTGCCCCCAGTTCTGCCCGCCGCGGATGAAGAAGGCCTGCACGGTCATCTGCCCGTTCTTGGCAGCGAGCGCGAAGACATCGGCATCGCCCAGCCCCTGCGCATTGATCGCCTGAGACCCTTGAATGAAGGTCGCCGCCCTCAGCCGGTCGCGCAGCATCGCCGCAGTCTCGAAATCGAGGTTCGCCGCGGCCTCGGCCATCTGCCGCTCGAGATCGGCCTGCACCTGCCCCGACCGGCCGGCCAGGAAGTCCTTCGCCTGCCGCACCAGCACATCGTAGTCGGGTTCGCTTATCCGCCCCACGCAGGGCGCCGAGCAGCGCTTGATCTGGTAGAGCAGGCAGGGCCGGTCGCGATTGTTGAAGAAGCTGTCGGTGCAGGAGCGCAGCAGGAACAGCTTCTGGAGCGCGTTGAGCGTCGTGTTGACGCTCCCGGCGCTGGCGAAAGGCCCGTAGTAATTGCCCTTGGCCCGCCGCGCGCCGCGGTGCTTCTGGATGCGCGGGAAAGCGTGATCGGCGCGCAGCAGGATGAAGGGGAAGCTCTTGTCGTCGCGCAGCAGCACGTTGAAGGCCGGACGGAAGCGTTTGATGAGCTGCGCCTCGAGCAGCAGCGCTTCGGCCTCGGAATTGGTGGTGATGATCTCCATGGAGCGCGTCTGGCTGACCATGCGCTGGAGCCGGCCCGAAAGCTGCGCGACCTGCGTGTAATTGGCGACCCGCGCCTTGAGGCTGCGGGCCTTGCCGACGTAGAGCACCTCGCCGCGCGCATCGACCATGCGGTAGACGCCGGGCACGGGCTTGAGCACCCGCACAGTCTCGCGGATCGCCGCCACCCCGCCTTCCAGATCGGGCTGGGCGCTGGACACGGTATAGGCGGCGCGCTCCTCATTGAAGCGCTCCGCACCGCGCGGATCGTGGGGGGTGCCTGCGGGGGTCTTTGACATGGGGTGGAGATAGGGATTGGCTGGCCGTCTGTCCAAGCCGGAAACCGCGCCAATCGACAGGCCTGCAAGGCGGCTTCGCTCGAGCCAAAGAGGGGTGCCGACCGCGAGCCGACACCCCTCATTGCCGCAGCGCCGGCGCTGATCAAGCCGCGATGATGGCTTGCTCGATCTCCTCCATCGGGCGATTGGCCAGCGCCTTGCCGATCTCGCCGATCAGCCGCTTTTCCAGTTCGCCATGATAATGCCGCCGGATCTCCCCGAGTGATCGCTTGTCCGCAACGATGATCAGGTTCTCGACCTTGTTGGTCAGCACCTGATGGTTGAGCCAATCGGCAGCCGCCGCGACATGCGCGGCTTCGTCGAGGTTGTTGCCTGTGTGCTGGCTGGTGGTGATCGAATGGCGCATCTTGCCCTGGCTGCGATTGGTCGGGTCCAGATCAGGCGTGCCCAGATGATCGAGCTGCGGATGCACGGCGTCGCCCTTGTTGCGGAGCCAGATGAACCGCTCGCCGTCGACCACGGCGACATGCGTGCCTTCAGGTATGTTCATGAGTTCTTGCCGGTCATTTTTCGACAGCCTTTCCGTTTACCTTGCCGCTCCGGACAGCGGAGCCATGAGAATCCAACAGGGATGCGCGAGCAGCGTTCCGCCATTCCGAGCAAAGGGCGGCAGGCCGAACAGCCCGGTGCGATGCGCTGAGTTTTCCGCCCGCGATTGGCAAGCGCGCGGCGAGGCCCTATCGCGGCGCGGTGAACGGACATGACGTCATCATCCTCGGCGCGGGCGCAGCCGGGCTCTACTGCGCCGGACAGGCGGGACAGCGGGGCCTCTCCGTGGCGCTGCTCGAGAAGGCCGATGCGCCGGGCAAGAAGATCCTCATCTCGGGCGGCGGGCGCTGCAATTTCACCAACCTCGGCGCGGGACCGGGGAACTACCTCTCGGCCAACCCGCATTTCGCCAAGAGCGCGCTCGCCCGTTACACGCCCGCAGACTTCATCGCGCTGGTCGATCGCTACGGCATCGCGTGGCACGAGAAGACCCTTGGCCAGCTGTTCTGCGACGGCTCGGCGCGGCAGATTGTCGACATGCTGCTGGATGAGTGCCCGCCTGACCGCGTCACGCTGACCTGCGGGGTGGAGGTGGCGAACGTCGCGCGGAGCGATGGCCGCTTCACCGTCACCGCAGCCGACGGACGCGCGTGGCAGGCGCCTGCGCTGGTGATCGCCACCGGAGGCCCCTCCATCCCCAAGATGGGCGCGAGCGATTTCGCCTACGCCCTCGCCCGGCAGTTCGGATTGAAGGTGGTCGAGCCCCGCCCCGCCCTCGTGCCCCTGACGCTGGGGGGCGAGGACGTGCTGTTCCGCGAGCTGTCCGGGGTCGCCGCGCCGGTGCGGGCACGCGCCGGGAAGACGGAATTCGCCGAGGCAGCGCTGTTCACCCACAAGGGCCTGTCGGGTCCGGCGATCCTGCAGGTCTCGAGCTATTGGCGGCGCGGCGAGGAGGTCGGCATCACCTTCCTCCCCGAGGCCGCGAGCGACTGGCTGGTGGAGGCCAAGCGCGATCGCCCGCGCACGCATCTGCGCACGCTCCTTCGCGAGCGGCTTCCCGACCGGCTCGCCGATGCGCTGGCCGACCGGCTCGGGCTGGAGCGCGAACTGGGCAACCTGTCGGACAAGGACCTGCGCAGCGCGCAAAGCCAGCTTGCCGACTGGCGCTTTGCTCCGAACGGGACCGAGGGCTATGCCAAGGCCGAGGTCACCGCTGGAGGGATCGCCACGGCGGAGCTTTCCTCGCGCAGCATGGAAGCCGCCAAGGTGCCCGGCCTCTACGCCATCGGCGAAGCGATCGACGTCACCGGCTGGCTCGGCGGCTACAACTTCCAATGGGCCTGGGCGAGCGGCCACGCCTGCGCCGAGGCGCTAGCCCAGTCCAGACCTTAGAACAGCTTCCTGAGGTCGATTCCCACGTAGAGCCCGAGCGGGTCGATCACGAAGGGCTGGTAGTTGACCGGCGTCACCCCGTTCGAATCCCGCACCTTGCGCTGCGCGTCGAACAGGTTGTCGGCGATCAGGCTGACGCGGAAGTCCTTGAGGAAGCCTTCGTTCTTGCCCGTGATCTCGCCGAGATTGGTGAAAAGCCGCAGGTTGAAGGTGACGATGTCGTCGAAGAACAGGTCGTTGCTCCCCGGCAGGCCGCTTCCGTCGAGCCGGGTGGTGCCGGTGTAGACGCCCGACAGGCGCAGACCCATGCCCTTGCCGAACAGCCCCGCTTCGAGGCGGCTCGAATTGCGCGGCTGGCCGAAGGCACCGGTCGCCTGCCCGTCAAGCTGGTCGAGGGGCTGGAGGCCGGGGGCGATCAGGATCTCGTTGGCGAGCTCGAGCGTGTGGGTGAGGTTGAAGAAATAGCGCCAGCCCTGGAAGTTGCGCCCCTGGGCGAGCGGATTGAACGCCGGCCCGCCTGCAGGAGCACCGGCCGGAGCGCCAGAGGGCGCGCCGCCAGCTGCCGGAGCGCCGCCGGGGGCCGCCGCGCAGAAGCGCTGCTGGAACTGGGCGAGTGCCTCGGGCGGGATGGTGCCATCGGGCTTGCGCGAACGGTCGAGCGCCATCTTGATGAAGGCCGGGTCGACGCCGGGCAGCTCCGCCGAAACGTCCTCGCCCCGGTCGATCTTGGCGACGAGGGCGGCAATCGCCTCGGTGCCGTTGGGTCCGCAGGCCCGTGTCCGGAAGGCGGCGAACTGCGGCGGCATCCCGCCGGGTGCGCCCGCTGCACCACCCGGAGCACCGCCGGGAGCGCCGCCGGGAGCACCGGGAGCGCCGCCCATCATTGCCGGGTCGATGCTGCAGATCCGGCTGCGGAACTGTTCGAGCTTGGCCGGATCGATCTTGCCGTCCGCACCGCGGGCCCGCGCCAGCATCGGGGCGAGCCGCTGGGCATCGATGCCCGGGTATTCGGCCGAGATGTCCGCGCCGCTGTCGATCGCGGCGGCGACCTTCTCGAGGAAGGCGAGGCCATCATCCGCGCACAGCCGCGTGCGGAACGCCATGAACTGTTCGCGCTGCGCTGCGGTCGGCGCGCCGAAGCCGCCGGCCGGAGGACCGCCCGCTCCCGCCGGAGGACCGCCAGCGCCTGCCGGAGGACCGCCGGGGCCTGCCTGCTGCGGCGCCGCTGCCGGGGCTCCGCTGCCGCCACCGGGCCGACCGCCGCCGCCGCCGCCGGGGCCGCCGAAACCGCCGGGGCCGCCGGGGCCGCCTGCGGGCGCGCCGATGCTGCCGTTGGTCGACAAGGTGAACTGCAGGCGGTCGGACTTGGTGTTGGCAAAGCTCACCGAGCGCCGGTCGACCGCGGTCACACGGCCGCTGGCGTCGCGCGTCACGCGCCCGGGGAAGGCCGCCTCGATTGCCGAGGTGATCTGCGGGAAGGCGCTCACGACATTATCCGAACGGTTGCGGATGTATTCGACCGTCAGGCGGGTGTTCTCCCAGAAGGGGAACTCCCAGTTGGCCGCGAACTTCCAGTCGCGCTGCGTTTCGGCGGGGAGATCCGGATTGCCCCCGGTCCTGACCGTGGCCAGCACGGTTTCGCCGCGCACGAAGTCGAACACCGGCACGTTCTGATTGAAGATCTGCGGATTGCCGAGCGCGGCCAGCGTCGGTGCCACTTCGCGCCAGATATAGGTCGCGGACAGGTCGAGCTTGTCGAACGGCTTCCAGGTCAGCCCTGCGTTCCAGTCGCCGAGCACGCCGAAGTCGCTGAAATCGTCCACGCCCGCCTGAAGGTTGAGCGTGAAGTCGCCGAGCGCATCGGCGAATTCGTCGCGGCGGCTGGTCAGCGGCACCACGAGGTTGACGCCGGTCGACAGGTTCCGGCGGGTCAGGTCCGCACCGACCGCCGAGCGGGAATCCGCGCTCTCGATGTTCTGCCAGTCGAGCCGCACGTCGAAGGTCGCCAGCACGTCGCCTGCCGGAAGCGTACCGAGCGGGCCTTGCAGGGTGTTGAGCGTCGAGCCGGTGATCACCCGGCTGCGCGCGATGTCGAAGCCCTTGGCGGTGTTCGTCGGCAGCGGGCCGGTCACGCTCAGCGTTCCCGCCCGTGCGGCGTTCCGGAACACGTCGAGGTCGGTCGTCGAGAGGCGCTGGTCGATCTCGGTCTCGGTCTCGGCGAGCGAGGCGTCGAAGGTGCCGGTCCAGCGGAAATTGTTGATCGGCTTGTTGATCGAGCCGGCGGTCGAGATCGTGTCGGTCGACGAGCGCCGTCCCAGCGGGGTATCGGCGCCGAAGGTGCGCACCGTGCCGACGTCGCCCTGGTTGCGGCTCAGCACCACGGTGTTGAGACCGTCGAGGCTGCGGCTTTCGTCGCGCCTGTAATTGAGGTTGGCGCTAAGCGAGGTGCCGCTGTCGATGATCGCCTTGGCCCACGATACGTTGGCGTCCAGACCGAAGGTATCGGCAAGCAGGCTGCGGAAGCGCGCCTGATCGGGATCGCCGGGCACGGTCGAGATCGAGCCCGGGGTCTGGTCGACTCCGCGCTCCGACTCGGTCAGCAGGTTGGTGTCTTCGACCCGGACATTGGCGTTGATCCGCCCGCCGTTGGCGATCTTGAGCAGGCCAAGCTGCTGCTCGTTGCGTGCATAGCCGCCGCGGCTGGGCACCTGATACTCGAGATCGGCCTGGCGGTTCGAGTACTTGTCCTTGAGGATCAGGTTGATCACGCGGCGGTCAGGCGGAAAGCCGAAGCGCTGGGCGACTTCTTCGGGGAACACCTCGACCCGCGCGAGAGCTTCGGGCGGGTAGTTGGCGAATTCGCGGAAGGAGCCGATGCGGATGCCGTTGACGAGAATCACCGGCTGCCCTCCGCCGCGGCCGCGCGCCGATCCCGTGCGGGCGCTGATCTGGGCGATGAGGTCGGTGATCGAGGTGACGCCTTCAGCGGCAATCTGGGTCTCGTCGAGCTGCAGCAGCGGCGCCTGTTCGACGAACAGCTGCCCCCTGATCCGCCCCGAGCGAACGACGATCTCGTTACCGGTCGGCGCGATGTCGTTGGCGCTGTCGGGCTCCTCGACCTCCTCGGCCTGCGCGGGTTCGGGCTGCGGCTGGGTGCTGACGCCGGTCGCGGCGCCGGCAGCACCGGCGGCCGCTGCATGCAGCGCAAGGGCAATGCCGAAAGCGCAGGTACCGGCATGCAGGCCGGCGCGGGAAAACGGGGAGAGGTTCATGTGGTCCCTTCAAAGACTTTCGTGGCGACGGTGCGGCGTTGTGCCGCTCCCGTGGGGACATGCGCGCCAAGGCGGAGCTTTCACCCCGGCCGAGCGCGCGAGCGCATGAGAAAGTTTGCGCAAATCCCCGCTGATTATGCGCCTAACGCACGAGCCTTCCCTTTTGGTTCCCGCATCGCTAAAGCGCAGCCCCGTATCGACGGGCGTATTGTGCGCCGCACCCAACACTAAGGAATTTCATGGCCAAGGAAGAACTCCTCGAAATGCGCGGGCGCGTTGTGGAACTGCTGCCCAATGCGATGTTCCGGGTGGAGCTTGAAAACGGGCATGAAGTTCTCGGCCACACCGCAGGCAAGATGCGCAAGAATCGCATCCGCGTGCTGGTCGGCGACGAAGTGCTGTGCGAGCTGACCCCCTATGACCTGACCAAGGCGCGCATCACCTACCGCTTCATGCCGGGTCGCGGTGGCCCCGGCCCGCAATAATATTCTGCGGCGGCCCTGATGGGCGCCCCCCACCTCACTCTGGCCTCGGCCTCGCCCCGGCGGCGCGAACTGCTCGGGCGGCTGGGGCTTGTGCCGGACGCCGTCACCCCCGCCGATATCGACGAGACCCCGCTTCCGGGCGAACTGCCCCGCGCCTATGCCTTGCGCATGGGCCGCGAGAAGGCGCTCGCTGTCGCGGCGCCGGGCTTCGTGCTGGCGGGCGACACGGTGGTTGCGGTCGGTCGGCGCATCCTTCCCAAGACCGAAACCGAGGCCGAGGCGCGCGCCTGCCTCGAACTGATAAGCGGGCGTCGCCACCAAGTGCTGTCCAGCGTCGTGCTGCGCGCGCCCGATGGGACCCTGCGCGAACGACTCGACGAGACCGTAGTGTGCTTCAAGCGCCTCTCGTCAGAAGAGATTGCTGCCTATCTCGCTGGCGGCGAGTGGCAGGGCAAGGCCGGCGGCTATGCCATACAGGGCGCAGCCGAAGGCCTGATCGCATGGATCAGGGGCAGCCACTCGGGCGTGATGGGCCTGCCGCTCTATCATGCACGCGCGCTGCTCAAGGCGGCCGGCTTCGGCATTGGCTGACCCGGCCGTGGCGGAGTGGCTGATCGAGGAGGGCATCGGCGAAACCCGGGCTCTGCTGGTGGAAGGCGAACGGGTGCTGGCGGCGAAGGTCACGTGGCCGGGCGAGCTTGGTGCAGGCATGCGCACCACCGGCAGGCTCTCAGCCAAGCTCAAAGGCACGCGCCGGGGCGTTGCGCAGCTGGAGGACGGCACCGAGGCGCTGGTCGATCACCTGCCCGCCCAGATCACCGAGGGCCAGACGCTCGATCTCGTCATCACCCGTGCGGCGCTGGCGGAACGCGGGCGGCTGAAGCGGGCGCAGGCGCGAGTGGCGGGCAGCGATGCGCCGTCCCTTGCCCCTTCGATGCCCGAGGGCCGGGTCGTACGCCGCTTGCCCAGCGGCCTGTGGGAAGAGGTGTGGCACGCTGCGTCGTCCGCCAGCCTCGACTTTCCCAGTGGCGCGATCCTCGTCAGCGTCACCCCGGCGATGACCGTCATCGACATCGACGGCGTGGGCACCGCGCGCGAAGTGGCGCTGGCGGCGGTCCCGGCCATTGCCCAGGCGCTCGCGTGGTTCGATCTTGGCGGGAACATCGGGATCGACTTTCCGACACTCGCCGACAAGCAGGACCGCCGGGCGGTCGACGATGCCCTCGGGACGGCTCTGGCAGACTTGCCGCACGAGCGCACGGCGATGAACGGCTTCGGCTTCGTCCAGCTGGTCGCCCGCCTGTCCGGCCCCTCGCTGCTGCACCGATTCGCGCAGCACCGGCTCGGCATGGCGGCCCGCATGGCGCTGCGCCGGGCCGAGATCGCCGCGGACGCTGGTGCGGGGCGCGTGCTCCAGCTCACCGTGCACCCTGCGCTCAGGGCCAAGCTGAAGGACGCGTGGCTGGACGAGCTCGCCCGCCGCACGGGGCGTGAATTGGCGCTTGCGGTCGATCCGGGGCTTGCGATCGAAGCCGCCAATGCCCAGCTTCTCACTGCATGACGATCTCCTCCAAGCCCTGCCCGATCTGCCGCAAGCCGCGAGACCACGCGCTCAAGCAGCGAGGCGGTAGCGCACAGGAAAACCCGTTCCATCCGTTCTGCTCGCAGCGCTGCAAGGACCGCGATCTGGCGCGCTGGTTCTCCGATTCCTATGCCGTCCCCGGCCCGCCCGCCGATCCCGACGAACTGGCCCGCGAGGACTGGCGCGAGCAGGAATGAGCGCTGCTGTTTCGCAGGGCAGCAAATCCCTCTTGCCAACCCTTGTCCCCTTCGCCATAGGGCCGCTCTCATTTGCTCGCCGGGGCAGCCACATGGCTTTTCCCCGTCGCTCGCAGCGAATGCCCGGGTAGCTCAGGGGTAGAGCAGCGGATTGAAAATCCGCGTGTCGGTGGTTCAAATCCGCCCCCGGGCACCATTCGCTGAACGCCGAAAAGGCGAGATGGGGAGTGCCGACCTGATGTCCCG
>JAIYAM010000031.1 GCA_027489065.1 Erythrobacteraceae bacterium | reverse complement strand
CCTCAACCAGAAGGCCGAGAGCGGCAAGATCGATCCGCTGATCGGGCGCGGGCCGGAGGTCGACCGGACGATCCAGATCCTCTGCCGCCGGTCCAAGAACAACCCGCTCTATGTGGGCGACCCGGGCGTCGGCAAGACCGCCATCGCCGAAGGCCTCGCGCGCAAGATCATCGAGGGCGATGTGCCCGAAGTGCTCGCCGAAGCGGTGATCTACTCGCTCGACATGGGCGCGCTGCTCGCCGGCACGCGCTATCGCGGCGATTTCGAGGAGCGGCTGAAGCAGGTCGTGACCGAACTCGAAGCGATGCCGCACGCGGTGCTGTTCATCGACGAGATCCACACCGTGATCGGCGCGGGCGCGACCAGCGGCGGGGCAATGGATGCCTCGAACCTGCTGAAGCCGGCCCTGTCGAGCGGCGCGATCCGCTGCATCGGCTCGACCACCTACAAGGAATTCCGCAACCACTTCGAAAAGGACCGCGCACTGCTGCGCCGGTTCCAGAAGATTGACGTGAACGAGCCGACCATCGAGGACACGATCAAGATCCTGAAGGGTCTGCGGACCGCCTTCGAGGATCACCACAAGGTCAAGTACACGCCCGATGCGATCAAGACCGCGGTGGAACTGTCGGCGCGCTACATCAATGACCGCAAGCTGCCCGACAAGGCGATCGACGTGATCGATGAAGTCGGCGCGATGCAGATGCTCGTGCCGCCCAGCCGCCGCAAGAAGACCATCACCGCGCGCGAGATCGAACTCGTGATCGCGACGATGGCGCGCATCCCCGCCAAGTCGGTGAGCAAGGACGACAAGAAGGCGCTCGAGAATCTCGAACGCGATCTGAAGCACGTCGTGTTCGGTCAGGACGAGGCGATCAAGCGGCTCTCCACCGCCATGAAGCTTGCGCGCGCAGGCCTTCGCGATCCGGACAAGCCGATCGGCTCGTTCCTGTTCAGCGGCCCGACCGGGGTCGGCAAGACCGAAGTCGCCCGCCAGCTCGCCACGATCATGGGGATCGAGCTGAAGCGCTTCGACATGTCCGAATACATGGAGCGTCACTCGGTCAGCCGCCTGATCGGCGCGCCTCCGGGCTATGTCGGCTATGATCAGGGCGGTCTGCTCACCGATGCAGTCGACCAGAACCCGCATTGCGTGCTGCTGCTCGACGAGATCGAGAAGGCGCACCCCGACCTGTTCAACATCCTGTTGCAGGTGATGGACAACGGGCGCCTCACCGATCACCACGGCAAGACGGTCGATTTCCGCAACGTGGTCCTGATCATGACCACCAATGCGGGCGCTTCCGACATGGCGCGTCAGGGCATCGGCTTCGGCGACGTGTCGAAGGAGGATGCGGGCGACGAGGCGGTGAAGAAGATGTTCACCCCCGAATTCCGCAACCGCCTCGATGCGATCGTGCCCTTCGCCTATCTCGGCAAGAGCATCGTCGCCCGTGTGGTCGACAAGTTCATCCTCCAGCTGGAGCTTCAGCTGGCCGAACAGAATGTCCACATCCAGTTCGACAGCGATGCGCGCAGCTGGCTCGCCGACAAGGGCTATGACAAGCTCTACGGTGCCCGCCCGATGAGCCGCCTGATCCAGGAAAAGATCAAGCAGCCGCTCGCCGAGGAACTGCTGTTCGGCAAGCTGTCGGAAGGCGGCGAAGTGCATGTCAGCATCAAGGACAACAAGCCCGCCTTCGAAATGACCCCGGCCCCGCCCAAGGTGAAGCCGGCGAAGAAGGCCTCGGCCAAGAAGAAGCCGGCGAAGAATCCGGCGCCGGAAACCGACGAAGGCTGAGCGCCTTGCGCGTCGGTCTGACGATCATGGCGGCGGGTGTGCTTCTGGGCACGCCCGCCGCTCCCGTCTGGGCGCAGCAGAATAATGGCGGCGCCTCCTTTGAACTCGGCGCTCGGCTGGTCACGACCGGGACATGGGAGTTCCGCTCGCGGGATCGCCGCGAGGATGATCGGCCAGTCTGCACCGAGACCTGGACGTTCCGCAAGGACGGGACGGCGACCGTGATCAGCGGCCAGCAGCTCGTCGACAAGCGCTGGCGCACCGTCGTCGACGACGACGGGCTCCGCTGGCTCTACACCGCCGGCACTGCCGGCACGGCCGGTCCGGATTGCACCGGCGCGCTCGACGATCCGGCGACCTATCCGCGCGAGGAGGTCGGCTTCGTGCTGCTGTTTGCGAACGACGGCAGTGCCTACACCTGCGAGCCCCCTGCCCGCATCGACGGTCCGGACGGCAAGGGCATTCCGACGTGGACGGACGAGGGATGCTGGGGCGAGATCAGGCCGGTTGGCCCCGGCGGCGACTGAGTTCCGGAACACTTCTCCGCCCGCGCGGGTTTCTCAGGTGATGGAACCCCCCTTTTCCTGGATCCGGCCCGAACCGTGGGGCATCCACATCGTGCCCGCAGACATCTGGGTCGATCCCTCGCGCCCTGTCGCCCGCGCGCTCGTCACCCACGGCCACGCCGACCACGCACGCGGGGGGCATGGCGAGACCATCGCGACGCCCGCGACTCTGGCGATCATGGAGCTGCGCTACCAGACCCGCGCCGGGGCGATGGCGGCGGGCTATGGCGAGACGCTGGACATCGGCGGCGGCGTGACGGCGACATTCCTGCCTGCCGGCCACGTGCTCGGCTCGGCGCAGATCTTGCTGGAGCACGCTGGCGAGCGAGTGATCATCACCGGCGACTACAAGCGCGCGCCCGATCCGACATGCGAAGGCTTCAAAGTCACCCCCTGCGACATCTTCATCACCGAGGCGACCTTCGGCCTCCCCGTCTTCAACCATCCGCCGATCGGCGAGGAAATCGCCAAGCTGCTCGCCGCGCGGGAGGCCAACCCCGATGCCTGCATTCTCGTGGGCGCCTATGCGCTCGGCAAGGCGCAGCGGGTGATCGCGGAACTGCGCGCCGCCGGGCACCACGAGACGATCTGGCTGCACGGCGCGATGGAAGCGATGTGCCGGCTCTACGAGGAACACGGCGTCCCGCTCGGTGACCTCAGACTGGTCAGCGATGCGACCAAGGACCAGATGCGCGGGCACATCGTGATGGCCCCGCCCAGCGCGCTGGGGGATCGCTGGAGCCGCCGCCTGCCCGATCCGGTCACGGCCATGGCCTCAGGCTGGATGCGGGTGCGGGCCCGCGCCCGGCAGCGCGGGGTCGAGCTGCCGCTGGTCATCTCCGACCATGCCGACTGGAACGAACTCACCCGCACCATCACGGAGGTGAACCCCGCGGAGACGTGGATTACCCACGGCCGCGAGGAGGCGCTGCTGCGCTGGTGCGAGCTGGGCCAGCGCCGCGCGCGGGCGCTGGCGCTGGTCGGCTACGAGGACGAGGATGACTGAGCTCCTCGCCCTCGCGCAAGCTGGCTTACTTGATCGCGGCGAGGTCCGCGGCGATCTTCGCGAGCATCTCGGGCGTGATCATGCCCTGCGAATAGGGCGCGAGGGCGTTGAGGCTGAGCGCCTTGAACTGCTCGAAGGCGGGGTGCTGGGTCATGCCCGGGAGGTTCGCGTCGAGCACGGCCTTGGCGCGGGCATCCGCGACGAGAGCTTCGATCGGTGTGTCGAGCGTGAAGGCGGCGGCAGGCGCAACCGGCGCAGCAGGCGCGTCCTGGGCGGCAGCCGGGATGGCGATGGCGGAGACGGCAAGACCAAGCGCGGCAAGCGGAGCGAACTTCATGAGGCGGGTTCCCTTTCATTGACGCGCAACTCACGCGCGCACGAAATGCCATCTAGCCGATTTGCATGGCCTTGCAATGAATGGGGCAATGCGCCGCTTGCGGGGCGCAGCTAGTGGAGGAATTCGCCGCCCTTCTCGATGCGCTGGTCTACACCACCAGCCGCAATCGCAAGCTGGCGCTGATCGCCGCCTATCTGCGCGCCGCGCCCGATCCGGACCGCGGCTGGGCGCTCGCCGCGCTGACCGACGGGCTCGATTTCCCCGCGGTCAAGAGCAACACGATCCGCACCCTGATGATGGACCGGGTCGATCCGGTGCTCTGGGCGCTGAGCCGCGATTTCGTCGGTGACACGGCCGAGACCGCGAGTCTGCTGTGGCCCGAGCCCGAGGACTCTGCCCCGCAGCCCGACATGTCGGTCGGCGAGGTGGTCGAACGGCTATCCGCCCTCACCCGTGCCACCGCACCCAGGGAACTGCCAGGGCTGCTCGACCGGCTCGATTCGAACGGGCGCTATGCCCTCATCAAGCTCGCCACCGGGGGGATGCGCGTGGGCGTGTCGGCGCGGCTCGCCAAGACCGCCTTCGCGCTCGCCTTCGAGGTGCCGGTCGAGGAGGTCGAGGAATATTGGCACGCCCTCGCCCCGCCCTATCCGGAACTGTTCGCATGGGCCGCTGACGGCGGCGAGGCACCCGATCTTGCGCACGCCCCGCGGTTCCGCCCCTTCATGCTCGCCCACCCGCTCGAGGACGGGGTGGTCGACCTCGCCGACTACGCGGCCGAGTGGAAATGGGACGGCATCCGCGTGCAGATCGTGCGGGCGGGCGGGGTGACGCGCATCTACTCGCGATCGGGCGACGACATCTCGGCGACCTTCCCCGAACTGCTGGACGTGCTGCCGGTGGACGCGGTGCTCGACGGGGAGCTGCTGGTCAGGGGCTCGGCACAGGGCGGAGAAGCGGGCGGCGCGGCGAGCTTCAACGCGCTCCAGCAAAGGCTCGGGCGCAAGACCGTGTCGGGCAAGATGCTCAAGGACTACCCCGCTTTCGTGCGGCTTTACGATGTGCTGCTGCTCGAAGGCCACGACTGGCGCGAGCAGCCGTGGAAGTTGCGCCGCGCGACTTTGGAAGGCCTGATGCCGCGGCTCCCGGTGAGCCATTTCGACCTCTCCCAACTGGTCGAGGCGGAGGACTTCGCCGCCTTGGCCCGCATCCGCGACACCGCGCGCGACGAGGCCATCGAAGGCCTGATGCTCAAGCACCGCGACAGCCCCTATGTCGCGGGCCGCAAGGTTGCGCTGTGGTACAAGTGGAAGCGCGATCCGCTGCTGATCGATTGCGTGATGATGTATGCCCAGCGCGGGTCGGGCAAACGCTCGAGCTTCTATTCCGACTACACCTTCGGCTGCTGGGCCGGCGATCCCGATGCGGGCGCCGAGCTGCTCCCCGTCGGCAAGGCCTATTCGGGCTTCACCGACGAGGAGCTGAAAAAGATCGACCGCTTCGTGCGGCAGAACACGCGCAGCAAGTTCGGCCCGGTGCGCGAGGTTGAGAGGAAGCTGGTCTTCGAGGTCGCATTCGATTCCGTCCACGCCAGCAAGCGCCACAAGTCCGGCCTCGCGATGCGCTTCCCGCGCATCCACCGCATCCGCTGGGACAAGCCCGCGCACGAAGCCGACCGGATCGACGCGCTCCGTGCGCTGATCAAGGACTAGTCCCCTGTTTCGTCATTGCGAGCCGCAGGCGACGCCTTCGGCTCGTCGCAATGACGATGTTCTGGCCGGGATCGCATTGATAAGGCGTCACTTGCCACTTAGTCCGGGCATAGACCCAAGGGAGAGATAAATGTCCTACGCCACCGCCGCGCTTGCCACCTTCACCAATGTCCTCGGCACGCTCGACCACATCGTCACCAAGGCGGAAGGCCACGCCAAGGGCGAGGCGCTGCTGGCAAGCCGCCTCGCGCCCGACATGTTCCCGCTCCACACCCAGATCCGCTTCACGATCGACCAGGTCGACACCGCGCTTGCCCGCATGGGCCGGTTCGAGCGCAAGGGCGACGACAGCGCAATCACCAGCTTCGCCGAGGCCCATGCGCGGATCGCCGCCGCACGCGAGCGGGTCGCCGCGACCGATCCGGGCGAGTGGCCGGCCTCGACCGAGGGGGTCGCCTTCGACCTGCCCAACGGCATGAGCTTCCTGATGCACGCGCACGAATACTGCCGCGACTGGACGGTCCCGCAGGCCTATTTCCACCTGATGGCCGCCTATGCGATCCTGCGCATGGAAGGCGTGCCGCTCGGCAAGATCGATTACGTCGGCTACATGCTACAATACGCGACAAAGATGCCGACCGCCTGACACGCGGGCATCCTTCAGGATACCTCGTTCGGCTCGGGTGGTAATTGTTGCGAGAGCAGCTGGGTGAGAAGGACGTGGAGCTCAGTCAGATCAAGCTGACCTGTTGGCAAGCTGGCATCTGCCGCTTTGAGCGCCTGAACGTACATATCACGGTTCTGCCTGATAAGCTCGGGAAGCAGTGTTTCGCCTGGCAGCCACTGGCCAGCTTTGAGACACAGCACGAGGTAAGCGGTCACTCGAGCAGTTCTGCCATTTCCGTTGATGAAGGGATGGATCCAATTCAGCTTCCAAAGCACGAAGGCTGCTAGATAGACTGGGTCAGTGGCATCCCAGTTACGATTCACCTCATCGACGAACATTTCCATTCGCGCTGGCACTTCCCACGGCGGTGGAGGTGCATAATCGTTCCCGACTGTCACATGGCATGGACGAAGCTGACCTGCATTCGAGTGCAGGCAGGAAATGGCGTGATAATTGAGCGCTTTGATTGCCTCAACAGAAAGCAACGGCCGTTCCAGCGCCATCGATGCCAAAACAGCGCTTCGGAGGAAGCTGTACTGTCGGTCCAAGTTTTCGATGGAGAGCTGTTGATATGCCGGATGCTGTTCCGACCCAACCAGTTCAAAAATGAACACTAAGCAGCTTGCTCGCCTTCAACATTCTTGAGGGCTCTTTCGATTTGTTGCCGGGTAATGGTGCTATCGGGAGGCAGGGCCCCATAGATGAACGAGATTCGCTGCCGGAGCAGCATTTCCCGCGTAACGCCCTTTGACGTAGTGAGCCTTCGAAGCAAGCCGTCGTCGGTCTTGATGTCGTTTGGCATGACTGATGATCCCTCAGAGCGAGTGCGCGCGGCATTATAGCCTGTCGTTGTATGCGCTAAACGCTACTACCCTACGGCTCGTTCCAGACCCGTAATGACACTATACACGACAAATCGCTGTAGGGAATCCCCTTTGAGAACGGTTCGTCGCTCTGAGTCATAAACTACAGCGGCCCAAGGTTATTCTCTTCGAAAGACCTTAAAAGCCTAGCCCAGCGCTGCGGCCACCGCCTCGGCATGAGCCTTGGCGTTCTCCGCATAGAACGTGGTGCCCAGGCGCATGCCCATGACCGCCGCCTCGTCGAGATCGCGCATCTTGCGCGCCGGGCGCCCGCCCCACAGTTCGCGCGGCTCCATCACCTTGCCCTCGGTCAGCATCGCGCCTGCGGCCAGCATCGCGTCAGAGCCGATCACCGCCTTGTTCATGACGATCGCCCCCAACCCGACAAAGCCGCGGTCGTGGATCACACAGCCATGGACCATCGCCATGTGGCCGATCAGCACGTCGTCGCCGATCAGCAAGGGCGAGCCGTCGGGATCACCCGGGCGCGGCGCGTCGCAGTGGAGGACGGAGCCGTCCTGCACATTGGTCCGCGCGCCGATCACGATCCGCGAGACGTCGGCGCGCAGCACGCAATTGTACCAGATCGACGAGCCCTCCCCGATCGTCACATCGCCGATGATCGTGCAGCCGGGCGCGATGAAGGCGCTTTCGTGGATCTGCGGGGTCTTGCCGTGGATGGGGACGATGGTGACGCCGGGTCTTGGGGTGGGGCGGTGCATAGGGTGGGTCCTCAGAGGAAGTTCGACCAGATGATCTGCGGCAGGATCGACGCGTAATCGTCACGCCATACGCTCGGCGCAGGCTTGCCCAGCGGCCGCCAGCCGCCTTCGCGGGTGAGCGCGGCGAGCTGCTTCGGATCGCGCGACAGCACCACCCAATCGGACGCGGCAAGGTGCGAGGGCTGAGGCCGGTCGGGGCGCATCGCCGAGGCCAGCCCCTCCTCGCGGGCCAGTGCGGCGAGCACCGGCTCCAATGTGATGAAGCGGTTGGAGATGTGGATCACCAGCAGGCCGTTCTTCGCGAGCGTGCGGAAATAGACGCGCTGCGCCTCCTGGGTGAGCAGGTGCAAGGGGATCGCATCGGAGGAGAAGGCGTCGACCACGAGGATGTCGTAGCTGTCGTCCGGCAGGCCTTCGAGCTTCAGGCGCGCGTCGCCGATGATCACCGGGGCCTTGGGCGCACACTTCTCGAGGAAGGTGAACTGGTGCGCCTGCGAATAGGCGAGCACCTCGGGGTCGATCTCGAAGAAAGTCCAGCTCTGCCCCGGCTTGCCGTAGCAGGCGAGTGTCCCCACCCCGAGTCCGACGACCCCGATCCGCGCCTGCGGGCCATAGAGCCGCTCGGCCGCGCGCAGGGTCAGCCCGACGCCCGAGGTGGCGCCGTAGTAGCTGGTCGCGTCGAGCTCGCGGCCCTTGCCGAGGCGCTGCACGCCGTGGAGCGTGGTGCCGTGCTGGAGCTGGCGTCCGACACCCGGCTTCTCGCTGACGGTGTAGATCCCGAAATAGCTGCGGCTGCGCGCGCCCTCGAAGCTGGTCTGCGCCTGCGACATGGCGCCCAGCGCGGCGATCAGCGCGGCGCAGGCGGCAACGAAGCTCCAGCGCTTCGCCGCGAGCAGCGCGGTGGCGGCGATCAGCAGCACGAAGGCGCCGATGTCCAGGGCGCTCCACTTGGGACTCTCGAGAAGCTCGCCCCGGAAGGCGAGGCTGCCGACGAAAACGCAGAACAGCAGCAGGATCACCGCCATGCGCAAGGCATCGGGGCTCTTGAACAATTGCCCGAGCCTGCCGCTCCATGCGCCGAGCGGCAGCAGCGCGGCCGCGGCGAGGATCAGCAGCGGGTGCTCCCACGTCCAGTCGAACACCAGCGGCGCGATCAGCGCGGTGAACAGCCCGCCGAGCGCGCCGCCCGCCGACATGACGAGATAGAACTGGGTGAGCCGGGCGGCAGCCGGGCGGGTCTCGTAGAGCCGGGCGTGGAGCGTCACCGAGACGACGAACAGCATCAGCAGGCTCGCCGCGACCGCGACCATGCTCGCACCCACCGTCCCGAGCAGCGCCAGCGCGCCCCCGGCGGCGAGCACCACCGGCGCGGCTGCCGTCACTGCGTCGGCGAGGCGGCGGTTCTCGGCGAAGCCGATCGAGAAGGACAGCAGGTAGAGGCCGAGCGGGATCACCCACAGCAGCGGCATGGCGAAGATATCGGTGGTGAGGTGCGTGGTGGTCGAGAGCATCAGTCCCGAAGGCACCGCGGCGAGCGCCAGCCACAGGGCGATGCGCCGCCACGATGGCGCGGCGTCCTCGCTGTTGTCGTCGGTCGCGGTCAGGGGAGCAGGCGCCGGCGCACCCCGCCGCGCCAGCGCGGTCAGCGCGACCAGCACCACCAGCACGCCGTAACCCACCGCCCAGGCCCCGCTCTGCGCGCCGATCGGCAGCAGCGGCTCGGCGAGCAGCGGATAGGCGAGCAGCCCGGCAAAGCTCCCGAGGTTCGAGGCGGCGTAGAGCGGATAGGGATCGCCCGCGCGGGGGTGCGCGGCGAACCACCCCTGCATCAGCGGGGCCTGCGCCGAGACCACGAAGAACAGCGGGCCGATGGTCAGCAGGAACAGGTACGGCACCCACACGGCCTCGCTCCCGGCCGCCGGGGGCGCGATGTCGGGCAGCGCGATCGGCAGGGTCAGCGCGGCGAGCAGCAGCAGCGCAAGGTGGATCATCGCCTGCCGCGCCACCGCCAGCCGCGACAGCGCATGGGCATAGGCATAGCCGCCGAGCAGCAGCGCCTGGTAGACCAGCATCGCGCTGTTCCAGACATTGGGCGCGCCGCCGAGGCGCGGCAGAGCCATGCGCGCGACCAGCGGCTGGACGAGGAACAGCAGGAAGCTTCCGGTGAGGATCGTGACCGCAAACAGCCAGCGGCGCGGTGAACCGGCAAGGCCGGGCATGGCGGCGGGGCTGTCGGTGATCGCGCTGTCGGTCATCTGAGGGCCTCCCACCGCGCCCTCTCGAGCGCGTACTGGATCGTCGGATCCTGCTCCGGTGGCATTGCCGCATCGCGGAAATCAAGGTCGGGCCGCCGGGTCATGCCCAGTTTCTCCATCAGCCGCCAGCTGCCGACATTGGCCGCGCGGGTCAGGGCGACAAGCCGGGGCGCGCCGACCTGCGCGAAGGCCCAGTCGATCACCGCGCGCATCGCCTCCTCGGCATAGCCGCGGCGCCAGCGGTCCTCGCGCACCAGCCAGCCGATCTCGTGGTCTTGCGGGTTGGGCGCATGGGCATCGGCGACGCGGCGCAGCCCGCAATGGCCGACGATCTCGCCGCTCGCGCGCTCCTCCATCATCATGAAGCCGAAGCCTTCCCCAGCGAAGCCGGCACGCGATGCTTCATGCTTGGCAGCGATCACGCTGCGCGGCTGCACGCCGCCGAGGTGCCGCATCACCGCAGGCGTGTTGAGCAAGGCCATGTGCGCATCGAGGTCCGCCTCGCCGATCTGGCGCAGCAGCAGGCGCCCGGTGGTCAGGACGGTTGCCGTCACGACGCCCCGGCCCTCGCCCTCCAGACCTCGCGCCGGATCGCATAGGCGATGATCACCGGGTTCTCCGGATCGAAATCTGCGCTCGCGAAGTCGAGATCCTCCCGGCGCTCCATGCCGAGCCGCAGCATCAGGCCCCAGCTCGGCCGGTTGCCCTCCACCGTCAGCGCGATGACCTCGTCCGCCCCGAAAGGCCCGAAGGCGCAGTCGAGTGCCCCGGCGGCGGCTTCTTTCGCATAGCCCTGCCCCCAGGCATCCTCGCGCAGGCGCCAGCCCACCTCCATCATGCCCTGCGGCCCGCCCGCCTGATTGGACCGCTTCAATCCGCAAAAGCCGAGCAGCGCGCCGTCCTCGCGGCGTTCGACGACCCAGAAGGTGTGGCCGTGCTCGGTCCGGTAGCTCTCCAGCCGTGCCTGCGCCGCCGCCCGCGTGGCCTCGTCCGCCACGCCGCCGAGCCAGCGCATCACGGACAGCGTGTTGGTGACGCGCCAGAACTCGGGCCAATCCGCCTCGCGCCAGTCGCGCAAGGTGAGCCGCGCAGTGTCGTGGCGGAAGGCGGTCATGCGGGAAGGTCCATCGACCACACCGTGGTCGGGTTGTCGGCGGGAGGATAGTCGGGATCGACGTAATCGAACTCGCGGCGCCGGGTGAAGCCGAGCCGCTGCATCATCCGGGTCGAGCCTTCATTGGAATCGCTGGTCTGCGACCAGAGCACGGGCAGCGCGAGGGCGCCGAAGGCATAGGCGATCGCCGCCTGCGCCGCTTCGGTCGCATAGCCCTTGCCCCAGTGGCTTTCGGCAAAGGTCCAGCCGATCTCGCGCTGGCCCTGCAATTGCGGCGGCGCGGCCTGCGCACGCAGATGGAACAGGCCCACGCGCCCGACGCGGGTGACACCGTCGCCCAGCCACACCGTCCAGCGCTGGTGCCCGCCGCTGCCGAAAGCGGCGATGTCGTCGGCGAGGCTCTCCGCCACGGCGTCAGCGGGACGCACACCGCCGAGATGACGCATCACCGCCTCGGTGTTCATGTGCTCGCGCAGCCACGGCAGGTCCTGTGCCGCGGGCGGGCGCAGGATCAGGCGCTCGGTATGGAGCGCCCCGTCAGCCATTGAGCAGGCGGGCGGCGTGGGGGGCGTGGTAGGTCAGCACCCCCGAACAGCCGGCGCGCTTGAAGGCGATCAGCTTCTCCATCAGCAGCGCGTCGCGGTCCCCGATCCCGGCGGCCTGCGCGGCCTCGATCATCGCGTATTCGCCGCTCACCTGATAGGCGAAGACCGGCACGTCGAAGCGCTGTTTCACGCGGTAGATGATGTCGAGATAGGCGAGCCCGGGCTTCACCATCACGCTGTCGGCCCCTTCCGCGATGTCGAGCGCGACTTCGCGCATCGCCTCGTCGGCGTTGGCGGGGTCCATCTGGTAGCCCTTCTTGTCGCCCTTGAGCAGACCGCCAGAACCCACCGCATCGCGGAACGGGCCGTAGAAGGCGCTCGCATATTTGGCCGCGTAGGACATGATCTGGACGTTGTGGTGCCCGTGCATCTCCAGCGCCATGCGGATCGCGTGGATGCGGCCGTCCATCATGTCGCTTGGCGCGATCACGTCGGCGCCGGCATTGGCCTGATTGACCGCCTGATCGACCAGCATCGCCACGGTCGTATCGTTGACGACATAGCCGCTGTCGTCGACCAGCCCGTCCTGCCCGTGCGAGGTATAGGGATCGAGCGCCACGTCGGTGAGCACGCCGATATCGTTGCCGCAGGCATCCTTGATCGCCTTGATGGCCTGGCACATCAGGTTGTCGGGATTATGCGCTTCCGCGCCGTCGTCCGAGCGCAATTCGCGCGGGGTGTTGGGGAACAGGGCGACCACCGGAATGCCGAGGTCCACCGCCTCCTTCGCGCGCGCGACGATCCCGTCAACCGACCAGCGCGACACGCCCGGCAGCGTCGGGATTGGCTCCTCCACACCCTTGCCGGAGGTCACGAACAGCGGCCAGATCAGGTCCGCCGGCGTGACGAGGTTCTCGCGGTGCAGCGCGCGGCTCCAGCCGTGGGCTCGGGTGCGGCGCAGGCGGGTGATGGGATAGCTTCCGGTCATGGATCAAGGTTTAGGCGCAAGTCCGGCCCGGCGACAAGACCTGCTTACGGCTTGGGCTTCGCGCCGGGCACCTTGCCCTTCACCGTGAGATCGACCTTCTCGATCTCGCGCACCGGCTCCTTGACCTCGCCCTGCTGGGGCGCGAGATCCTCGAGCGCCGCGCCGACCTCGACCTGCTTGAGCTTGATGAGCTGGCGCTGGAAATCGATCAGCTGGGTGCCCGACAGCAGCGCGCGGCTGACGAACTGGACGCTGGCCGGATTGATCACCCGTCCGCCGCGATACATCTCGTAGTGGAGATGCGGGCCGGTCGAGAGACCGGTCGATCCGACATAGCCGATCACCTGCCCGCGCCGCACCGACATGCCGGGGTTCACCGCCATGCGGCTCATGTGGCAATAGCGGGTCGAGAGGCCCCCGCCATGTTCGAGCCGCACCGCGATCCCGCAGCCGGCGGCGCGGCCCGCGCTGCTCACCCTGCCGTCGCTCACCGCGACGATGGGCGTGCCGTAGGAGGCCTTGAAGTCCATGCCCGCGTGCATCCGCATATAGCCGAGGATCGGGTGGCGGCGCATCCCGAAGCTCGAGGAGATCGCACCCGGCACCGGCGCCAGCAGCCCGCGGCGCTGCTCGCCCACGCCCGACGCCTCGTAGAAGCGCCCGTCGCTGCCCCAGCGCATCAGCTGGGTTTTCGGACGGCCCCCGCGATCGACCCCGGCATAGAGCAGCTGCCCCGCCTGCCGTTCGCCGGTCGCAGCGCGGCGGTAGGAGATGATGATGTCGAATTCGTCCGAAGGCTGGACCTCGCGCTCCATGTCGATCTGCGCGTCGATCGCCTTGAGATACTCCTGCACCGCGCTTGCCGGCACCCCGGCGGCGCGCATCGAGCGGTAGAGGCTGGTGCCGACGGTCCCGCGCACGCGCAGCGGGGTTTCGTCGACGCGGATCACGTTGCGCTGGAGCGCCAGCGGCCCGGCGGGGATCACCGGCGTGCCGTCCGGCAGGGTCTCGCCGACGCCGGGCCGGGTCAGTTCGAGCGCGAGGTCGAAGCGCGCGCGGAAGGCGAGGCTGTCGAGCGGGCGCGGCTCTCCGGGTGCGGGGCGGCGGCCGAGGATCAGGTCCATCTGCGTGCCGGGCTGGATGTCGCCCACCGCCACCGCCTGGCCGACGAGCGCCGCGGCACGGTCGATATCGCCCGCCGCCACGCCCGCACGGCGCAGCATCGAGGCGAAGCTGTCGCCCGGCGCCAGCGTCACCACCATCTGGATCTGCGGCCGCTCCGGCGCGCTCTTGAGCGGGATTACCGCCTGGGTCGGCCCCATGCGGCGGCCGCTGTCGGCGCCCAGCGCCAGCGGCAGGATCATCTGGCTGCGCAGCTCGTTCCGGATCGCCTCGCCTTCGGGCATGGCGGGCCGCGCTTCGAGCGGGGTCATGTCGGGCCACAGCGCCAGCGCCAGCGCGCCCAGCGAGACCATCGTCCCCAGCCCGCGCATCCAGCGGCGGCTGCCGATGTCCTCGGCGAGATCCGGGGCGAGATCGAAACCGGCGAACCAGCGCGAGGCGGCGCAGCGCCATTCCTCGTAACGCTCGCCGAAAGCGGCGAAGCTCTCGTGCAGCTTGCGGCGCGCTTCGGCAGCACGGCTTGGCGGGGCAAGCTTGCGCGCATTCATCAGGTAGGGAGCAAGGCCGCGGGCGAATTCCGGATCGACCGGCTCCTGCGGACCGGCGGCAAGGTGCGCGGGCATCGGAAAAGGAGGGAATTGCGGCGGCGCACCGGGCGCGGGAAGGTTGGCGGACGAAGTGTCGTCCGACCCGGCCTCGCCCGTGTGTTTGTGCGCCTGATTCAACAATGCTGCCCCGAAGCGGTGCCCTGCTGGGCGATCCCGGCCGCTAGCCCCGGGATTCCCATGCGGCAAGTTGGTGGCAGAACAAAGTAAATCCCGCCTTAACCAGCGACCAGCCGCGCCCCGCGTGCGACAAGGCGATGTGGGTAGCCCGCGCGCCTTCCATCGCATGGCCTTGCCCCCTTGGCCCAAGCCTGACAGAACCCCCTCACCGTGCCCGTTCCCCCCCCTTCCCGCCCTCGTGAGCGCGGTTCGGACGACAGCCGCGTCCGCGCGGTGCTGGGCCCGACCAACACCGGCAAGACGCACCTCGCGATCGAGCGGATGTGCGGTCATTCCTCCGGCATGATGGGCTTTCCGCTGCGCCTGCTGGCACGCGAGGTCTATGACCGGGTGCGCGCGATCAAGGGCGACAAGCAGGTGGCGCTCATCACCGGCGAGGAACGGATCGAGCCGCCCGACGCCCGATATTTCCTCTGCACCGCCGAAGCCATGCCGAGGACGATGGGCGAGGTCGCCTTCGTCGGGCTGGACGAGGCGCAACTGGGCGCAGACCCCGAACGCGGGCACATCTTCACCGACCGGCTGCTCCATGCGCGGGGGCGCGAGGAGACGATGATCCTCGGCTCGGCGACGCTCGAACCGATGGTCAAGGCGCTGATCCCCAAGGCCGAGATCACCACCCGACCGCGCTTCTCCACCCTCTCCCATGCAGGCATCTGCAAGCTGTCACGCCTCCCGCGCCGCTCGGCGGTGGTCGCCTTCTCCATCGAGCAGGTCTACGCCATGGCCGAGGCGCTGCGGCGCTTCCGCGGCGGCGCGGCGGTGGTGATGGGCGCGCTTTCTCCCGAGACCCGCAACAAGCAGGTCGCGATGTTCCAATCGGGCGAGGTCGATTACATCGTCGCCACCGACGCGATCGGCATGGGGCTGAACCTCGATCTCGACCATGTCGCCTTTGCGGCGCTGTCGAAGTTCGACGGGCGCAGGAAGCGCCGCCTGACCCCTTCCGAGATGGCGCAGATCGCCGGGCGCGCCGGGCGGCACCAGCGCGACGGAACCTTCGGTACGCTCTCTGGCATGAGCGCCGTGCAGCAGGGCGAGCCGCTCGCCTTCACCGACGAGGAAGTCTACGCGATCGAGGAGCACAAGTTCGCGCCCCTCACCCACCTGTTCTGGCGCGATGCCGATCCGAGGTTCGACCGGCTGGAGACGCTGATCGCCGATCTCGAGGCGCGGCCCTCCCACGCGGTGCTGAAAGCGGCGCCCGAAGCGATCGACATGGCGGTGCTGCGCCGCCTCGCCTCGGACCCGATCGCCGATACCGTGCGCGGGGCAGGGTCGGTGCGGCGTTTCTGGGAGGCCTGCTCGCTCCCCGATTTCCGCAGCCTCGGGGTCGAACAGCACGCGCGCTTCGTCGCTCGGCTGTGGGACGACTTGCAGGGGGGATACATCGGCGCGGATTTCGTCGCCGCGCGCATCGCCGAGCTTGACCGGATGCAGGGCGACATCGACACGCTGCAAGGGCGGATCGCGGCGATTCGCAGCTGGGCTTACATCTGCCAGCGGCCCGATTGGGTGCTGGCCCGCGACGAAATGGCTGCGCGTGCGCGCGCGGTCGAGGCGAAGCTCTCGGATGCGCTGCATGCGCGGCTGACCGAGCGGTTCGTGAACCGAAGGACGACACTCTTGATGAAATCGCTGGGGCAGGATGCGAGCGCGCTGCCCGTCACGCTCGAACCCGACGGCCACCTCACCGTGGAAGGCGAGAGCATCGGGCGGCTCGAAGGATTCCGCTTCCATGTCGATCCGGCGGCAGGCGTCGCCGATCGCCGGATGCTGCTCGCCGCGGGCGAGAAGGCGCTGCCGGCCTTGCTGGCAAGCCGCGCCGACTGGCTGCTGACGCAGGGCCTGGGCGAGCTGGTCATCTCCGGCGGGGCGATCCGCTGGCAGGACCGTGCGCTGGCCGAGATCAGCTTCCCCGGCCATCCGGGCGCAGGCAATTTCGGCACGCCGCGCCTCGCGCTGACCCGCGACGTGGCGCTGCTGCCCGATGCGGCCAAGGCCAAGCTCGAAGCGGGCCTCGCGGCGTGGCTGGACAAGGAGCTGGAACCGCTCGAACCGTTGCGCAAGCTCGCCGAGGCAGCGCGTGATCCCAATGCCGGGTCGCAGGCGCGGGCGCTGGTCATCACCCTGATCGAAGCGCGCGGCGTGATCAGCCGCGAGGAGGCGGGTCTCGAGAACCTGCCCAAGGAGATGCGGCCCTATCTGAGGAAGCTCGGTGTGACCTTCGGCGCGCTCGACATTTTCGATGCCCCGCTTTTGAAGCCCGCCCCGCGGCGGTTGCTCCACGCGCTCGGCCTCGACCTGCGCCCGGTGCAGGAGAACATGCTGCCGGTCCTGGCGGAGGGAAGCTGGGCGAAGGGGCGCCTGCCCGCCGGCTACCGCTATGCGGGCGCACAGGCGATCCGCGTCGACCTTGCCGAGAAGATTTTCCGCGCCGCCTTCGAAGCGCGGGCAGCGGTGACCGCCGCGCACCCGAAGGAGCGCAACCGTTCGTTCCAGGTCGACCTCGCGCTGGCCGTGTCGGTCGGCCTCGAGGTGGAGAACGCCCGCCGCCTGCTCGGCAGCGCCGGCTTCCGCTGCGAACGCGCCCGCGTCCTTGCGGAAGGTGCCTTCGGCCCCGCCGCGCCCGACCGCTGGTTCTGGCGCCCGCGCAAGCCGGGTGAGAGAGAAGAGCGTCGCTCCGATCGCCGCGAGGCCCGGCCCGACAATCGCAAGGAACGCAGCCAGCCGCGCGGCAAGGGCCGGCCCGAGAATGGTGGCGATCGCAAGGAGCGGCACGGCAAGGGTGCTCCAGAGGGTGGCCAGACCCCCTCCAGACCCCCTCGTAATGGTGACAAGCGCGGCCCAAGACCCGTCCAGACCCCCCCTAGACCCCCCGTCGATACCGGTCCGGCACGCGCCGGAGGGGCCTTCGACAAGCTGGCGGACCTGCTCAAGGGATGAGCGGTGCGGGTGCGGCAGAGACGCTGCGAATGGACCGGCTGCTGGTCTACCTCCGCTTCGCCCGCACCCGCTCCGCCGCCGACGCGCTGATCGCCGGGCATGCCGTCCGTCGCAATCGGCAGCATGTGCTCAGGGGATCGGAGAGTGCGCGGATCGGCGATATCCTGACGCTGGCTGTAGGAGGCACTGTCCGGGTGATCCAACTGCTCACCCTCCCCGATCGGCGCGGTCCGCCCGCCGAGGCGCGTTCGCATTATCGGGAGGTTGACGGGGTCACTCTTGACCCTAAAGGGCAAAACACCATAGGCGGGTCGCCTGTGCCGGGCGCGCTGCCCGGGGATCCCGAAGACATCTCGTGAAAGAGCTGCAATGACTTACGTCGTCACCGAAGACTGCATCAAGTGCAAGTACACCGATTGCGTGGAAGTGTGCCCGGTTGACTGTTTCTACGAAGGCGAGAACATGCTGGTGATCAATCCCAGCGAGTGCATCGACTGCGGCGTGTGCGAGCCGGAATGCCCGGCCGAGGCGATTCTCCCCGATACGGAAGACGGTCTCGAGAAGTGGCTGGAGCTCAACACCAAGTATTCGGCGATGTGGCCCAACATCACCAGCCAGAAGGCGCCGCCCGAAGATGCCGACGAGCACAAGGGCCAAAAGGGCAAGTTCGAGAAGTACTTCAGCGCCGAGCCCGGCGAAGGGGACTGACACTCCTGCAAATATGCGAGTCTGCGTAACACTGCAGGCAGGTGCAATGAGCGACTCGCAATTTTGTTGCAGGCGTGCTATATGATGCATCAACCGCGCTGGGCTTGAGCCCGCGCAGGCGTTGAAAACCAGGAAGGCCCGACACCAGCAACCCCCCTACCGGACGCTTACGCACCCGGCGCACGCCCCGTGAGGGGCATGCACGCGCCGCCGGGTTCCGTGTCCCTCTCCCCCGTTGCTGGAAGGGCCGATTGAAAGGAACTTGCATGGCAAGCACCGCGAACGCATTCACCGTCGGCGATTATGTTGTTTACCCCAAGCACGGCGTGGGCCGCGTGATCGAGCTTCAGAGCGAGGAAATCGCCGGCATGCAGCTCGAACTCTACGTCCTGCGTTTCGAAAAAGAGCGCATGACGCTGCGGGTGCCGACCAACAAGGTCGAAGCGATCGGGATGCGCAAGCTTTCGTCGGACAAGACCCTGCGTCAGGCCATGGAAACCCTCAAGGGCAAGCCCAAGGTGAAGCGCACCATGTGGTCGCGCCGCGCCCAGGAATATGAAGCGAAGATCAACTCAGGCGACCTCGTGTCGATCGCTGAAGTGACCCGCGACCTGTTCCGCCCCGAAGACCAGCCCGAGCAGTCCTATTCGGAACGCCAGATCTTCGAAGCGGCCTCCAGCCGCCTCGCCCGCGAGCTTGCGGCGATGGAAGAGACGGACGAGCCCACGGCGCTCGGCAAGATCCTCGACGTGCTGCGCGAACACGCGCCGCAGTATTACGACACTGCCGAAGAAGCCTGATCGGCTCCACCTCGCGCAATTCGAACATCGAGGGCTGCCCTGCGGGGCGGCCCTTTTTGTTTGACACCAGCGGCTTCCGGAGGGCGGGCTTGCACGGCGCGGCGCGGTGTATTACATCCGCAATACGCCAACCGGCCCCAGGGAGACCTCGCATGACCCACCCTTCCTTCCAACGCCTCGCCCCCGCCGCGCTGCTTGCCCTCGGCATCACGCTCGCCGGCTGCGACGGTACGGACATCGAGATCAACGGCCAGAAGGGCGTGCCCCTCGCCGAAGTCGAGATCGCGGGCCCGCCGCCCAGCGAGATCATCCTGAGCTCCGGCGACACGGTGATCGTCACCGAAGGCAACACCTTTGCCATCAAGGTCGAGGGTGCGGACACTGACAGCTTGCGCTTCGTGCGCGACAAGGAAGTGATCGGCGTGACCCGCGAAAAGGGCTGGAACGGCGAGAGCAGTGCGGTGATCCGTGTCACCATGCCCGCGCCCAAGGAAATCGTGATCGCCGGAAGCGGCACCGTGAAGACGCCCGCGCTCGCCAGTACCGCCGAAATCAACATCGGCGGCAGCGGTAACGTGGAGTTCGGCAAGGTCGCGGCCGAAAAGCTCGGCATCAATATCGGCGGCAGCGGGACCGTCCTGGGCGGTGCGGGCACCGCCAAATCGCTCGACATCGTGATCGGCGGCAGCGGCAAGATCGTCATGCCCCAGCTGAAGGCCGACAAGGCCGAGGTCACGATCGGCGGAAGCGGCGATGTCACCTTCGCCTCGGACGGGTCGGTCGAAGCCAATATCGGCGGCGCGGGCGATGTGAACGTCACGGGCAGCGCCAAGTGCACCTTGCAGTCCTTCGGCTCGGGCGCGCTGAACTGCTCGCCCGCCATCGGCGGGACGAGTGGTGCGAGCGCCGCAATTCCGGCACCTGAGGGCAAGACCGCAGAATAGCGTTTGCCTTGCGGCGATCGGCGGGCGACATTGTGAGGGCCATGCACGCCGCCCGCCTTCCGACCCTCGCCTTCGCCGCGCTCGCCCTTCAGGGCTGCCTCGCCAAGGCAGCCGTCGATGTCGTCACCCTGCCGGTCAGGGCGGTAAGCGCCGGCGTCGATGCTGCGACCACCAGCCAGTCCGAGGCCGACGAAAAGCGCGGGCGGGACATCCGCAAGCGCGAGGAGCGGATCGGCAAGCTCGACCGCGAATACGCAAAGGCGGCCCGCCGCTGCGGCGATGGCGATGATGGAGCTTGCGAGCGGGCCGCGGCGCTGAGCGAGGAAATCGAGGCCCTGACCCGCGGCGAGCCTCGTCCAGACTAGGCCGCCGCGCGCCGCAGCCGGTCGTTGATCGCGCGGCCCACGCCCTCTTCGGGCACCGGAGCGACTGCGATGCGCGGCTGAGGGGCCAGCGCAGCTTCGTGCAAGGCCGCATAGAGACGCGTCGCCGCCTCGGTCAGATCACCGCTGGCCGACAGCGTGCAATCCCCTGTGATCACGCCGAACCCGATCAGGAACTCGTCCGGTTGCGCTCGTATTGCATTCAGCCGCACCGGCTTGCCGGGGGCATAATGGCTGGCGAGCTGGCCCGGTGCCTCGATGTTCCCGCCCACCAAAAGCGCGCCGATCTGGAGCGGCCCCGGACGCAGCTCCTCGACTGACCCGTCGGCGCGCACGGCGACGATGGTCGATTCCACCCCCGCCTCGGTCGCCCCGCCATCCAGCACGAGGTCGATCCGCCCGTCGAGCGAGGCGAGCACATGCGCGGCGCACGTCGGGCTGATGAAGCCGCTGCGGTTGGCAGAGGGCGCGGCGAGCGGGAAATCCACCGCCGCAAGCAGCGCGCGCATAGCGGAATGGGCCGGAGCGCGCAGGGCAACGGTGGGGAGCCCCGCGGTGACGGCCGCGGCCAGCGCAGCATCGGCCCGGCGCGGCAGCACCTGTGTCAAGGGACCGGGCCAATGCGCCTCGGCAAGCGCGCGGGCGCCAGGCGAGAACTCGGCATAGCGCTCGGCCTGCTCCACCCCCGCGACATGCACGATCAGCGGGTTGAAATCCGGGCGGCCTTTCGCGGCATAGATCTTCGCCACGGCCTCGGCGCGGTCGGCCCGCGCAGCGAGGCCGTAGACGGTCTCGGTCGGCACCGCGACAAGCCCACCCGATTCGAGGATTCGCGCGGCTTTCGCGATCCCCGCGGCGTCTGCCAGCACCACTTCCGTAACGTTCTTGCCGCTCATGCCCCGGCGCTATATTCGTTTGCCCGCCCTGCCAAGTGCACGGGCCCCTTCCCGCTACCCGAGGACCTTCCCACAGTGACCCCCTTCACCCCGCCGACCGCCGACCAGCTCCTTGCCATCCGCGTCAACGCCGGCATCGAGGAGCTGGCCACGACGACACGTTTCGCCCATGCCGAGCCCGATCTGGTCGAGGCCATCGTCGAGGGCGTCGGGCAGTTCGCGGCGGGCGAGTTCGCGCCCTTGAACCGCAAGGGCGACCTTGAAGGCGCGAAGCTCGAGAATGGCGTGGTGCGCCTGCCGGACGGGTTCGACGCGGCCTACCGCGCCTATGTGGAGCAGGGCTGGAACGCCATCGCCTCGCCGCTGGCGCACGGGGGTCAGGGCCTGCCCTTCACCCTCGCCTGCAACGTGCTCGAGAACCTCGGCGCGGCGAACATGGCCTTCACCTTGCTCCCGATGCTGTCGGTCGGCGCGATCGAAGCGCTGGAGCACCACGGGTCGAAGGACCAGCAGGCGATGTATCTGCCCAAGCTCGTCAGCGGCGAATGGTCAGGCACGATGAACCTCACCGAACCTGCCGCCGGGAGCGATGTCGGCGCGCTGCGCTCGACCGCCGAGCCCATCGAGAGCGGGCCGCACGCCGGCAAGTACCGGATCACCGGCCAGAAGATCTACATCACCTGGGGCGAGCATGACCTTGCCGAGAACATCATCCACCTCGTGCTGGCCCGCCTCCCCGGCGCGCCCGAGGGCTCGCGCGGGATCAGCCTCTTCGTGGTGCCCAAGTATCATGTGAACGCGGACGGGTCGCTGGGCCCGCACAACGACCTGCGCTGCGTCAGCCTCGAACACAAGCTGGGCATCAACGCCTCGCCGACCTGCGTGATGAGCTATGGCGACAACGGCGAGTGCATTGGCGAGCTGGTCGGCGCGCCCAACAAGGGCCTCGCCGCGATGTTCACCATGATGAACAATGCGCGGATCAACGTCGGCAACCAAGGGGCCCAGATCGCCGAGAGGGCGACGCAGCAGGCGCTCGCCTATGCGCGGGACCGTGTGCAGTCGGCGCGCGCCGGTTCGCCTGACAAGAACCCGGTGGCGATCATCGAGCACCCTGACGTGCGCCGCATGATCCTGCGCATGAAGGCGCTCACCGAAGGCGTGCGCGCGCTGCTCTACTATTGCGCGGGGCAGGTCGATCGCGGCAATCTCGGCGATGAAGGGGCCAAAGCGCGTGCTGAGATCGTCGTGCCGCTAATCAAGGCATGGGGCACCGATGTCGGGGTCGAGGTGTCGGGTCTCGGCATCCAGATCCACGGCGGAATGGGCTTCGTCGAGGAAACCGGCGCGGCGCAGCACTGGCGGGATTCGCGCATCGCGCCGATCTACGAAGGCACCAACGGCATCCAGGCCGCCGATCTCGTGACCCGCAAGCTCGGGCTCGACGGCGGCGAGGCGATGGTAACGCTGTTCGAGACCATCGCCCGCGAAACCGCCGACGAATTCGCCCTCTCCGCCCTCGCCCGCGACTGCGCCAATGTGGCGCGATGGATGCGGGATGAAGCGAGCCTCGATGACCGGCTCGCCGGCAGCGTGCCGTTCTGCACGATGGCCGCAGTGACGGTCGCCGGGTGGCAGCTCATGAAGCAGGCTGAAGCCGTGGCGGCAGGCGCTGCGCCCTCGCTGGCGGCGACCAAGCCGGTGACGGTGCGCTTCTTCCTCGACCGCATCGTGCCCGAGGCCGCAGGGCTCAAGGCCGGCGCGACCGCGGGCGCGGCGCTGCTTTACGCACTGCCCGCCGAAGCGCTGGTGGGCTGAGGTGGAGTTCGCGCTGGAGCGGATCGCCGAGGCGCTCGAGCGCCTCGCGCCCCCGCCTCCGCCGCCGACCGATTGGCTGACCGCGCCTGCCTATGTCTGGGAGAGCGAGCGGGCGCGGCCGGTGCCGGTGCTCGACGCCTTGCCGCTGGAGGCACTCCACGGGATCGACGCGCAAGCCCGAGCCGTGCGCGGCAACTTTGCCCGTCTCGCCCACGGAGCGGCGGCGCATGATGTGCTGCTGTGGGGCGCTCGCGGCATGGGCAAGTCGGCGCTGGTTCGGGCGGCGGTCGCCGATGTGCAAAAGAACGGCGGCGCGCTCGCGCTGGTGCAGCTTGCCCCCGGCACACTCCCCACCTTCCCCGCGCTGGTTGCCGAGCTGGCCGAGCAGGCGCGCGCTTTCGTGCTGTTCATCGACGATCTCGGCTTCGGCGCGGACGGGCGGGCGGAGATGCTGGCGCTCCGCAGCCTCCTTGATGGCGGCGTGGCCCCGCGTCCGGCGCATATCCGCCTCGCCGTCACCGCCAACCGCCGCGCGATCGTCGAGCGGGAGGACACCTCGGCGACGATCCACGAACGTGACGAGCGTGACGATGCGCTGGCGCTCGCCGATCGCTTCGGGCTGACGCTGGGCTTCCACCCGGCCGACAAGGACACCTACCTCGCGATCCTCGCGGGCTACCTCGCTCCGCTCGGGCTGAGCTTCGATCCGGAGGAGGCGATGGCCTTCGCCATCCAGCGCGGCAACCGATCCGGCCGCACCGCGCTGCAATTCGCGACCGAGCTGGCCGGCCGCGCTGGCCTCACCCTCTCTAGTTGATCTTCTGCCCCGCCTGCTTGCGCAGGTAATCGGCCTCGAACTCGGCGCGCGGGTCCTTGAGCTCGCGCGCAGGGAGTCTTGCCCCTTCAAGCCGCGCAATCGCCGGGGCCGGCGTGGCGGAAGGCGAGCGCACGCGCCAGATGATCCCCGCCGTATCGTCCGACACCAGCAGCGAACCGTCACCGCCCCAGGTGACCCAGGTCGGGCGGCCGTGGGTCGTTCCGTCCGGCCGGAGGAAGCCGGTCAGCACCGGCTTGGGCTTGCCGACCGGGTTGCCGCGCGCATCGAAGTCGACGAACACCACGTCATAGCCCGAGGGCGGCTTGCGGTTCCACGAGCCGTGCCGGGCGATGAAAGCCCCGCCCGCGAAGCCCGCGCCCATGCGGTCGCCTTCCTTCGAGAACACCATCCCGAGCGCCGCAACGTGCGGGCCGAGGGCGTATTCGGGCTTGCGGACATATTCCATCAGGAAGCGCGGCATGGGCGCCTCGACCCGGCGGTCGACATTGGTGCGGTAATAGACCCAGGGCCAGCCGTATTGCGCGCCGATCGGCACGTTGGTGAGGTAGTCGGGCACGAGATCCGAGCCGAGCATGTCGCGTTCGTTCACCGTGGTCCACAATTCGCCCGACCAGGGGCTGAAATCGAGCCCGTTGGCATTGCGCAGGCCCACGCCGAACTGGCGCTGGCGCTTGGCGGCGAGATCATATTCCCAGATCATCGCGCGGCCTTCCTCGGCCGCCATGCCATTCTCGCCGATGTTGCTTGCCGAGCCGACCGCGACATAGAGCCTGGCCCCGTCCGGGGAGAGCACGATGTTGCGCATCCAGTGGCCGCCGCCGGGCGCAAGGTCCATGAGCTTGCGGGGGCTGCCGCTGACCGCGTTGCTGCCCAGCGCATAGGGGAAGGCGAGCACGGCGTTGTGATTGGCGACATAGAGCGTGCCGTCCTTCCACGCCAGGCCGGAGGGCGAATCCAGCCCGTCCTTGAGGATCACCTGCTTCACCTCGGCGGTGCCGTTGCCGTCGGCATCGCGCAGCAGGACGATCTGGTTGGGCGATTCGCCGGTCGCGCCCGCCTTGGTCAGCAGCCGGTCGGCCACCCAGGCGGTGATCGCGCCCATTATCCCGCCGCCGCTCGCCTCTTCCTTCGGCGCACGGGTGAGGCTCACCAGCACATCGCCGTTGGGGAGCGTGTAGAGCGTGCGCGGGTGCTCCAGCCCCTCGGCGAAGCGCGCCACTTCGAGCCCTGCGGCAGGGGTCGGGGCCTCGCCCGCCTTCCAGCCCACCGGCTCGGCGACCTGCACCGTCGGGAAGGACTGGGCGTCGCCCTCCTGGAGCACCGGATCGGTCCCTGCGACCGCCTCGACCGAGAGATCGGCGGTGTCGCCGCGGCTCAGATACCAGAATGCGCCGCCCGCGAGGACGATCAGCACGACAAGGACGATTGCGATTTTGCGTAGGATGGCCATGTGGGTCGAGATAGAGCCCGGTCGCCCTCGCGGCAACCTGCAAGAGATGAAAGGCAGAAAGCCCCGTGTACGATTTCAAGCCCGCCGCAGCGCTCGACCCGCAAGAGCTTCACCGCGAGCTGTTCGCCGCCGCCGATGCGCTGACCGCGGACGAGCCTGATGGCGTTGCCAACATGGCGAATGTCGCGGCGCTGCTGTGGGAGTTCCTGCCCGTCCTCAACTGGGCCGGCTTCTACCGCGTCGCCCCTGCGAAAACCGGCGGCGCGGACGAACTCGTGCTCGGCCCCTTCGTCGGCCGCCCGGCGTGCATCCGCATCCCCTTCGGCACGGGCGTGTGCGGCACAGCAGCCGAAAGTCGCGCCACGCAACTTGTGGCGGACGTCCACGCCTTCCCCGGGCATATCGCCTGCGACGCAGCCAGCGCCAGCGAGCTGGTCGTGCCGGTGCTGCGCGACGGACGGGTGATCGCGGTGATCGATCTCGACAGCCCCTCGCCTTCGCGCTTCACCGAGGCCGATGCCGCCGGGATCGAGGCGCTTGCGAGCCTCCTCGCCGAGCGGATCTGACCTTCCCGAAACGGGACAGCCCCGCGCGCGCCGCTTGGGCGCGCCGCGGAGTCGGTGGTAAGCTTTTGCTAACCATCAGCCCATCCGGCTGACTCGAGGGGGATTTCCTGATGTCCAAGCCAATCCAGTCCACGCGTTTGGCGACGTTGCCGCTCGCCGCGCTCGCGCTCGCCATGCCCGCGCTGGTGCAGGCGCAGAATTACAGCGATTTGCCGCCGCTTACGCCCATGAGCCCGGCCGAGCAGCGCGCCCTCCCCGCCGACATGCGCAGCGCGCCGATGGCCATGCAGACCGACGAGACCGTCACCACCGTCAACGGCGTGGAGACGATCACCCGCACCCGCCGCATCGACACGCCGCGGCCGGCTGCCGCGGCCCAGATCCCGCAGGGCTACCCGCAGACCTATCCGCAGCAGGGCTACCCCCAGGGCTATGTCGCACCGATGGCCGCCACAGGCTTCTACGGTGCCGCCCCGGTGGTGTTCGAGCGGCAGCAATGGATCGACGAATGCCGCCGCCGCACCAAGGGCCGCAACCGCAACGACACCGGCCTGATCATCGGCGGACTGCTCGGCGCGGTCGCCGGGGGCTTCATCGGCTCCGAGATTGCCGGCGCGGGTGACGGACTGCTCGGCGCGGCGCTCGGCGTCGGGGGCGGCGGGTTGATCGGTGGGCTGATCGGCAGCCTGTTCGATGGCGACAGGAAGAAGAACCGCTACAACTGCGAAGCGGCGCTCGACAGCTACCTTTCGACCTATGGCGCACCCGGTCAGCGGATCGCGAGCCGCGAGATTCCCTATCCCGCCTATGTCGACCAGGGCGCCTATGGCTACGGCTATCCGGCAGGCTATTCCTACGGCTACACCTACGCACCCCCGCCGCAGATGGTGCTGGTGCCGGTGCGGACCGAAGTGCAGCAGCAGGTGGTGGTGCGCGAGACCGAGCGGTTCGAGACCTACACGGTCCCCGGTGCCGAGCGGATCATTCCCGCTCCGACGCCGCGCCCCTCGCCCAAGATGATCAAGAACCGCTGAGACCCCGGCTTGACCCCTTTCAGAGGGGTCAGACACGAAGCCCCGCGCTGTCAGGCGACGGCACGGGGCTTTTTGCCGGGCTTTAGAGGCACGTCAGAGCGTCAGATTTCGCCGCCGGTGAGCCGCTGGCAGACCAGATCGAGCTGATCGAGCGTCGTGTAGCGGATCGTGATCGTCCCCTTGCGCGGGTCCACCTCGGGCTTGATCCTGACGGACAGGCCGAGAAACTCCTCGAGATGCTGCTGCACCGCGAGAATATCTGCGTTTTCAGAAGGATAGAGCGGCGGTTCGGCCGGGGCAGCAGCCCGCTTCGCCGCCTTGCGGGTGAGCGTTTCCACGTCACGCACCGACAGCCCCTCGGCCACCGCAATCTCGGCCAGCTCGCGTGCATCATCGCGTCCGATCAGCGCACGGGCGTGGCCCATCGTGAGCCGGCCCTGCTCGATCAGGTCGAGCACCGGATCGGGCAAGGTCATCAGCCGCATCATGTTGGCGACGTGACTGCGCGACTTCTCGACCATCTTGGCGATGTCGACCTGGATCAGGCCCTCATCCTCGGAGAGACGGTGATAGGCGCGCGCTTCCTCGACCGGGCTGAGATCCTCGCGCTGGAGGTTCTCGATCAGGGCGAGGGCTGTCACCTCGCGATCGGAGAGATTGCGGACCAGCGCCGGTATCTCGTGAAGCCGCGCCTGCTGCGCCGCGCGCCAGCGACGTTCGCCCGCGACGAGCTGATAGCCTTCCCCGTACGGGTGCGGACGGACGATGATCGGCTGGATCACGCCGCGCGAGGCGATCGAGGCAGCCAGTTCGGCAAGAGCGGCCTCGTCGAAATACTTGCGCGGATTGCCGGGGAGCGGCTTGATCGACGCGATCGCCAGGATCCGCAGCGGCGAGCTGCCCTCGACGGGAGCCTCGGCGGGCTCATCGCGGCGGACCAGCGGCTCCTCGCGCCGGGTTTCACCGAGCAGCGCGCCGAGCCCCTTGCCCAGCCGCCGCGGCTTGTCCGCTGCCGCCCTGGAAAAGGCATTTGCGTCAATGGGTTGGACGATATCGTCGCTCATGCTGCCACTCTTTCTGCGGGAAATCGCCCGATCAACTCGCGCGCCAATGCCATGTAGGCGCGGCTGCCGGTGCAATGCTGGTCATAGATCAGCGCCGGGAGCCCATGACTCGGCGCTTCGGACAGGCGCACGTTGCGCGGGATCACCGTTTCGAACACCAGCTTGCCGAGGCAATCGCGCACGTCGTCGGAGACCTGATCGGTGAGGCGATTGCGGCGGTCATACATGGTGAGCGCGATGCCGATGATGCCGAGCTGCGGGTTGAAGCGCTGCTGCACCTGGTCGACGGTCTGGAGCAGCTGGCTCAAGCCCTCCAGCGCGAAGAACTCGCATTGCAGCGGCACCAGCAGGGTATTGGCAGCGCACAATGCGTTGAGGGTCAGCAGGCCCAGCGAGGGCGGGCAGTCGATGAAGCAGATGTCGTGCCCGGTGTGGCCCGCCAGTGCCCTGTCGAGGCGGTGCGTGCGCCCTTCGACCGCCACCAGCTCGACCTCGGCACCCGACAGGTCCACCGTCGCCGGGATGATATCGAGCTTGGGAATCGACGTGGGCACGATCGCGCTGGCGAGCGGAACCTCGTCGACCAGCAGATCATAGCTCGAAACTTCGCGCGAGGCGGCGTGCACACCCAGCCCTGTCGAGGCGTTGCCCTGCGGATCGAGGTCGATAAGCAGGGTTCGCCACCCCGTCGCGGCCATTGCCGTGGCAATGTTGATCGCGGTGGTCGTTTTGCCCACCCCACCCTTCTGGTTGGCAATCGCGATGGTCAGCATGGTCAGCCCGTCCTTACCCTGCGCCAATTCAGTTGAATCCGCGCGCTTTTCGCGTGTCAGGCCTTCACGATGATCCCCGCCTCGGGATCGGTCAAGGAATGTTTCACGTGAAACATTGCCCGAATCGAAGGCTTCAAGCTCTCCAACTCCTGCGCCGCGGAGCGCCCCTTGGGCAACACATAGGCCGTGCGCCTTGTGGAGAAGGGTGCGGACAACGTCAGAAGTTTGGGAAGCGGCGCAAAGGCTCGTGCCGAAATGGCGCGCGCTTCGAAGGGAGCGACACGTTCGAGACGCTGTCCCTCGACCCGGCACTTGGCCAGATCGAGCGCGGCAATGGCGCTCGTCAGAAACTCCGCCCGCCGCGCGCGGGACTCTACCAGCACCACGGGCACATTCGGGCAGAGGGCGGCAATCACCAGCCCGGGAAAGCCCGGCCCGCTTCCGAGATCAAGCCAAGGTCCGCCAGCGTTCGGTCCCAATGTTTCACGTGAAACATTTTCGAGGAGCTGCGCTGAGTCGGCGATGTGCCGCTGCCAGAGATGCGGCTCGGTGGCCTTGGCGATGAGGTTCTGCTTCTGATTCTCCGCCAGAACGAGCGCGGCAAACGCATCGAGCCGCGCCATTCCCTCGGCATCTGTCAGCCCTGCGACATAGGCCCGGGCTTCCTCCTCGGTGGTGATCATGACGCGCGCTGCCTCTCAAGCTGGCGGCGGCGTGCGTGAACCAGCAGGGCGGAGAGCGCCGCCGGAGTGACGCCCGGCACCCGGCCCGCTGCAGCGAGCGTGCCCGGCGCGGCTTTGCTCAACCGTTCGACCATTTCGTTGGAGAGGCCCGGCACCTCGGCATAGGGGAAGTCGGACGCCAGCGAGAGCGCCTCGCTTGCCCGCAGGTCACGCAGCTCGGCATCCTGGCGGGCGAGATAGGGGGCGTAGGCCGCGTCCTCGGCCATCTCCTCGGCAAGCACCGGATCGCACGCCGTGACATCCGCCAGCCACGGCGAGAGGGAGTCGGGGGTGACGCCGTCGTAGCGGAGCCACTCGCTGATCGGCTTCTCGCCATGGTCGCGCCTGACGGGAAGGCCATGGTCAGCGAGTTCACGGGCATGGACCATCTGCGAATGTTTCACGTGAAACATTTTGCGCAAATCCTCGCGGCGTTCCCACCAGAGGCGCCGTTCCTCGCCGATGCACCCCGCTTCCACTCCCAGGCCGGTGAGGCGCGTGGCCGCATTGTTGGCCCTCAGGCGCAGGCGGTATTCGGCACGTGCCGTCAGCATGCGATAGGGTTCGGACACGCCTTGCAACGTGAGATCGTCGACCATCACCGCGATGTAGGCATTCGCCCGGTCGAGTGCCGGACCGCGCTTGCCGAGCGCCGCTGCCGCCGCTTCGAGACCTGCCACAAGCCCCTGCGCCGCCGCTTCCTCGTATCCGGTCGTGCCGTTGATCTGGCCTGCGCAATAAAGCCCGGGGATCGCCCGCACCTGCAGATCAGGCGTCAGCGCACGCGGGTCGATATGGTCATACTCAACGGCATAGCCCGGCTGCACGATCTGCACGCGCTCGCACCCCGGCATGGTGCGGACCACGGTCTCCTGCACATCCACGGGAAGCGAGGTGCTGATGCCGTTGGGATAGACCATCGGGGTGTCCAGCCCCTCAGGCTCGAGGAACACCTGGTGTCCCTCGCGATCGCCGAAGCGGTGGATCTTGTCCTCGATCGAGGGGCAGTAGCGCGGACCTGCCGCGGCGATCGCGCCTGAGAACAGCGGAGAGCGGTGGAGGTTGGCGCGGATCGCATCATGCCCCGCCTGCGTGGTGCGGGTGATGGCGCAGAACACCTGCGGATTGACGCGCGCGGAGGTGAGCGGCGACATGGTCCAGGCCTCGTCATCGGAGGGCTGCTCCTCGAGCACCGCCCAATCGATCGTGCGCCCGTCGAGCCGTGGGGGCGTCCCCGTCTTGAGCCGCGCCATCGGGAGCTCGGCACCGCGAAGCTGGGCGGCAAGGCGCTTGGCCGCGTTCTCGCCGATCCGCCCACCGTCGAAGCGCTCCTCACCGCGGAACAGCACGCCGCCAAGAAATGTGCCCGTGCACAGAACCACGCGGGACGCACTAAGGACGGTCCCTTCGGCAAGCTCGAGCCCTGTGACCCGCCCACCCTCAAGCCTGAGCGCCGCGGCCTCCCCCTGCACCAGCGTGAGGCCCGGTTGCGCCCGGACGATCGCCTGCACCGCCGCCTTGAAGCGCACCCGGTCGGCCTGCACCCGTGGGCCCCAGACCGCACTCCCCTTGGAACGGTTGAGCATCCTGTAGTGGATCGCGCCCGCATCCGCTGCGCGGCCGATCACGCCGTCGAGGGCATCGACCTCGCGCACGAGGTGACCCTTGCCGAGGCCCCCGATCGCTGGATTGCAGCTCATCGCGCCGATGGCGTCGAGGTCGAAGCTGACGAGCGCGGTGCGCGCACCCATCCGGGCCGCAGCGCAGGCAGCTTCCACCCCGGCGTGTCCGCCGCCGATGACGAGGACGTCGAAGGAATGCATGGGGGCGCAGATAGGGCGAGCAGGCGCAATCGTCAAAGCCGATTCGCAAAGCGGCGTGCTCACCTCACTGCGAATGTTTCACGTGAAACATTTGCCGGTTCTGGGGCCGAATGTTTCACGTGAAACATTTCCGACACGTGGGACAAAATGTTTCACGTGAAACATTCTGCGCGCGAGGCTCACTTGCCGATGCAGAAGCGTCCGAACAGCGTGTCGAGCATGTCCTCGGTCGTCGCTCGCCCGATCAAGCGGTCGAAGGCCACGCGCGCGCGTCGCAGCTCCTCGGCCACCAGCAGCGGGTCGGACAGCAAGCGAGCGGCTTCCAAGGCTTCGGCCGCCTCGGAAAGCCGCGCATGCTGCCTCGCGTTGAGTGCAGCCTCTCCGGGCTTCGGAAGCGCCTCGCGCGCAGCTCCGACCAGCGCCTCTTTGAGCGCGCCCAGACCTTCGCCAGTTACCGCCGAAACCGTAAAGCGGGCGGAGTGCTTGGCGATGAAATTAGGGCGGTCCGCCTGGGCCACGATCTCCCACGCGCCGATCGGCCCCTCGCCCTCGGGTCCGAGCCACAGGACCACGTCGGCAGAGCCCAGAGCGGTGCGGGCGCGGTCGATGCCGATTGCCTCGATCGCGTCAGCCACGTCCTCGTCCCGCAATCCTGCCGTGTCGACGAAGGTGAATGGCACGCCGCCAATAGCCACGGCACGTTCGATCACGTCCCGCGTTGTGCCGGCAATCGGCGAGGTGATCGCCGCTTCGCTTTCGACAAGCGCGTTGAACAGCGTGGATTTGCCTGCATTGGGCGGTCCGGCGAGAACGACGCGGAAGCCCTCTCCCAGCCGATCGGATCGGGGGCGGACCAGCCATTCGCCCAGTTCTTCCGCAAGCGCTGAAATGTTCCACGTGAAACATTCCGGCAAAGCCGCGGAGTCCTCCTCGTCGGAAAAGTCGAGCACGCCCTCCACCTCGGCCGAGAGCCCGAGCAGCCGTTCGCGCCATCCTTCGACCTGACGTGACAGCGCGCCCCCGGCGTTGGCCAAAGCTGCGGCACGCTGAAGCTCGGTTTCGGCAGTGAGCAGATCGCCAAGCCCCTCCGCCTCGGCAAGATCGATGCGACCGTTGGCAAAGGCGCGCCGTGTGAACTCACCCGGCTCCGCGCGGCGCAACCCCGGCAACTGCGTGAGCGCGTTCTCGACGGCTGCAATGACTGCCCGGCCGCCGTGGCAGTGAAGCTCGGCCAGGTCCTCGCCAGTGGCGGTGTTCGGTCCGGGAAACCACAGCACCAGCGCCGTATCGAGCAGCGCGCCTGAACCGTCACGCAAGCTGGCGAGCGAGGCTCGCCGCGGCTCCGGAACCCGGCCAGCCAGCGCGAGCAACGCATCCCGCGCACCCGGACCCGACACGCGGATCACCCCCACGCCCGCCGGCGGCGCGCCGCTCGAAAGCGCGAAGATCGTGGGCGTCTCTGGCATCGGTGTCTATTCGGAGGGCTTGGACCCCGACGCGGCCTTCATCCCGCTTTCGACGAAGCTCTGGAACATCTTCAGCCCCACCTGCCCCATCGGCGTCAGGGCCGAGGCATATTGCTGGAGCTGCTCTGGGTTCGAAACCCCGCGCATCGCCTTGGCAATGTTCTCGACATAGACGTTGTTGGCCGCGCTCACGTCAGGCAGGCCCATGAAGCTGCGGGCCTCCTCGGGGGTGCAATCGACTTCGATGGTGATCTTCATGGGGCTGGTCTCCTCTCCCTCGCCCTCCATTTGGGCTTGGCACGCGGGCAAGGCAAGGCTTAGGGTTTCGCCCGAGAGCGAACCGAGCGAGAGGGACCCCCAATGAGCCTCAACGACACTATTCCCACCCTGAGAGGCGACGCATCCTTCGGCGCCTATGTGGCGCGGCCAGACGACACGCCGCGGGCGGCGATCATCGTCATTCAGGAAATCTTCGGGGTGAACCCCGGCATTCGCCAGAAGTGCGAAAAGCTTGCGGCGGAAGGCTATCTCGCAGTCGCGCCCGACCTGTTCTGGCGGATCGAACCGGGCATCGTGCTCGATCCCGATGTAGAGCCCGAGTTCCAGCGCGCGCTCGGCCTGTTCGGGCAGTTCGACCAAGACGCGGGCATCCGCGACATCGAGGCGACCATCCACCACATCCGCCGCACCCTCGGTGTCGCAAAGGTCGGTTGCGTAGGCTACTGCCTCGGCGGGCGGCTCGCCTATATGACAGCCGCGCGCACCGACATCGACGCAAGCGTCGGCTATTACGGCGTGGGGATCGACGGGCTTCTGAACGAGAAGCACGCGATTGCGCACCCGCTGATGCTCCATATCCCCACGAATGATGGCTTTGTTCCACGTGAAACACAGGAAGGCATGCACGCCGGGCTCGACGATCACCCGAAGGTGACGCTGCACGACTATGAGGGACTGGATCACGGCTTCGCGACCGAGACCGGTCTGCGGCGCCACGAGGAAGCCGCTACCTTGGCAGACGGGCGAACCGCGGCATTCTTTGCCGAGCATCTGGGGTGAGGACGAGCGCGCTCGCTCTGGCATTGATCGCTGCGCCTCTCGCCGCGCAGGAGGCACCGCAGCCCCGACTGGCCGCAGGTGAGACGGTGGAAGTCGAGATCCGCGGAGATCTCAATGGCGATGCCCTCCCCGATCTCGCCTATGTCGCCGCGAGGGAGGACATGCGCGAACTGAGGGTCGTGACGAGCTACCGCAGCGCCACCGATCTCGGCGAGAACGTAGCGCAAGTGCTGTCGCTCGATCCCTACCCGCTCGGCGACGCGGTGCTCAAGCTGCGCGACAATGTGCTGAACCTCGAGGAGCTGACCGGCGGGACCACCGCAGTCTTCAGCACCCACCGCTTCCGCTGGGATGCGAAGCTGAGTGCGATGCGGCTCATCGGCCTCGATGCGACGCTTTACAGCCGCACCTATGCGCATGACGGGATGGAGGCGAGCTGGAACCTGCTGACGGGCGACCTCGTCACGCGCAGCCTAAAGCTCAACAAGGGGCCGGGTGACGCGGCCTATGCCAAAACCCGCGAGAAGCGCCGCAAGAAGCCCAGTCGCCCCATCAGGCTTGAAAAGTCGCCCGACGGCGGGGACCTGCTCGGCTGGCCAAGTGCGAAATGAAGGAGAGGGAATGATGACCAAGGACCACGCGGGCCTCGCCAAGTGGCACGCCTATATGGAGAGCGGCAGCGATCCTGAGGCTCTGGCCGAGCTGCTGGCCGACGACGCCGTGTTCCACTCGCCAGTCGTGCACACCCCGCAGGTCGGAAAGCAGGTGGTGATGGCCTACCTCGTCGCGGCCGCTCATGTGCTCGGGAATGACAGCTTTCGCTATGTCCGCGAGCTTGTCGACGGGGACGAGATGATGCTCGAATTCGTCACCGAACTGGACGGCGTTGCGATCAACGGGATCGACATCATCAGTTGGAACGAGGCAGGAAAGATAAGCGATTTCAAGGTGATGGTCCGTCCACTCAAGGCCATCAACAAGGTCTGGGAGATGATGGGCGCGCAGCTCAGCGCAGCGAAGGGCTGACTTCGCGTGGCACCACGAAGGCGCTGATGAAGAAGTTGCGCACCACAGTCTCAACCGCCGCCGGGACCGCGCCTGCGGGCTGGCCATCGAGGAATTCGGCGACCTTGCCGATCCGCCGCCCGTCAAAGTAACGCATCGGCGATTCCGGGAAAGCCGCCTGCGGGATCGAGCGCTCGTCGAGCACTTCCACATGGAGGTGACGGGGATCGCGGCGGATCGCCTCGAAGGCGGCGCTGAGCTTCCAGGTCGGGCCCTCGAGCACCTGCAGCAGCCTGTCGTCCGACCGCAGCAGCACTCCTGTCAGCCCGCGCGCCTGATTGGCGAGGCGCGCGCGGTAGAGAAGGTGGAACATCGCCGCCTGATCGAGATCCGGCGCAGCGATGCTCCTGTAGATGATCCTACGCATGGCAAAGGCCCCTCGAACGTGAGGCAACCGCATAGCAAACCGAGTGCAACAGGGGGCCTAGGCCGACCCTAGGGGGTACTACCGAGGGCCTAGTTCAGCACCGCAAAGTTGACGATCATCTTGCGGATCTCTGGGTCGAGGCCCTGCGGTAGGTCGCTTTCGAGCATCTCGCGGCGGTTGGCGATGCTCTCTGCAATCATCACCCGCTTCATCGCCCAGTCGGGACAGGTGCGCGCCGCGATGCTCCGCCGGTCGAGCACCGAGACCCCGGCATGGCGCGGGTCGGCGGTGATCGTCTCCATCAGGCCCGCGACCTCCTCCTCCTCGCCCTCGAGCAGCTGGAGGAAGTTGCGGCCGTTGAACAGCAGCAGGCCGGTGATGCCGCGCGCCGGATTGTTGCGCGCGCTGGCGGCGAGGATCGCATCGACCTCCTCGCGCGGCAGGGTCGGCGCGGTGCTGATGTAGAGATACTGGCTGAGCACGAATCCCGTCCCTTGGAAGACTGCGCGCGGGACCGACCCCTGGCCCCGCGCTGCAGGTAAGCTATTGATTCATCGTCGCGAAGAAGTCTTCGTTGGTCTTGGAGTCCTTCATCTTGTCGAGCAGGAACTCCATCGCGTCTACGGTGCCCATCTGCATCAGGATGCGGCGCAGCACCCACATCTTGGAGAGATTGTCCTTCTGGACCAGCAGCTCTTCCTTGCGGGTGCCGGACTTGCCGACATCGAGCGCGGGGAAGATGCGCTTGTCGGAGACCTTGCGATCGAGGACGATTTCCGAGTTACCGGTGCCCTTGAACTCTTCGAAGATGACTTCGTCCATGCGGCTGCCGGTGTCGATCAGCGCGGTGGCGATGATGGACAGCGAGCCGCCTTCCTCGATGTTGCGCGCCGCGCCGAAGAAGCGCTTGGGGCGCTGGAGAGCGTTGGCGTCGACACCGCCGGTCAGCACCTTGCCCGAGCTAGGCACTACGGTGTTGTAGGCACGGCCGAGGCGGGTGATCGAATCGAGCAGGATGACGACGTCCTGCTTGTGCTCGACGAGGCGCTTGGCCTTCTCGATCACCATTTCGGCGACCTGCACGTGGCGGTTGGCGGGCTCATCGAAGGTCGAGGAGATCACCTCGCCCTTCACCGAACGCTGCATGTCGGTGACTTCCTCGGGGCGCTCGTCGACGAGCAGCACGATCAGGAACACTTCCGGGTGGTTGTCGGTGATCGCCTTGGCGATGTTCTGGAGCAGCACGGTCTTGCCGGTGCGCGGCGGGGCGACGATCAGGGCGCGCTGGCCCTTGCCCTGCGGCGCGATGATGTCGATCACCCGCGCGCTCTTGTCCTTGACCGTCGGATCGAGCGTGTCGAGCGACAGCTTCTGATCCGGATAGAGCGGCGTGAGGTTGTCGAAATTGGTGCGCAGGCGCACCGCGTCGGGATCGTCGAAGTTGACCTTGGCGAGGCTGGTCAGCGCGAAGTATCGCTCGCCATCGCGCGGCGCGCGGATCTCGCCTTCGACGGTGTCGCCGGTGCGCAGGCCCCAGCGGCGGACCTGGTTGGGCGAGACGTAAATGTCGTCCGGTCCGGCAAGGTAGTTGGCCTCGGGGCTGCGCAGGAAGCCGAAGCCGTCCTGGAGCACCTCGATGGTGCCGATGCCCATGATGGGCTCTTCGTATTCCTCGTCCTCGGCGAGTTCGCGCAGGATGCTGAACAGCAGGTCCTGACGGCGCATGGTCGATGCGCCCTCGACGCCGAGTTCTTCCGCCATCGCGACCAGTTCGGCCGGGGTCTTTCGCTTGAGGTCCTTGAGATGCATAGTGTATTTCCGAAAATCGAAGGGTGGCCGGATGGTCAGTACCGCCGGATTGGCGGCGCCCCGATGTGGCGGGGCCGGGCTTGGAGAAAGCAGACCTTGGCGCGCGAGAATGTCGCAGCCGTTACCGGATAGGTGGGTTGGAAATAGGAGCGGCGTGGCCCGAGGTCAATCGGCGATTGCCCGCCGGGCCAATGCGCCGGTCAGAAGGGTTTGAGGTAGACGAGGAACACGATCAGCACGAGCAGCAGCCCCGGCACCTCGCCGATCATGCGCAGCTGCTTTTCGGTCAGCGGACGCTCGCCGCGGGCCATCTTCTTGGTCTGCGCGACGAGGTAGCCGTGGAAGCCGGTCATCGCCAGCACCAGCGCCAGTTTGGCGTGGAGCCAGCCATAGGCGAACCACCCGCCCGAAACCGCCATGCTGAGGCCCAGCACCCACACCACGATCAGCGAGGGCGTGAGGATGATGTTCCTGAGCTTGCCCATCCGCGTCGCCCACTTGGCCTCGCCCGGCGAACCCGGCGCGTGGTCGAGCATGTAGATGCACTGGCGCGGCAGCATGAACAGCCCCGCCATCCAGAACACGATGAAGATCACGTGCCCTGCCTTCAGAAACAGGTAGATCGACTGAAGCAGGTCCATGCGTGTCTACCCTCTCAGCGCCACGAGGAGTTCCTCGACGTGGGAAATCGGCGTGAACTGGCCGATTCCGTGGCCGAGGTTGAAGACGTGCGGGCGATCCTCGAAGGCGGCGATGATCGTCTTGACCCGCGCCGCGACGGCCGGGCCGCCGGCTTCGAGCAGCAGCGGATCGAAGTTGCCCTGCACCGGCATGCCCTGCGGCAGGCTGGCATGCGCCCAGGCGGGATCGAGCGTCTCGTCGAGGCCCACCGCGTCCACGCCCGTTTCGCGGGCATAGGCGGGCAGCTTGGCGCCCGCACCCTTGGGGAAGCCGATGATCGGCGTGTCGGGGTGCGTTTGCTTGAGCTTGGCGGTGATTGCCGCGTTGGGCGCGATCACCCACTTCTCGAACTGGTCGGGGGCAAGGCTGCCCGCCCATGAGTCGAACAGCTGCACCGCTTCCGCGCCGGCATCGATCTGGCCGCGCAGGTAGGTGACCGAAACCTCGACGATCGCATCGATGATCGCCTGCATGTGCGCCGAATCCCGGTAGGCCAGCAGCCGCGCCGGGCCCTGATCCTTGGAGCCTTCGCCCGCGATCATGTAGGTCGCGACCGTCCAGGGGCTCCCCGCAAAGCCGAGCATGGTCACCTCCGGGCCGATCATGGCGCGGGTCCGGCGCACGGTCTCGTAAACCGGCTCGAAACGCTCGAAGGCGGGGGTGAAGCTGTCGAGCCCGACTTCCAGCAGGGTCGGCGAGAGGTGCGGGCCTTCGCCGGCGGCAAAGGTCAGCCCCTGGCCCATCGCATGCGGCACGATCAGGATGTCGGAGAACAGGATCGCGCCGTCGAAACCGAAGCGCCGGATCGGCTGCACGGTGATCTCGGCCGCCGCTTCGCTGTCGTAAACGAGCTCGAGGAACCCGCCTTTCTCGGCGCGAAGTTCCCGATATTCAGGGAGATAACGCCCTGCCTGACGCATGAGCCAGACGGGGGCGACGTCCTGGCGGACACCTTTGAGCGTATCGAGAAGCGGACCGGGCATAGGACTCCTTAGAACAATTCAATTCAATTTATAAAGAGACTGATGGAGTCTGTTGGCCCTGTGGAAAGCGGGAATTACCGG
>JAIYAM010000005.1 GCA_027489065.1 Erythrobacteraceae bacterium | reverse complement strand
GTCACGCGGCCATCGCCATTGTTATGGCTAGCCATGGCGCGGCCGTTGGCGATCGGGAGCCCCGAGCCGACGACGCCGGTGGTGACCATGATCCCCGTCTCGGGCTCGGTGATGTGCATGGTCCCGCCCTTGCCCTTGCAGGTGCCGGTCGCCTTGCCGAGGCATTCGCCCCACCACTTCTCCATCGGGATGCCCTTGGCGGTCTGCTCGCCCTGCCCGCGATAGGTGCAGACGACGTAGTCCTCCTTCTCCAGCGCCGCCATCGCCGCTGCCGAGACCAGCTCCTGCCCGCGCACGCAGTAATACATCACCGCCACCTTGCCGCCCATCAGCAGCTCGCGGAACTTCTCGTCGGTGCGGTTCACCTTCATCGTGCGGGTGTAGATGTCGAGCAGCTTGTCGCGGTCGATCTGCGCCATGTGTTTGAGCCTCTCAGGAGAAGGGGATTAGAACTGCACGCGCTGGGTGAACCCGCCGTCGACGACGATGTTCGCACCCGTCATGTAGGGCACCGCGGGGCTGGCGACGAAGACGATCGCTTTCGCCACTTCCACCGGCTCGCCAAAGCGGCCCATCGGCATCTTGGCGAGGGTCGCATCGTAGAGCGGCTTCATGTGCTCCTCGATGATCTCCCAGTTGCCGCCCTTGTAATAGATCGCGCCGGGGCTGACCGTGTTCACGCGGATGCCCTTGGCGGCATAGGCCTGCGAAAGCTGGGAGGCGTAGGTGATCAGCGCGGCCTTGAGCGCGTTGAACGGGTTCGGGGCGATGAAGGTCTCGAGCGCGGCGGTCGAGGACAGCATCACGATCGAGCCGGTGCCCGAGGCCTCGAGGTACGGCGTCAGGGTCTCGACCGCATAGGCCGCGCCCTTGATGTCCATGTCGAGACAGGCCTGCCAGTCCCCCGCCCCGCCGGTGCCCGAGGCGCTGGCGGTGTGGACGAAGATGTCGCAGCCGCCGAGTTCCTGCGCCGCCTTTTCGAGCCACGCCTGATAGGCCTCGGTGCCGGTCGCCATGTCGAAGACCTCGGCAAACACCTTGCCCGGCCCGGCCGCGTCGATTTCAGCGACGGCGGCCGCGATCTTGTCTTCCTTGCGGCTGAAGAAGGCGACATCCGCGCCCTCGGCCGCGAACAGCTTGAGCGACTGAAGGCCGAGACCATGGGCCCCGCCGTTCATGATGACCTTCTTGCCCTTGAGTCCCAGATCCATAGCGCCTCTCCCCGGCTTTTACGTTGTGGCCCGAGGGGATAGCCCAGCGAGGGGGCGGGGCGTATCGTCAATTTTGACGGGGTTGCGATCGGGGAATGTGCGCCCGCCCGCTTTTGCGCGCGTGGGCCTGAGTCGCTTGTGTCCGGAACCGGGAAGAAAGCGGAGGATTCGCCGGGTTGCCCCCACCCGCCGCGACATGCGGTTATCCGCGCCGCGATGCCTCACGGAACGAGATCATTTCTCGCCGGTCGTCGTCCCACAAGGCCAGGCGCAAGGTCCTGCACGCCTGCATGATCGTGAACCGGTTCATGGTGCGCAGCCGCGGGTGCTGTTCCAGAACCTCGGGAAGGCGATAGAACGGGATCCGGCTCGCCAGATGATGGACGTGGTGGATGCCGATATGTCCGGTGAACCAGCCCAGTACCGGCGGCAGGTCGAGGTGCGAGCTGCCATGCAGCGCCGCATCATGGAACGACCAATCCGCCGCATAATCCCAGTGGGCTTCCGGGAACTGGTGCTGCACGTAGAACAGCCAGACACCTGCCGATGCGGCGCTCAACAGCACCGGGAAGAACACCAGTGCCGTGCTGCCGAAGCCCAGGAAATACAGCGGTACGGCAAGGATCAGGGCCGTCACCAGGTTGGTGCCGATGGCGCTGAACCAGTAGACCCGCCCCTGATCCATCAGGCCGATCGGGAGCCGGTGGCGCAGAAGAAACAGATATGCCGGGCCGACACCCAGCAGAACCACGGGATGGCGGTACAGGCGGTAGAAGAACCGCCCCCAGCGTGAGCGTTCCCGGTATTCGCGCACCGTGAGAGTATCCACGTCGCCGAACCCGCGCGCATCGAGATTGCCGGTGGCCGCGTGATGAAGCGCGTGCGAACGCCGCCAGCAATCATAAGGGGTGAGCGTGAACGCGCCCAGCGCCCGGCCGATCCAGTCATTGCCCGCCCGATTGCGCAGGAACGCGCCGTGGCCGCAATCGTGCTGGATGATGAACAGCCGCAACAGAAACAGCCCTGCAAGCGGCGTTGCCGCAAGCGCCAGAAGATGGCCCGCTTCGACCGCGATCGCGATCAGCGCGAACAGGGCCAGGAAGCAGAACAGCGTGATCGCCAGTTCCCAGCTACTCCGGCCGGTCCGCGGATCGCGAAACGCCTGCAGGTCACGCATGAGCTGGCGAGGATCGATCGGCTCGGACGAGGTGTCTTGGCGACTGTCGATGCAGTGCGTTCGGAGATGAGGTGCGTGCACCCATGGTCCGCTAATTGCCCCAGCCGCGTTTGTCACGCGGCTTTCGATGGCTTTCATGAACTTACGGACGGAATGGTCGCCGCTGGAGCGATGGCAAGCGTGACTGCGTGCCCGCAGGTGCGTAGGACGAAGCGTATCGAAGTGGAGGAGCGGCACGGGGGATGCCAACGCGTCGGAGCTGACCGGCCCGACGAAACCGCAAGAACTTCATTCCCGTCATGGAACGAGAATGGTGCTGCTGGGGAGGATTGAACTCCCGACCTCACCCTTACCAAGGGTGCGCTCTACCACTGAGCTACAGCAGCGCCGGACAAGGCGCGCCCTATTGTCGCGCCGCCCCCTGATGTCAACGATCTTGTTGCGCTAGCGCTTCGCTATATGAGCGCGGGGTTGATAGGCCAGCCTCTAATCTGCAAGGCGTTGCCTATGAGTGAAGACCCTCGCAAGAATATGTCACGAGAGGTGACCCGCGAAGAGCGCCTTGCGGCCAAGCTGCGCGAGAACCTGCGGCGCCGAAAAGCCCAGGCGCGGGCCGTCGCAGCGGCCTCGGGTGATTCGGACGCGACACAGCCCCTTCCCAATCGGCCTTCCGAGGGCTAACGCCGCGCGCTCTTGCTGAACGTGCACCGCGCCGCCCTGAAGCCGGAGTAAAAATGTCCAAGCTCATCCTCGTCCGCCACGGCCAGAGCCAGTGGAACCTCGAAAACCGCTTCACCGGCTGGTGGGATGTGGACCTCACCGAAAAGGGCGTGGCCGAGGCGACCGCCGCGGGCGTGCTGATGCGCGACAAGGGCGTGCTGCCCACCTACGCCTTCACCTCGCTCCAGACGCGCGCGATCAAGACGCTGCATCTCGCGCTGGAAGCGGCCGGCCGCCTGTGGATCCCCGAGGTCAAGGACTGGCGCCTCAACGAGCGCCACTATGGCGGGCTGACCGGACTCGACAAGGCCGAGACCGCCGCGCGGCACGGTGACGATCAGGTCAAGATCTGGCGCCGCAGCTTCGACATTCCGCCGCCGGTGCTGGAGACGGGAAGCGAGTTCGATCTCGCCGCGGACCCTCGTTACGCCGGCATCGCCATTCCCTCCACCGAGAGCCTCAAGCTGACGATCGAGCGCGTGCTGCCCTATTGGGAGAGCGAGATTCTCCCGGTGCTGACCCGCGGCGAGACGGTGATCATCGCTGCCCACGGCAATTCCCTGCGCGCGCTGGTCAAGCACCTCTCGGGGATCTCGGATGCGGACATCACCGACCTCGAGATTCCCACCGGCCAGCCGATCATCTATGACTTCGATGGCGGCGAGGTCGCGGGTGAGCGCACCTATCTGAAGGACGCATGATGGAAGCCACCGGGGGCAGGGTCGCGATCGTGATGGGCAGCCAGTCAGACTGGCCGACCATGAAGGCGGCCGCCGAGGTGCTGGACGAGCTCGAAGTGCCCTACGAGGCGCGGATCGTCTCGGCGCACCGCACCCCCGACCGGATGACCGCTTTTGCCAAAGGCGCCGAGGGCGAGGGGTTCAGCGTGATCATTGCAGGGGCCGGCGGCGCGGCGCATCTCCCCGGCATGATCGCGAGCATGACGCACCTCCCGGTGCTCGGCGTGCCGGTGCAGTCGAAGGCCTTGAGCGGCATGGATAGCCTGCTCTCCATCGTGCAGATGCCGGGCGGGGTGCCGGTCGGCACGCTGGCGATCGGCGAGGCGGGGGCGAAGAACGCCGGGCTGCTGGCCGCCGCGATTCTCGCGCTGGGCGACGAGGACCTCTCCGAGCGGTTGCAGGACTGGCGTGCGGCCAAGACTGCGGGCGTTGGCGAAGTGCCGTCCGAGGAACCTGAACGCTGATGCTCGCACCCGGCTCCACCATCGGCATCCTGGGCGGCGGACAGCTGGGCCGGATGATGGCGGTCGCCGCGCTGCAGCTGGGCTACCGGGTGATCGGCTACGCGCCCGAGGGCGACAATGTCGCGGCCGATGCCTGTTCGGGCTTCATCACCGCCGAGTGGGACGATTCCGAAGCCCTCGCCGCATTTGCCGCGGCCTGCGATGTGGTGACCTGGGAGTTCGAAAACGTGCCGCTTGGCACCGTCCAGGCCCTCCCCAGCCCCCTGCTAGGGTGCCCCTTGCGCGCTCTTGAGGTGGCCCAGGACCGCCTCAACGAGAAGAATTTCGTCAGTGGTCTGGGCGGAAGCCCCGCGCCCTATGCACGGATCGAGACCGAAGCGGACTTCGCCGAGGCGCTGATCCGGATCGGCACGCCCGGCATCCTCAAGACCGCGCGCGACGGCTACGACGGCAAGGGCCAGTGGCGCGTGCGCTCGGCGATGGAGGCGAACGGCATCCGCTTTCCGAACGTCCCATGCGTCTACGAGGGCTTCGTCACCTATGAGACCGAGTTCTCGGTGATCCTCGTGCGCGGCCGGGATGGCAGCGTAAGGTTCTGGGATTCCACGGCAAACCTGCACGATGGCGGCATGCTCACCCGCTCGCTCCTCCCCGCCGGCGCGATGGTCGAAGCGCAGGTGCCGCAAGCGCGCGAGCTTGCCGCGAGGGTCGCCGCGGAACTGGGCTATGTCGGTGTCCTGACGCTGGAATTCTTCGCCACCCGTGAAGGTCCGGTGTTCAACGAGATGGCGCCCCGGGTCCACAACTCGGGTCACTGGACGATCGAGGGCGCCGCCACCAGCCAGTTCGAAAACCACATCCGCGCGATCTGCGGCCTGCCGCTCGGCGGCACCGCGACCCGCTTCGAGGCGATCGAGATGCGCAACATCGTCGGCGAGGAGGCGCTCACCGCCCACACGATCCTCGCCGAACCCGGCGAGCCGCACCTCCACCTCTACGGCAAGCGCGAGGCGCGCGAGGGCCGCAAGATGGGCCACGTCACCCGTGTGGGGCATGCCCTGAAGTGAATGGGGAAATGACTCCCGAGATCGCGCTGATCTACGCCCGCGCCGCGAACGGCGCGATCGGATTGGGCGGCGACCTGCCGTGGCGGCTGCCGGCTGATCTCAAGCATTTCAAGGCTTTGACCCTGGGCCAAAGTGGACTGGGGCTCCCGATGATCATGGGCCGCAAGACCTTCGAGAGCCTGCCGGGGCTGCTCCCGGGCCGCCGCCACATCGTGCTCACCCGCGATGCCGGATGGCACGCCGCGGGGGCCGAAACCGCCGCCACGCCCGAAGATGCGCTGGACCTCGCGGCGAGCGAGACCATCGCGATCATCGGCGGCGCGGCGGTGTTCGAGGCGTTCCTGCCGCTCGCGACCTGCGTCGAACTCACCCAGATCCACGCCGACTACGAAGGCGACACCTTCATGCCCCCGCTCGGCGCCGAGTGGCACGAGGTCGCTCGCGAGGATCACGCGGCCGAGGGTGACCATCCCGCCTTCTCCTTCCTCACCTATCGCCGGAGCGCTGGTTGATGCGCTGGCTCGATCACCGCGATCCCGTCCCCGCCGCGCTGCGGGGCGCGATCATCGCGCTCGGCAATTTCGACGGGTTCCACCGCGGGCACCAGGCGGTCGCGGGCGAGGCGATCCGCTGGGCGCACGCCGAGGGCCGACCCTCGATCATCGCCACCTTCGATCCGCACCCGGTGTGCTTCTTCCGCCCCGATGTGCCGCCGTTCAAGCTGACCACGCTCGAACAGCGGCAGGAACTCTACCTCGCGGCAGGCGCCACCGCGATGCTGGTGTTCCACTTCGATGCCGAGCTGGCTGGCACCAGCGCCGAGGACTTCATCCGCGACATCCTGCTGACCCGCTTCGGCGCGCACGGGGTGGTGACCGGCGGCGACTTCACCTTCGGCAAGGGCGCCAAGGGCAATGTCGACCTGCTGCGCACGCTGGGCGGCGAACTCGGCCTGCAATCGCGGGTGGTCGAGGCCGTGGCGGAGGGCGGCGAGGTGGTCTCTTCCAGTCGCATCCGCGAAGCTTTGCGGGACGGCGACCCGCAGCTTGCGGCGAGGCTCCTCACTCGCCCCTTCGCGATCCGCGGCATTGTCGAGCATGGCGACAAGCGCGGGCGCACCATCGGCTATCCGACCGCCAATCTCGGTGTGGAAACCTACCTGCGCCCCAAATACGGCATCTACGCGGTGACGGGCCGCATCCTTGCCACCGGCGAGGTGCTGCAAGGCGCGGCGAATATCGGCATCCGCCCGCAGTTCGAACCGCCCAAGGAGCTGCTCGAGCCCTTCTTCTTCGACTTTGCCGGCGACCTCTACGGTCAGGAGATCGAGGTGGCCTTCCACCACTTCCTGCGCGGCGAGGCGAAGTTCGACAGCCTCGAGGCGTTGATCGAACAGATGGACAAGGATTGCGCCGAGGCGCGGCGGCTCTTGTCTTCGTCATTGCGAGCGTAGCGAAGCAATCCATGGAGATACGTCCCGCCATCGGGCAACGGCAGTTCATGGAATGCCGCGTCGCCTTCGGCTCCTCGCAATGACGAGTCTTTGCACTTGCAGCACTAACGGCTAAGGCCCGCCGCACCATGAGCGACGACACCACGCAGCGCGATTACCGGGACACCGTCTTCCTGCCGAAGACCGAGTTCCCGATGAAGGCCGGCCTCCCCCAGAAGGAGCCGGGCATTGCCGCGCGTTGGGAGCAGACCGGGCTCTACGACCAGCTGCGCGAGGCGCGCCGGGGCCGCGAGAAGTTCATCCTCCACGACGGCCCTCCGTATGCGAATGGCGACATGCATATCGGCCATGCGCTCAACCACATCCTCAAGGACATGGTCTGCCGCACCCAGAACCTGCTGGGCAAGGACGCGCCTTACGTGCCGGGCTGGGACTGCCACGGCCTCCCCATCGAGTGGAAGGTTGAGGAGCAGTATCGCAAGGCAAAGAAGGCCAAGCCCATCCTCACCGGCGCGGGTCGTGACGAAGCGGCGGTCAAGGCGTTCCGCGACGAGTGCCGCGCCTATGCGCAACACTGGGTCGATGTGCAGCGCGGGCAGCTGAAGCGCCTCGGCATCATGGGCGATTGGGACCACCCCTACCTCACCATGCAGAAAGAGAGCGAGGCGGTGATCGTCGCCGAGCTGCTGAAGCTGGCCGAGGCGGGGAACCTCTATCGCGGCTCGAAGCCGGTGATGTGGTCGCCCGTCGAACAGACCGCGCTGGCCGAGGCAGAGGTCGAATACGAGGACATCACCTCGACCCAGATCGACGTGGCGTTCGAGATTGTCGAAAGCCCGATCCCCGAACTGGTCGGCGCCCATGCGGTGATCTGGACGACGACGCCTTGGACGATCCCGGTGAACCAGGCTTTGGCTTACGGGCCGGAGGTTGATTACAGCCTGCTGTCTTGCAGCGATCACGACGGCAAGCTGCTTGGCCGTTACCTCGTCGCTAACGGGCTCGTGGAAGCGTTCCAGAACCGCGCTGACGCCATGGTTCGCGGCGCTGATCCCGTGCTCGGCGGCGTGTGGAGCATCGAACGGTTCGTTCACGGCGCAGACCTCGCCGGCACCCTCGCCCGCCACCCGATGCACGCATTGGGCGGGTTCTACGCCGCCCCGCGCCCGCTGCTCCCGGGCGACTTCGTCACCACCGATAGCGGCACCGGCCTCGTCCACATGGCGCCCGATCACGGCGAGGACGACTTCGAGCTGTGCAAATCGGCAGGCATCAACCCCGTCTTCGCGGTGATGGATGACGGGCGCTACCGCGACGACTGGGGCTGGCTGGGCGCTGCCGACGAGCGGCGCATGAGCGTCATCAACCCCAAGTTCAACGCGCCCGACGGCCCGATCTGCTCGGACCTGAGGGCAGCCGGCGCGCTGCTCGCCGCGAGCGCGGATTACGAACACTCCTACCCGCACTCGTGGCGCTCCAAGGCCAAGGTGATCTTCCGCTGCACCCCGCAGTGGTTCGTGCCGATGGACAAGGATCTCCCCTCCCGCTTGCGGGAGGGGTCGGGGGTGGGCGCGTCCACAACCGACGGTGCCGAGACAGGCCCACCCCTAACCCCTCCCGCAGGCGGGAGGGGGACATTGAGGGACACCGCCCTCGCCGAGATCGAGCGCGTCCAGTTCATCCCCGAGAAGGGCCGCAACCGCATCGGCGCGATGGTTTCCGGGCGGCCCGACTGGGTGCTTAGCCGCCAGCGCGCGTGGGGCGTGCCGATCACGCTGTTCGTGCGGCCAGACGGCTCGTACCTGCAAGACGCCGAGGTCAACGCCCGCATCGTTGCGGCGGTGAACGCGGAAGGCATGGACGCGTGGAACAGCGCCAACAAGGCCGCCTTCCTCGGCCCGGATCACGACCCCGCCGACTACGAGATGGTCACCGACATTCTCGACGTGTGGTTCGATTCTGGCTGCACCCACGCCTTCGTGCTCGAAAGCGGGCGCTGGCCGGACCTGCAATGGCCCGCCAACCTCTACCTCGAAGGCTCGGACCAGCATCGCGGCTGGTTCCAGTCCTCGCTGCTGGAAGCTTGCGTCACCCGCGGCCGCGCGCCTTACGATCAGGTGCTCACCCACGGCTTCACGATGGATGCCAAGGGCAAGAAGATGTCGAAGAGCCTCGGCAACACGGTCGATCCATTGAAGGTCATGGAGACCTATGGCGCGGACATCATCCGGCTGTGGGCGCTCTCGGTCGACTTCACCGAGGATCACCGCATCGGCGACGAGATCCTGAAGGGCGTCGGCGACCAGTATCGCAAGCTCAGGAACACCTTCCGCTACCTTTTGGGCGCGCTCGACGGGTTCAGCGAGGCGGAGCGCGTGACCCACGCCGCCATGCCGGAGCTGGAACGGTACGTGCTGGACAAGCTGTTCCGGCTCGACGGCACCTTGCAGGCGGCGATCGAAGGCTACGACTTCAACGAATACGTCCGCGCCCTCGTCGACTTCTGCAACGAGGACCTCTCGGCCTTCTTCTTCGATATCCGCAAGGATTCGCTCTATTGCGACGATCCGGCGGACGCGGGGCGCATGGCCTGTCGCACCGTGCTCGACATCCTGTTCGAGCGCCTGATCCGCTACGCCGCGCCGGTGCTGGTGTTCACCGCCGAGGAAGTGTGGACGAGCCGCTATCCGGACAGCGGCAGCGTCCACCTGCTCGAGATCGACCGCGCCCCGAACGCTTGGCAGGACTCTGACCTCGCGTTCAAGTGGGACAGCCTTCGCGCGCTGCGCGATCAGGTCAACGAAGCGATCGAGCCGCTGCGGCGCGACAAGACGATCCGCTCGAGCCTCGAAGCCGAGGTCGTGGTGCCCGCTGCCGCCGTGCCCGACAATGTCTCCGACCAGGCCCTCGCCGAGCTGTTCATCACCGCGACAGTGACCCGCGGGCAGGGCGAGGCCGTGATCGTCGCCAAGACCGCCCATGAAAAGTGCTCGCGCTGCTGGCGCCATCTGCCCGACGTGGCGGAAGAAGGCGCGCTGTGCGGGCGCTGCGAGGACGTGGTCGGCGCCATCGACGCGAGCGCTGCCGCATGAGCGCGCTGTTCACCCGCAACCGGCTGATCGGCCTTGCGATCGCCGCGTTGATCGCGGTCGTCGATCAGGCGGTGAAGATGTACGTGATCGGCCCGCTGGCGCTGCGCCAGATCGGGAAAATCGACCTCCTGCCCTTCTTCGATCTCACCTACACCGAGAACAAGGGCGTCTCGCTGGGCATGTTCCAGGCGACCGACATGGAAACGCGCTGGCTGCTGGTGGCGCTGACCGGCGCGATCGCGCTGGTGGTGCTCGTCTGGATGATGCGCGAGAAGAAGCTGGGCGAGATCGCAGGCCTTGCACTGATCCTCGGCGGGGCGCTCGGCAACATCCGCGACCGGTTCGAACTCGGCTATGTCATCGACTATGCCGACTTCCACATCGGGGATTTCCGCCCCTTTCTGATATTCAACATCGCCGATGCCGCCATTACCATTGGCGTCGTCATAATCCTTGCCCGCAGCCTGCTGGTGCGCGACAAGGGCGAAACCGAGACCGGGGACACGCCCCGTGGAGAGCCAGACAATGCGTAAGTTTGCACCCCTGATCCTGCTGGCCGGAGCTTCCGCAATGCTCGCTGCCTGTGGCGGCGGCGGCGGTGTGTTCAATCGTGCGCGGCCCGACGAGTTCGCGGTGCAGCGTCAGGCGCCGCTGGTGGTGCCGCCCGATTTCACGCTCACCCCGCCCGCCCCCGGCGCACCGCGCCCGAGTGAAGGTACTGCGTCCGAGCAGGCGCTCGACGCCCTGTTCGGTGGCCCCGCGCCGCGCAGCCGGGTCGAAGCGAGCGTCATCGACCGCGCCGGCGGCGCTGCGCCGAGCATTCGCAGTCAGGTCGGCGACACCGGCACCAACACGGTCGCCAAGGGCCGCACGACCCGCGACATCATCGCCGCACCCGAAGGCGACGGCCAGTCGGCGAGCACCGTTATCCCGAGCGCGTAACTCGGAATCTTCTACGTCGCCCCTGCGAAGGCAGGGGCCCATGCTCCCGTCCGCAATTTGCGATAGCTCGTCTGGATCCCCGCCTTCGCGGGGATGACGGACATGTGGGTGTGGGGCGTATCGATTTCGCGCGTGCGAACGGGAACGCCTATTCCTCGTGCTCCCGGCTCACCAGCAGCTTGTCTATGCGGCGGCCGTCCATGTCGACCACCTCGAAGCGCCAGCCCTGATCGTGGAAGTGCTCGCCTTCATGCGGCAGCTTCTTGAGCACCGACAGCGCATAACCCGCCGCCGTGCCGAACTCGCGGTCCTCGCCGTAGTCCAGCCCCAGCCGGTCGGCGAGGGCATCGGCCGATAGCGATCCCGAGACCAGCAGCGAACCGTCCTCGCGCTCGACCACCGAGGGCAGATCCCCGTCGTCGCTGTCGCTGGCGAAGTTGCCGACGATCGCGGTGAGCAGGTCCACGGGGGTGACGATGCCTTCGAAGTGCCCGTATTCGTCGTGCACGACCGCCATCGCGACTTCGGCCGATTGCAGCACCCTCAAAGCGTCCATCGCGTCAAGCTGGTCGGGCACCACCTCGACCTTGCGCATCATGTCGCGCACATTGGCGGGGCGCCCCGCAACCAGTGCGGCCAGCAGGTCGCGCACCTTGACCACGCCGAGGATGGTGTCGGGCGAGCCGTCTGCCACGGGGAGCAGCGAATGGGTGCTGTCCTCGATCGCGGTGCGGATCGCCTCGCCGTCGGCATCGGCGGCAATCCAGTCGACTTCGGTGCGCGGGGTCATCATCTCGCGCACGGGGCGCTCGGCGAGGCGCACCACGCCGGTGAGGATCTGGCGCTGCCCGGCCTCGATCACGCCGGAACGGCTCGCCTCGGCAAAGATCATCTTGAGCTCCTCCGCCGTGACCGAGGAATCGTCGCTGCTGCTGAGGCCGAAAAGGCGGATCACGCCGGAGGAGCTGTTATCGAGCAGCCAGACGAGCGGCGCGGCGGCCTTGGCCATGAAGGCCATCGGGCGTGCCATCACCAGCGCGACCGGCACCGCTGCGCGCAGGGCGAGCTGCTTGGGCACCAGCTCGCCGACGATCAGGCTGAGGTAGGTGGTGAAGGCGATCACCACTGCAAACCCGGTCGTGTCGGCATATTCCGCCGGCAGCCCCAGCGCCTCGAGCCGCTCGCCCACCGGCCCGCCGAGGCTCGCCCCCGAATAGGCGCCGGCAACGATGCCGATGAGGGTGATGCCGATCTGGACCGTCGAGAGGAACTTGCCCGGGTCCGCAGCCAGGGTGATCGCGATCCGGGCGCTTTTCGACCCGGCCTCGGCACGCATTTCGAGCGTGTTGGTCTTGGCCGAGACGATCGCAAGCTCGGACATTGCGAAAACGCCGTTGATCACGACGAGTACGAGGATGATCGCGAGGTCGATCCAGGGAAATGGTGTCACGCGGCTGCGCTAGCACAATCCGCCCGGCTTGCCAGCCATGCGTCATGTCGCACAGCAACAAAGATGCACTGCACACCTGATTTGTTCAACATGGGTCAATGAATGGACTTACAAGAGCTATAGCGTCGCTCAACCGACGACATGCTTTCCAAGTGGGGGCACATGATCGTCGGCAAGACTATAAGAAGGAGGGTAATTCCCATGACTATTTCACGCATTCTTCTGTCGGGCACTGCTGCGCTCGCCCTGCTGGGCACCAGCGCCTGCGTCACCGACCCGAACACCGGCGAGAAGAAGATCTCCCGCACCGCGATCGGCACCGGCCTCGGCGGCACGCTCGGCTACCTGCTGGGCGGCGCGATCGGCGGCGACACCGGACGCATCATTGGCGCAGGCATCGGCGGCTCGGCCGGCGCGGTGCTCGGCAAGCAGTACGATGACCAGATCAAGGAACTGAAGGAACAGACCGCCGGCAGCGGCGTGGATGTCGAGGAAGTCGGTAACCAGGACGCGATCCTCGTGCGCCTGCCCGACGGGGTGACCTTCGCGACCGGATCGGCGGCGATCAACCCGGGCTTTAGCGATACGCTCAACAGCGTCGCCGAGACGCTGGTGAGGTATCCCAACAGCCTGATCGACGTCTACGGCTTCACCGACACAACCGGTGCGCCTGCAACCAACCAGCGCCTGTCTGAACAGCGCGCGCAGGCCGTGGCCGACTATCTCTCCGCGCGCGGCGTCGCCCGGGCGCGCATGGCCACCCGCGGCTATGGCGAGCAGTACGACTACCTGCGCGTCAAGACCGGCGACAATATCAACGAGCCGCTCAACCGCCGGGTCGAGATCAAGATCATCCCGGTCAGCCAGGATGACGTGAACGCAGCGCGCAACAACCGCTGATCCAGTTTGTGGGGGCGCATCCGCGCCCCCGCATCCTCGCTCATGCGACCTGAAGGCCGCATCGCTGCGGGCGGCCGTTCGGCCTTGCGGGCCGCCCTTATGGGCGGCCCGTTATCGTTCCGGGACGCGAACTGGGCCCGTTTTGCGTTTCAGCGCAGAGCCTTGGCCCGTTCCGCGAGCCGCTCCACGGCGGCGGCATGGATCGCGGGCGAGCACACCAGCACGCCGAAATCGCGCGGGTCGTGCTTGTTGTAGGCAAGCGGCCGGCCGAAGGCGTCGGTCACCTCCGCCCCTGCTTCCCGCGCGATCAGGGTGGCAGCCGCGATGTCCCACTCGTAGCCCCAGCGCAAGGTCGCGACGAGATCGGCCCGGTCGGCGGCGACCATCGCGATCCTGAGCGCGATCGAATTGGGTTGCTCGACGGCGACGAGATCGCTGTCGTCCTTGGGAAGCGCGATCGTCGGCACGCGGGCCCCTGCGAATTGCGCGCGCGTGCTCGCCCGGATCGGCTCATCGTTGAGCCGTGCGCCCTGCCCCGCGACCGCAACCCACTCCTCGCCCCGCGCCGGAGCGGCGAGCATGCCGATCAGCGGCTTGCCCGAACTCACCAGCGCCACCGACACCGCCCAGCCGCTGCGCCCGCGCACGAAATCGCGGGTGCCGTCGATCGGGTCGACGAGCCAGATCAGGCCGCTGGCCGTGCGCGCCTTGTCGTCGGCGGTCTCCTCCGAAAGCCATGCGGCAGAGGGCAGCAACCGGCCCAGTTCCCGCTTCAGGAAGCGGTCGACCTCAAGGTCCGCCTCGCTCACCGGATTGTCAGGTGTCTTGTCCCAGCTGTGGAGCACGTGCCCCGCACCCGGCCAGCGCGAATGGGCGATCCTGCCCGCCTCGCGGACGATGGCCTGAAGGTGAACCCTGTCAATCATGAGAGGCACCCGTGTTGGCCCTGTCGCAGGCACTTTTCAAGCCTGCCGATCCGTGCTTAGGCCCCCCGCAGACAAACCTCTCCCCAGGATTTGCAGAAGGGATCGAAACGCCATGAACGTCCACGAATACCAGGCCAAGGAACTGCTCGCCCAGCACGGTCTTGCCATCCCCGCAGGCCACGCCGCGCTGAGCGTCGAAGAGGCGGTGGAAGCCGCCAAGAAGCTCCCCGGGCCGCTTTACGTGGTGAAGGCGCAGATCCACGCGGGCGGCCGCGGCAAGGGCAAGTTCAAGGAACTCGGCCCCGATGCCAAGGGCGGCGTGCGCCTCGCCAAGAGCCTCGAGGAAGTGGAAGCCCACGCCAAGGAAATGCTCGGCAACACGCTGGTCACCATCCAGACGGGTGATGCGGGCAAGCAGGTCAACCGCCTCTACATCACCGACGGCGTCGACATCGCCAAGGAATACTACCTTTCGCTGCTGGTCGACCGTGCAACGGGCCGGGTCGCTTTCGTCGTCTCCACCGAGGGCGGGATGGACATCGAGACCGTGGCGCATGACACGCCCGAGCTCATCACCACCTTCAGCGTCGATCCCGCGCAGGGCTTCCAGCCGCACCACGGCCGCGCGGTCGCCTTCGCGCTGAAGCTGACGGGCGATCTCAACAAGCAGGCGCAGAAGCTCGCCAAGCAGCTCTATGACGCCTTCCTCGCCACCGATTGCGAGATGCTCGAGATCAACCCGCTGGTCGAAAGCGAAGACGGCAAGCTCTTGGTGCTCGACGCCAAGATGAGCTTCGACGGCAACGCCCTCTACCGCCACCCCGATATCGAAGCCCTGCGCGACGAGACCGAGGAAGATCCGGCGGAAGTCGAAGCGAGCGAATACGACCTCGCCTACATCAAGCTCGACGGAAACATCGGCTGCATGGTGAACGGCGCAGGCCTTGCCATGGCGACGATGGACATCATCAAGCTGAACGGCGCCTTCCCGGCGAACTTCCTCGATGTGGGCGGCGGCGCCACCACCGAGAAGGTGACGGCGGCCTTCAAGATCATCCTCAAGGACCCGGCGGTCGAGGGCATCCTCGTCAACATCTTCGGCGGGATCATGAAGTGCGACGTGATCGCCAACGGGATCGTTCAGGCCGCCAAGGACGTGAACCTGCAGGTTCCGCTGGTCGTGCGTCTGGAAGGCACCAATGTGGCCGAAGGCAAGGCGATCCTCGAAAATTCGGGCCTCGCAATCGTCAGCGCCGACAATCTCGGTGACGCCGCGCAGAAGATCGTTGCCGAAGTGAAGAAGGCCGCCTGAGGCCGAGCGCATACATCCCGGGCGGAGGCTGACGCGTATCACCTTCGCCCGGTTCCAGATGGCCCCGCCTTGCTTGACGTTTACGTAAACGCAAGCTAGGCGGGCTGCCAAGGCCAGAGTCTGATGGTTCTGGGCCACGTGATTCTTTGAGAGGAAGGACAAGCCCCATGAAGATCCTCGTCCCCGTCAAGCGGGTGATCGATTACAACGTCAAGCCGCGGGTCAAGGCCGACGGCACGGGCGTTGACCTCGCCAACGTCAAGATGAGCATGAACCCGTTCGACGAGATCGCGGTCGAGGAAGCCATCCGCCTCAAGGAAAAGGGCGCGGCCACCGAGATCGTCGTCGTCTCGATTGGCCCGGCCAAGGCGCAGGAAACCTTGCGCACCGCGCTCGCGATGGGCGCCGACCGTGCGATCCTCGTCGAGAGCGAAGAGGAAGTCGAGCCGCTGGCGGTCGCCAAGATTTTGAAGGCGATTGCTGACGAAGAACAGCCCGGCCTCGTCATCCTCGGCAAGCAGTCGATCTCGGACGATTCGAACCAGACCGGCCAGATGCTCGCAGCCCTGATGGGCCGTCCGCAGGGCACCTTCGCCAACACTGTCGAAGTCGATGGCGATTCGGTGATCGTGAAACGCGAAGTCGATGGCGGTCTCCAGACCGTGAAGCTCAGCCTTCCCGCGATCGTCACCACCGACCTTCGCCTGAACGAGCCGCGTTACGCTTCGCTGCCCAACATCATGAAGGCCAAGCAGAAGCCGCTCGCGACCAAGACCGCCGCCGATTACAGCGTCGACCTGACCCCGCGCTTGAAGACGCTGAAGGTGCAGGAACCCGCCGTGCGTCAGGCCGGCGTGAAGGTCGCCGACGTCGCCGAACTGGTCGGCAAGCTCAAGACTCTCGGCATCGCCGACTAAGACTTCGGACAAGGAACCCAAGAGATGAAGACTCTCGTTCTCGTCGAACATGACAACACCCGCGTGCAGGACGCGACCCTCGCCGTCGTAACCGCCGCGTCGAAGCTGGGCGAAGTGCACCTGCTGGTCGCCGGCCACAACTGCGCCGGCGTTGCCGAAGCCGCTGCGAAGATCGCCGGCGTGGGCAAGGTCCACGTCGCTGACGATGCGGCCTATGCCAATGGCCTTGCAGAAAACGTCGCCCCGCTCGCCGCGGCGCTGATGGATCACCACGACGCCTTCCTCACGGCGGCCACCACGCAGGGCAAGAACGTCGCCCCGCGCGTCGCGGCGCATCTCGATGTGATGCAGGTCTCGGAGATCCTCTCGGTCGAAGGGCCCAAGACCTTCACCCGCCCGATCTACGCCGGCAATGCCATTGCCACCGTCGAATCGACCGACGCCAAGCTGGTGATCACCGTGCGCGGCACCGCCTTCGAGAAGGCGGCGACCGAGGGCGGTTCGGGCACCATCGAGGCCGTGGGCGGCCCCGGTGACAGCGGCACCTCCACCTTCGTCAGCTCCGAAATCGCCAAGAGCGAGCGTCCGGAACTGACCAGCGCGAAGATCATCGTCTCGGGCGGCCGCGCACTCAAGGACGCCGAAACCTTCGAGAGCATCATCACGCCGCTCGCCGACAAGCTCGGCGCAGCCATCGGCGCGAGCCGTGCGGCGGTCGATGCGGGCTATGTCCCCAACGACTACCAGGTCGGCCAGACCGGCAAGATCGTCGCCCCCGAAGTCTACTTCGCGATCGGCATCTCCGGCGCGATCCAGCACCTTGCCGGCATGAAGGACTCCAAGGTCATCATCGCCATCAACAAGGACGACGACGCCCCGATCTTCCAGGTCGCCGACGTCGGGCTGGTCGGCGATCTCTACACGATCGTGCCGGAGCTGACTGCGGCGCTGTAAAGCGCTCGTCGCAAAGCACTTTATCTTCACGACGATCCCCGGCAGGTTACCCGCCTGCCGGGGGTTTTCTATGCGTGTCCACTCAGCTTGTTCAGCGTCATCACCGGCGGGACGCCGCCATTGGCGTAGCCTGCTTGGCCGCGTTACGGCAGTGTGTCGGCGGCCCGGAGTGAGTTTGGCACCTTATCTTCGATCCAAGTGGCAGCTGACATGTCTCGCGACATGTCTCTATCTTCTAGTCGGCACGTCACTCGCGGCCGCAGAGCCGGTGAGCTTCGTACCTACCGGAAACTGGAATGTCGACTATCAGCCAGACCGATGCAGATTGACGCGCATTGTCTCGAACGGACAGGACGAACTCAAGCTTACAATCGAGAAATTCGAGGTTGGAGACTGGTTCAGCTTGGCAGTTAGCGGCCCGCCCATTCGCGATATTCCCCAATTGGATGCCGAGTACAGGTTCGCCCAAGAATCCGAGTACAGCTTGAAGGAAGGCACCTCGGTCGTTCTGGAGGAGTTTGGCAGGACCCTTCTTTTTCGGCGGGTCAGGCTTTTCAGCTTCGCGGAGTTGCGGACAATGGGTCCGGATGGGTCACCTGCGCCGCAATACGCCATGGAGCCTTTCGGCACGTTCCGGATAGATGAGGACATGGAGGCGACCCGGTCAGACCTCTTTATTCGCCATGGCCGAAGAGAGTTCCACTTGCAGACGGGATCGTGGGGGCCTCCGATGGAAGCCTTGAGACGCTGCGTGACAGACCTGATCGTTAGCTGGGGCCTTGATATCAGGGTGCAACAAAGACTCCGATCGCTTCCCGTGCCGATTGGCGACCAGAATGACTGGCTCAACCCGGCCGACTTCCCAACGACTGCCAGCCAATGGGGAATGTTTCTGACATTCCACCTCATGGTCGATGCGCAAGGACTGCCGACCAATTGTGTCGCATACGGTCCGATGAAGCCTGCGGGTTTCGGCAGTGACCTTTGCAAGGCGTTGCTGGCAAGAGCCCGATTCAAGCCTGCCGTTGATGAAGACGGCAATCCGGCGGAGAGCTTCTGGCGATCATCCGCCACACTCTTGCATCGATAGGGCCGTTACCGAGCGCAGCGTCATTCCCGCCAGCCTGCCGTTGACCTGGCGGATGGACCAGCGGTGGCGGGCGACCACGATGAACGCGCGCCCTCGCGGGCAGGCGAAGGCTAAGCGTTTCATCGCAAAAGACTTTCGCCCGTAACGAACCTCCGGCAGTTTGCGCGCTTGTCGGAGGTTTTTCATATGCGCCGCACGATCCTCGCCTTCGCTGCCCTGTCCCTGTCGCTGCCCCTTCCGGCCGCTGCGAAGGAAGCCAGGGTCACGGAGATCGCGCCATCCTCGCCCTGGAATGTCGATTTTGCCGAGAACAAGTGCCGCCTGGTGCGGCTGTTCGGCGAAGGCGACAAGCGGCACGTGCTGTTCTTCGAGCAATACTCGCCGGGTGACCAGTTCCTCATGGTGGTGGCGGGGCCCTCCTTCTCCCGCTTCCGGGACGGGCAGACGACGCACCTGAAGTTCTTCGAAGCGCAGGCGGAGCGGGACACCACTCCGTTTCTCGGCAAGCTCGCCCAGAACGAAAGCAGCCTGATCTTCTCCACTGTGTCGATCATCCCGACGCTTCCCGACGCTGCGCCGATGCCCGAGCAGCCGCGTCCCGGCATCCAGTCGCTCGACAAGGAGGCCGCAAAGCAGGTCACCTACATCTCGCTCCGGCAGAGGGACAAGGATGTGCGCCTCATGACCGGGCCGCTCGACAAGGCCTTCGCGGTGCTCGACGACTGCGCGCTCGATCTGGTCCGCAGCTGGGGGCTCGATGTCGAGCAGCAGCGCGCCGGGACCCGCCGCCCGAAATGGCTCAACCAGGAGGAAGTGGCGGGGCGCATCGTCGCGACCTACCCGGCGATCGCCGCCATGCAGGGCGAGCAGGGGATCATGCGCCTGCGGGTCATCGTCAGCGCCGAAGGCACGGTCGAAAGCTGCACGATCATCAAGGCGACGAAGACCGATGCGCTGGAAAGTCCCGCTTGCCGGCAGATGAAGGCCGCCCGGTTCGAGCCCGCGCTGGACGCCGCGGGCAAGCCGATGCGCTCCTATTACGCCACCGGCATCACTTACGTGATGTCCGACTGACGCTGCCCGCTGGGCCTCACAGCACCGTGTTGAGGAAGTGCAGCGTCATGCCGACGAGCCCGCCCACCAGCGTGCCGTTGATGCGGATGAACTGGAGGTCGCGGCCCACGGCGCCCTCGACGCGGTCGGTGATCGTGCGCGCGTCCCAGCGCTTGACGGTTTCCGACACCAGCCGGACGATCTGGTCGCCGTAGCGGGTCGCGATGCCGACCATCGTGCGGCGCGCGAAGCGGTTGATCTGGTGCTGGAGCCGTGCGTCCTGCTGGAGCGCCCCGCCCAGCTCGGCCAGCATGTTGCGCATTTCCTCGCCCATCCCGCTTTCGGGATCGCGGGCACGGCGGATCAGCGACTGGCGCATCCGCTCCCACACGCCGGTCCACCACACCGCCACGGCCGGGTTGGCGATGAGGTCGCGCTTCATCTCCTCGACCTTCTCGCGGGTGGCGGGGTCGTGCTGGAGGTCCTGCCCGAGCTTCGCCAGCCCCTCCTCGATCTTGCCGCGCAAGGGGTGGTCGGGGTTCACCAGCACCTCGGCGAGCAGCTTGTAGAGCCCGTCGAGCACGCTGGAGGAGATGGTCTTGTCGATCCCCGCCCAGCGTAGCACCCCGGCGACGCGCTGGTGGATGATCTCGCGGATCGTCTCTTCGTTGTCCTCGAGCGTCAGGCCCGCCCAGCGCACGAAGCCGTCAATAAGCGGCTGATGGCGGCGGTCGATCATCGCGGTTTCGATCATGCGACCGGCCAGGGGCGCGACGTCGAGCTTCGACAGCTGGCCTGCGAGGCCCGAGCGGACCTGGTTGCCGAGCCGGTCGGGATCGAGCGATTCGAGCACCTCGGCGAGGAGCCCCGCCGCGCCCGAGGTGATGCGCGATCGCTCGTCGTCGCCTCGTTCAGGCGAGGCAGCGAGGAATTCGCCCGCGGCCTTGGCGATGTTCATCCCCGCCATGCGCCGCGCGACCACGGCCGGGGTGAGGAAGTTCTCGCGCAGGAAGGCCGCCATCGTGTCGGCGATGCGGTCCTTGTTTTCCGGGATGATCGCGGTGTGGGGGATCGGCAGTCCGAGCGGGCGGCGGAACAGCGCGGTGACCGCGAACCAGTCGGCGAGCCCGCCGACCATTGCCGCTTCGGCGAAGGCGTGGACGTAGCCCCAGACCGGATGACCGGTCGCCGCGAAACCGTGGGTGGCGACGAAGATCACCGCCATCGCGGCGAGCATGCCTGTCGCCGTCCAGCGCATCCGCCTTGCGCGATCAACCGTGAGCGGCTGGCCGCCGAAGGTCAGGGGCCTCAGATTGCGCGTCGCCATGACCCTGCCTTAGCAAGGGTTGGGCGTGACAGTCACCCTATAACCCGTCACGCCTCAACCCGTCACTCGGCCGGCTCGGTGCCCGGCGGCAGGCGCCGGGCAGGAACGGCGCCGGTCGCACCGGAGAAGGGCAGATCGGGCTCGGCATCGACGATACCGCGCGTGTCGTCGCCCGGCTTGTACGTCAGCATCCGCGCCCGCAGCCACGGCCCCACCCGCCGCTCGAAGCTGTCGGCCAGACTGAAGCCCGCCGGCACGATCACCAGCGTCAGCAGGGTCGAGAGCACCAGGCCGCCGATCACGACGATACCCATCGGCTGGCGCCAAGCGCCGTCGCCGGTCAGGGAGATCGCGACCGGCACCATCCCCGCGGTCATGGCGACCGTGGTCATGACGATCGGCTGGGCGCGCTTGTGACCCGCGTCCATGATCGCTTCGAGCTTGCCCACGCCCTTGTTCATCTCCTCGATCGCGAAGTCGATCAGCAGGATCGAGTTCTTCGAGACGATCCCGAGCAGCAGCAGGATGCCGATATAGACGGGCATGGATTGCGGCTGGCCGGTCAGCCAGATCAGCAGGATGCCGCCGAGCGGCGCGAGCGCGAGCGAGCTCATATTGACCAGCGGGCTCATCAACCGCTTGTAGAGCAGCACCAGCACCGCAAACACCAGCAGCACCCCGGCGATGATCGCGATGATGAGGTTCTGGATCAGCTCCTGCTGCCATTCCTCTTCGCCCACCACGTCGCGGATCACACCCACGGGCAGCTTCTGGAGCACCGGAAGCGCGTCGATCTGCGCCTGCGCCTCACCCTTGAGCACACCAGCAGCCAGGTCCGCGCCGACCAGCGCGCGGCGGTTCTGGTTGTAGCGCTGGATCGCGGTCGGGCCGGAGCCGAAGGTGATGTCGGCAACGCTGCCCAGAGGCACCGACCCGCCGCCCGCGAGCGGAACGGGCAGGTTCTGGATCGTCGTGAAGTCCCCGCGCGCCTCGGTCGACAGGCGCACGATGATCGGGATCTGGCGGTCCGACAGCGAGAAGCGCGCCGCGTTCTGCTCGATCTCGCCAAGGGTCGCGATGCGGATCGTTTGCGACAGCGCGGCGGTGGTGACGCCCAGCTCGGCGGCGATCTTGTCGCGCGGGGTGATGATGATCTCGGGGCGGTTGAGGTCGGCGCTGATGCGCGGAGCCACCAGCGTCTTCAGACCCTTCATCTGCTCGACCAGCTTCTGCGCGGTTTCCTCGAGCTTGGCCGGGTCGGACCCGGCCAGCATCACCGTCATGTCGCGGCCCGAACCGAACCCGCCGGACTGCGACTGGAAGCGGACGCGCGCATCGGGGAATTGCGCGAGCTTGGGCGCCAGCTCACGCTCGAATTCGATCGAGGTGCGGGCGCGGTCTTCCTTGAGCTTGACGAAGATGGTCGAGGCATCGTTCAGCCGGATGCGTTCCAGCAGGCGCTCGACCTCCGGCTCCTTGCGCAGTTCGGCGGCGACTTCGTTCACGATCCGCTTGGCCTGAGCCAGCGAGGTGCCGGGCACGACCTCGATCGTCACCTGGCTGTTCTCGTCGTCGATGGTCGGCTGGAACTGGCCGGGAATCTGGCCGAACAGCAGGATCGTCACGAGGAACGAGAACCAGCCTATCCCGAGCATCCAGATGCGATGGTCGTAGAAGCGCGCGGTCAGCCAGCGCTGCATCTCGCCGAAGCCGCCGGACGAGCGCGCCGGCAGCTCGATCAGCTTGAAGACGCCGAGCAGCGCCGCGAGGGAAAGCAGCGAGATCAGCAGCACCTGCGTCACCTCGAAGATCTTGGCGACGAGGAAGAAGGCGAAGGTGTTGCTGTCGCTCGATACCGCCCCAGCGATGGTCTTGGGGAGCCCGAGCGCGTTCAAGGCGTTGAAGCCGGCGAACATCGTCAGCGCCGGGACCGCGAGCAGCACGATCACCGTGAGCAGCAGCGCCAGCACATAGAGGAACCGCCGGCGCGGGCCGGTCAGTCCGGCGCGGCGCGCGGCCATCTTGCCGGTGTCAAGCGTCCAGGCGAGCACCCGCATATAGGTGTCGATCATGCGCCCGCCGCCATGCTCGGCGTGGCCCTTGGACTTGAGGAAGTAGGCGGCCATCAGCGGCGTGACCATGCGCGCGACGGCCAGCGACATCAGCACCGCGATCACCACGGTGATCCCGAAGTTCTGGAAGAACTGGCCCGAGACGCCCGGCATCAGGCCCACCGGCAGGAACACCGCGACGATGCAGAAGCTGGTCGCGACCACCGGCAGGCCGATCTCGTCGGCGGCGTCGATCGAGGCCTGGTAGGCGGTCTTGCCCATCCGCATGTGTCTGACGATGTTCTCGATCTCCACGATCGCGTCATCGACCAGCACGCCTGCCACCAGCGCCAGAGCGAGCAGCGAGAGGAAGTTGAGGTTGAAGTTCAGCAGGTCCATGAACCAGAAGGTCGGGATCGCCGAGAGCGGGATCGCGACCGCCGAGATGAAGGTCGCGCGCCAGTCGCGCAGGAACACGAACACCACGACCACCGCGAGCACCGCGCCTTCGACCAGCGCCCACATCGAGGACTTGTACTGGCTGCGGGTGTAGGTGGTGCTGGTCGAAAGCTTGATGAATGTGACGCCGGGGTTCTCGGCCTCGATCTTTGCGATCTCCTCGAGCGCGGCGTCGTACACCGCGAGGTCCGATGAGCCGCGCGCGCGGTTCATGTAGAAGTTGACGACTTCCTTGCCGGCCACTTCGCTGATCGAGTTGCGTTCCGAGAAACCGTCACGCACCTGGGCGACGTCCGCGAGACGCACGGCGCGGCCGGCGCCGAGCTGGATCTGGGCTTGCGACAGGGCATAGGCGCTCTCGGAGTTGCCGAGGACACGCAGCGACTGGCGGGTGCCGCCGACTTCGGCGAGCCCGCCCGCCGCGTCGAGGTTGCTCTGGCGCAGCGCCGCGTTGATCTGCGATGCGGTGACCCCGAGGGACTGCATCCTGGCCGGATCGAGGATCACCTCGATCTGCCGGTCGACCCCGCCATAGCGGCCGACTTCTGCCATGCCGTCGATCTTGAGCAGACGCTTGGCGACCGTGTCGTCGATGAACCAGCTCAATTGTTCGAGGGTCATGTCGTCGGCCTCGACCGCGAACACGCCGATCGATTCGCCGACCACATTGACCTTGGAGACGCGCGGCTCGAGGATGCCGTCAGGCAGGCTGCCGCGCACCGAATCGATCGCGGTCTCGACCTCGTTGACCGCTTCGATCAGATCGGTGCCGATCTCGAACTCGACAAAGGTCTGCGAAGAGCCCTCGCGCGCCGTCGACTGGATGGAATTGACCCCGTTGATCGAACGCAGCGCGCTTTCCACGCGCTGGGTGATCTGGTTCTCGATCTCGGTCGGCGAGGCGCCCGGCTGCGCGATGTTGACGATCACCGCCGGGAATTCGACGTCGGGATTGTTGGTGACGTCCATGCGCAGGAAGCTGACGATCCCGGCGAACAGCAGCCCGGTGAAGAACACCAGCGGGATCACCGGATTGCGGATCGACCAGGCCGAAATGTCGCGAAGTGCCATGAAAGTCCTGCCTGTTTTGTCGCCGGTCGTTCCGGGTCCCTGCCAGCTACGCGGCGCGCCGCGGCAGGGATGGACGCTTACTTCTTGAGGGGTTGGGGGTTGACGGTCTCGCCGGGGTTGAGGAACCCGCCGGCGCGCAGCACGACCCGCTCGTTGCCGGTCAGGCCTTCGGTGATCGCGATGCCGCTTGCGGTCACCGCGCCGGTCTTGACCGGGCGCCGCACCGTCTTGTTGTCGGGCCCGACGATGTAGACGAAGCTGCCCTTGGCATCGGCCAGCACCGCGCTTTCGGGGAGCACGGTGGCAGTGAAGCTGCCGCTGTTGATCTTCGCGGTGGCAAAGCCGCCGGGGCGCAGGCCCGGAGCGAAGGCGAGCGCGATGCGCGCCGTCCCCTGACGGGTGGTCTGGTCGATCGTCGGGGCGAGCTGCCACACCTGGCCGGTGAAGCTCTGCTCCGTGCCGGTCGGCACGACGGTCGCCACGGTGCCGACCGAGAGCTTTGCGAGCTGCTCTTCCGACACCTGGGCGAGCATTTCCATCTCGCCGCCGCTGGCGATCGTGAACAGCGCCTGGGTGCCGGCACCGACGGTCTGTCCGGGCTCGACATTGCGCGACAGGACGTAGCCGGTGGCCGGCGCGAGGACATCGAGGCGCTGGTTGCGGGCACGCTGCTCGCGCAGCTGCGCTTCGGCAACCTTGACGCGCGCGACCGCGGCATCGCGGGTTGCGGTCAGACGGTCGACATCGGCCTTCGAGACGAAGCCGCGGGCGACCAACTGGAGCGCACGGTCGAGGTTCGCCTGGGCGAGATTGGCATCGGCACGGGCGACTTCGATCTGCGCCGACTGGGCAGCGGCCTGCTGGACCTGCACCGAGCGATCGATCACCGCGAGCACCTGACCCTGGCGGACCCAGTCGCCCGCATCGACAGTGACGCGCACCACCTGCCCGCCTTCACCGACCACGCCGACCGGCATCGGACGACGCGCAGCAAGAGCGCCGGGCGCTTCGATCTGGCCCGCAATGGTGGTCCGGCCCGGCGTGACGACCGTGACGGTGGAAGCCTGGCTGTTGTTATCGGCGGCCGGGGCCGGCTGACGTCCGGCGAAAGCGAAATAGGCGCCGATCAGCAGGAGGATCACGAACAGCCCCGCCCCGCCGACGATCAGCCAGCGCGGGATGGCGAAGGCCGGAGCCGAGCGCGCGCCCGTATAGTCGCCCGCGCCATCGGTCCTTACCCCGTCTGCGGCCTCCGCCGTGATCGTCGTTTCGTAATTCATCGCCATTTCCTCACTCGGGCCGCCAGCGCGCCGGGCCCAGTGCGCCATCTTCGCCAAAGAGTGTATTAGTCGCCTAAGTCACCATGTGCAACGCGTCATAGATTGTCGGCCCTCAAGCCGCAATCCACGCATCGACCGATGACTTTCAGCTTAGACGAAGGGCGCGCCCTGCGGTTCCGCAGCCCAAGTAGCCGAATTTGCAGAAATCATGCCCCGGAACGCCAGAGGCCCGCAACGACCGACAGTCGAAGCGGGCCTCTGACCGGGTGAAAGGAGTGCGGCTCTCGCGTCAGTACTTGAGCTGGCGTTCGTAAAGGTCGCGGTAGTGCTGGATCTTGGTGACGCGCAGGCCATGCATGCCCGAACGATCGACCGCGCGCTGCCAGGAAGCGAATTCCTCGAGCGTCAGGCCATAGCGCGCCAGCGCCTCGTCGAGCGTCAGCAGCCCGCCGTTGACGGCGGCCACGACCTCGGCCTTGCGCCGGACGACCCAGCGCTTCGTTTCGGGGGCGGGCAGGTCAGCAATGGTCAGCGGCTCGCCGAGCGGGCCGATCACCTGTGCCGGACGGATGTCCTGGTTCTCAATCATTTCGTGTCTCTCGCTTCGCCACGGGGCGCATCGGAGTTGTGTCCTTCCGTCTGACCTGGACGGTTCGCTTGGTCGGCCGAAACCTTCGCACCGAGGTCTTTCAAATGCTCTAAAGCATCGCGGTTAACAGCAGGTTCGCTATCATCGAGAAGAGCAAAATAACTTGCTGCGGCATCGCCGAAGCTTGCTGCGACCGCTTCGATAGGGGCTTGCGATTCGTTGCGAAGCAGCAGGCGGAGATCGCGCGCGGCGTTGAGCCGGGCGGTCAGCTCGCTCCATTCGACGGAGCGCAGCGCATTGCCGGCACGCTGGCCTCCATGCTGACCGGCGCGTCCCCCCGCACCTCCCGCGAATCGCTCATCGACGGCAAAGGTACGGGCACTCGCGCCTTGAGGCGCTTGCAAAGACTTGGCTTTCTCGAACATCATCCCTCCTGATAACGAGAGGGCGTCAAAATCCGGTAAAGCCGCCATTTACCCCAGCTTAGGAATAGTCCGGGCGCGGCGGGCAAGGTGCGCTGCGGCTCTGGCGAAAGCGGGCGGGCGGCGCTATAGGGCGCGCTCCCATGCACACCTCAGCCCCCCTTGCCGCCGGCCCGCGCGCCGCGCCCCAGGACGCCCGCGCCGCCGCCGCGCTGTTCGATCTGCCGCGCGCTGCCGCCGATTGCCGGATCGTCGTGGCGATGAGCGGCGGGGTCGATTCCTCGGTGGTCGCAGCCCTCGCCCACGCGAGCGGCGCGGAAGTGATCGGGATCACGCTCCAGCTTTACGATTATGGCGCGGCGACGGGCCGCAAGGGCGCGTGCTGCGCGGGCGACGACATCCGCGACGCGCGGGCCGTGGCCGACCGGCTGGGCATCGCGCATTACGTCTTCGATCACGAAAGCGCGTTCCGCGAAGAAGTGGTCGAACAGTTCGCCGACGAATATCTCGCCGGGCGCACGCCGGTGCCCTGCATCCGCTGCAATATGGGGCCGAAGTTCACCGACCTGTTCCGCATGGCGCGCGAGCTGGGCGCGGATTGCCTCGCGACAGGACATTACGTGCGGCGCGTGATGACGACGGAGGGCGTGCAATTGCACCGCGCCTTCGATCCGGCGCGCGACCAGTCCTACTTCCTTTATGGCACCACCGAAGCGCAGCTCGAATATCTGCGCTTTCCCTTGGGCGGAATGCCCAAGACCGAAGTGCGCGATCTGGCCGAGGCGGCGGGCCTCAGGAACGCGGCCAAGCCGGATTCGCAGGACATCTGCTTCGTGCCCGATGGGAATTACGCCAGGATCGTCACCAAGGTGCGGCCCGAGGGCGCGGCTCCCGGAGCCATCGTCCACGCCGCCACGGGCGAGACGCTGGGGACGCACAAGGGCATCGTCCACTTCACCGTCGGCCAGCGCAAGGGCCTCGAGATCGGCGGCCAGCCCGAGCCGCTCTATGTCATCGGCCTCGACGCGCCCTCGCGCGAGGTGCGGGTCGGGCCGAAGCGGATGCTGGCGGTGAGCGCCGCGCGGCTTACCGAGACGAACCGGATCGGACCGCTGCCGGACGCGCCCCTGACCGCCAAGGTGAGGAGCCTCGCCAAGCCGGTGCCGGTTACGCTCGAAGGCGCGCTCGGAGACGGCGCGGCTGTCACGATCCGCTTTGCCGAGCCCGAATTCGGCGTCGCGCCGGGTCAGGCGGCGGTGATCTATGCGGGCGAGCGGGTGGTCGGCGGCGGCTGGATCGATTCGACCGAGAAGGTAACGGGCTAACCGATCGGCGTATCGGCCCAGACCCCGCGCAGAGTGGCGATACTTGGCGTTTGATAACGCCCAGACCCCCGCCAGACCCCACCTAGACCCCCTCCAGACCCCCCTCAGCAGACGTGTTTCACGTGAAACATTGCTGTGGGGGACTGATTCACCCCTCCCAGGGTTCCAGCACGCAGCCATAGCCCTTGCGGTAGGTCGCGGTCGCGCTGGCAACCAGCGGGAAGCGCGCCGTGACGCTTTTGGCCTCGTCATCCTCGACCAGAGTGACCGCTTCCATGCCCGCCAGCTTGTCCTTGGCGCAGTCCTTGAGGCTGCGGCCCGCGACGTAGCGGCACGAACAGCCGACCCGCGCCGAATAGGCAGACGCGATGGTGCCGTAGCCGTTGATCGGCTCGCGGAACGCCCAAGCCGCGCCGCCGATGCCGAGCGCGATGAAGGCGAGCAGCCACAGCCCCCAGCGCGAGCGGGGCCTCTTGCCTACAGACGCGGGTGATTTCGCCATTGCCAAGCCTTCAGGGTTCGGGAAATGAGGGCGCGATGACCCTCAACGCCGCCGTCCATAATCGCGTGATTGCCCTCGCGCCAGCCCTTCTCATGGTCGCCGCCTGCGGCTCCGCGCCGCCGGTGGAACAGCCTCTGTCGCCCGAGGCGCTGGCCGCCGTGACCAAGGATGCAGGCGCGCCCAAGGACCAGCTCGCCCGCCAGATCGACGATCTGTTCGCGATGCCGGGCCTCGGCGAAACCCGGGCGGTGGTAGTGGTGGCGGACGGCAAGCTCGCCGCCGAACGCTACGGGCCGGGCTACGACAAAAACACGAGGTTTATCAGCTGGTCGATGGCCAAGACGGTGACCGGCGTGCTGATCGGGATGCTGGTCTCGGACGGGTTGCTGGCGCTCGACGAGCCCGCCCCCGTCCCCCTCTGGCAGCGCCCCGGCGATCCGCGCGCCGAGATCACTTTGCGCCATCTCCTCCAGATGCGCAGCGGATTGCGGCATACCGAAGCCGGCAACCCGCCTTACGAATCCAGCGAGGTCAGGATGCTGTTCCTCGACGGGCGCGACAACATGGCCAAGTGGGCCGAGGAGCAGCCGCTCGAAGCCGAACCGGGCAGGAAGTTCGAATATTCCTCGAACACCAGCGTGATCCTCGCCGATATCGCCGCGCGGGCGCTGACCACCAGCAGCAAGCCCGAAGCGCGGCGCAAGGCCGTGGCGGATTATCTTCACCAGCGCCTCTTCGGCCCGCTCGGCATGACGAGCATGGTGCCCGAGTTCGACGCGTCAGGCACGCTGATCGGCGGAAGCCTGATGCACGCGACCGCGCGCGACTGGGCGAAGTTCGGCGAGTTCCTGCGGCTGAAGGGCCGCGCCCCCGCCGGCGAACAGCTCGTCCCGCAACGCTGGGTCGAGGCGATGGTGACGCCTTCCCCGGCAAGCCAGCAATACGGCTTCCAGATCTGGCTGAATCGCCCCGTCCCAGAGGGCGAGAAATCCTCGCTGTTTCCGGACCGCGCGCCCAAGAGCCTGTTCTCGCTGATCGGCCACATGGGTCAATATGTGCTGGTTTCGCCCAGCCAGCGGGTCACGCTGGTGAGGCTCGGGCATTCGGATGCCGAGGAGCGCCCGCCGATGCTGCAACAGGCGGCGGACGTCCTCGAACTCTATCCTCATAGGTAGAAGCTGCCCTCGACCACGGTGACGCAAGGCCCGCCGAGCCACGCCTTGTCGCCCGCCGGGTCTTTGGCAAGCCTAAGCGTCAGATCACCGCCGCGCTCGCTCGCCTGATGCGCGGTGAAGCTCTCGCGGCCGAGGCGCTTTGCCCAATAGGGTGTCAGCACCGCGTGGGCCGAGCCGGTCACGCTGTCCTCGTCCACCCCGCCGCCGGGGACGAAGACGCGGCTGACGATATCGGTCGTGTCGCCGGGGGCCGTGCAGATGAATTGGTCGTTGCCCAGCTTACCCAGTCCGCGGATATCGGGATTTAGTGCGCGGATCGCCGCTTCGTTCTCGAACAGGAAGATGTTGTAGCGCGCGTCGTTGCGCCACACCTCGGCGGGCTGCGCACCGAGCAGCGCGACCGCCTCCGGGTATTCGCCCGGCGCGGTGTGGATGGCCGGGAGGGCGAGCTCGTATCCCTCGCCTGCCCTGACCACCTCGAGCACACCCGACTTGCGCGTCCGGAACGTCACCCGCTCGAGCGACTGTCCTTCAGCGTCACGCGTCAGCAGGATGTGGCCGCTGGCAAGGGTCGCATGACCGCACAGTGCGATCTCGTAGGTGGGCGTACACCAGCGCAGCTCCCAATCCGCCTCGCCGGTCGCGTCGCGCACCACGAAGGCGGTTTCCGCGAAGAGGTTCTCCGCGCCGATGGCGACAAGCACGTCGTCGGGGAGCCATTCCTCGAGCACCATGACAGCAGCTTGGTTCCCGCCGAAGGGCTTCGCGGCGAAGGCATCGACGTGCCAGTAGGGGATCTTCTGGGGCATCAGGGCATTCCTCAGGGGTAGAGAAGGGTGTCGGACCACGGCGCATCCGGCCCCTCGCGGGTGAATTCGCGGCGGTCATGGAGCCGGTTGTCGCGGTCGATCCAGAACTCGATGCGGCGCGGGCTCAGGGTGAAGCCCGTCCAGTGCGGCGGACGCGGCACCCGGCCTTCCGCCTCGTGCGCGGCCCACAGCGCCTGCACGCGCGCAAGGTACTCGCTGCGCTCGGGCAAGGGGCGGGACTGGTCGCTTGCGGCGCTGCCGACCTGGCTCTTGTAGGGGCGCGAGTGGAAATAGGCGTCGGCGCGCTCCGGCGAGACCTCGACCAGCGGGCCCTCGATGCGGATCTGGCGGCGCAGGCTTTTCCAGTGGAACAGCAGCGCTGCCTGCATGTTGGCGCGGATCTGCTCGCCCTTGCGGCTTTGGGCGTTGGTGAAGAAGGTGAAGCCGCCTCCCCCCATGCCCTCGGGGTTCTCGCTGCTGCCATGCCCCTTGAGCAGCACCATCCGCACCGATGGCGCGGCGCCCGGCGTGGCGGTGGCGAGCGCCATGGCGTTGGCATCGTTGATCTCGCCCACCTGCGCCGCAGCGAACCATTCCTCGAACAGCACGAAGGGATCGGCGCCGGCGGGCAGGACGGAATCCGCCAGCTGGGCGTCGTCGAGAGGGGTGGCATCGGTCATCGGGCATTCCTCAGTGGCTGCGGCAAGGCCCATAGCTACGCAGGCACGCAGGGGAAAGGCGCAAGCCGGCGGTTGGGCGAAGCCGGAACGCCGCTTGTCGATCCCGGCATGGGCTGCCGCTGTCGATGAATCCGTGCCAGCGCGCATCAGGGCGCGTGCGCGCGCTTGCACAAGGCCACTGTCTCACCTAGCTAATACGCCATGCGCGATCTCTACAGCACTCTCGGGGTTCCCCGCACGGCGTCCGAACAGGACATCAAGAGCGCCTATCGCAAGCTCGCCAAGGAGCTGCACCCCGATCGCAACAAGGACAAGCCGAACGCGTCGGAGAAGTTCTCCGAGGTGACCCGCGCCTACGACCTCCTCTCCGACAAGAACAAGCGCGCGCAGTATGACCGGGGCGAGATCGACGCCGACGGCAACCCCGCGAATCCCTTCGCGGGCATGGGCGCGCGTGGTGGGAATGGGGGCGGCTACGGGCGCGGCGGAGCCTATGGCGGGGCACCCGGCGGCGGTCCGGGACCGGGCGATTTCGGCGGGTTCGGCGGAGGCGGCGAGGATGTCGACCTCAGCGACCTGTTCGAAGGCCTGTTCGGCGGACGCAAGAACCAGCAGCCGGGCGGCGCGCGGCGCGGCTTCGGCCGCCAGCCGCCTCCCCCTCCGATGCGGCGGGGCGCCGACATCCAGTACCGCCTCGCGGTGCCCTTCGTCGAGGCGGCGGCCGGCCGCGACCAGCGCATCACGCTGGCCGATGGCAAGGCAATCAGCCTCAAGCTCCCCGCCGGCGTCGAGGACGGCACGATGATGCGCCTCAAGGACAAGGGCCACCCCGGCGCGGGCGGCCACGGCGACGGGATCGTGATGGTCGAAGTCGGCACGCATCCCTTCTTCAAGCGCGAGGGCGACAACATCCGCATGGACCTGCCGATCACCCTCGACGAGGCGGTACGCGGCGCCAAGGTCAAGTGCCCGACCGTTGACGGCGCGGTGATGCTCACGATCAAGCCGGGCAGTTCCAGCGGCACGGTGATGCGGCTTGCCGGCAAGGGCTGGACGCGCAAGAATGCCAAGCTTGTGGACGGCAAGCACGAACGCGGCGACCAGCTTGTCACGCTCGAAATCCAGCTCCCCACCGATCTCGGCCCGCTCGAGCAGCGGCTCGATGGCTGGATCGACACCGCCCGCCCGCGCGAGAAGTTCGGCCTGTAACGGGTGCGAACAAGGCCGGAAGGGTCCAGCCGATGAGTGCCAGCGACGCCCCTGACGATGCGCCCGCCGCAGCCTCGCGGGTCTGGCAGGTCACCCGCCGTGTCGCGGTGAACACCTTCACCGATGGCTTCATCCATGCCGGCAACCTTGCCTACCTGTCGATGCTGGCGATCTTTCCCTTCTTCATTCTGGGCGCAGCGCTGTTCGACATCATCGGCGGGCGCGACAATGCGCAGACGATCGTCCTGTCGGTCGCCCGAGCGATGCCGAGTTCGGTCGCCACCGTCATCGTCCCCGTCGCCGAAAAGGTGATCTACGCGCGTTCCGGCTGGCTGCTGTGGGTGGGCGGCGCGGTGGGCCTGTGGACCGTCTCGAGCCTGATCGAAACGATCCGCGACATCCTGCGCCGCGCCTATGGCACCAAGAGCACGAGCTCCTTCTGGTGGACCCGGCTGCTCTCGGCCGGATTGATCCTGGGCGCGGTGGTGCTGCTGATGCTCTCGCTGTTCGCGCAGGTGCTGATCGGCGGTGCACAGGAGGTGATCGTCGCCGTGGTTCCGCAGCTCGGCGAATGGATCGGCACGCTGAGCCTGTCGCGGATCGTGCCCGGCATCGGTCTTGCGCTCTCCTTGTGGGTGCTGTTCCTGACCCTCACCCCGTCGCGCTATCGGGGTAAGAAGTGGCCCAAATGGCCGGGCGCGCTGTTCACCACCGTGTGGTGGCTGGTGGTTTCCGCAGCCCTGCCGGTGGTGCTGCGCGGCGCCTTTTCCTATGATGTGACCTATGGCAGCCTTGCCGGGAGCATTGTCACGTTGCTGTTTTTCTGGCTCGTCGGCCTCGGCCTCGTTATTGGCGCGCAGCTGAACGCGGCGCTGGCGCTGGTGGATTCGCCCGCGCCCGCAGAGCCACCCAAGGAGTAGGCCTCGATGAACGGTTTGATGGCAGGAAAACGCGGCCTGATCATGGGGCTCGCAAACGACAAGTCGCTGGCGTGGGGCATTGCGAAGAAGCTGGCCGAGCACGGCGCGGAGCTCGCCTTCTCCTATCAGGGCGAGGCGCTGGCAAAGCGGGTGATCCCGCTCGCCGCGGAACTCGGCAGCGACTTCACCTTCGAATGCGATGTTTCGAGCATGGAATCGCTCGACGCCGCCTTCGCCGCCCTGAAGGAGCGGTGGGACACGCTCGACTTCGTGGTACACGCGATCGGCTATTCCGACAAGAACGAGCTGCGCGGGCTCTATGTCGACACCAGCCTCGAGAACTTCCTGAACACCATGAACATCTCGGCCTATTCGCTGGTCGCGATCAGCCAGCGTGCGGCGGCGATGATGCCCGAGAATGGCGGGGCGATCCTGACGCTGAGCTATTACGGGGCCGAGAAGGTCGTGCCGCACTACAACGTGATGGGGGTCGCGAAGGCCGCGCTCGAGACGAGCGTGAAGTACCTCGCCAACGACCTCGGCCCGCGCAACATCCGCGTCAATGCGATCAGCGCCGGGCCGATCAAGACCCTCGCCGCCAGCGGGATCGGCGACTTCCGCTACATCCTCAAGTGGAACGAATACAACGCGCCGCTGCGTCGCAATGTCACCATCGACGATGTCGGCGGGGCGGGGCTCTACCTGCTCTCCGACCTCGCCTCTGGCGTGACCGGCGAGACGCACCATGTCGATGCGGGGTATCACGTCGTCGGCATGAAGCAGGAAGACGCGCCGGATATCGCGCTTTCTTAAGCCTGCAGGGCTAGGGGACCGCGATGCGCACCGTTCTCGTCACCGGCTCGGCCGGGTTCATCGGCTTCCACCTCTCGCAATTGCTGCTGGAGGAGGGCTTCCGCGTCGTCGGCTTTGACGGGATGACCGACTACTACGACGTGCGCATCAAGCAGCGGCGTCACCAGATGCTGCTCCAGCACGCACATTTCAGCTGCACGGAAGGGGTGCTCGAAGACTTCGAGACGCTCCATGCACTGGCGCTGGCGGAGAAGCCCGACGTGATCGTCCACCTCGCCGCGCAGGCGGGGGTGCGCTACAGCCTCGAAAATCCGCGTGCCTATGTCGATGCGAACCTCATCGGCACCTTCAACGTCATGGAATGCGCGCGCGAGCTCGGGGTCGATCACTTGCTGATGGCCTCGACCTCGTCTGTGTACGGTGCCAGCACCGAGATGCCGTTCACCGAACTGCAGAAGGTCGACACGCCGCTGACCCTCTACGCCGCCACGAAGAAGGCGAACGAGGCGATGGCGCATTCCTATGCGCATCTCTGGAACCTGCCGACCACGATGTTCCGCTTCTTCACGGTCTACGGGCCGTGGGGACGGCCCGACATGGCGTTGTTCAAGTTCACGCGCGGCATCCTCGAGGGCACGCCGATCGACATCTACAACGACGGCGACATGTTCCGCGATTTCACCTACGTGACCGACCTGGTGCGCGGCATCCGCCTGCTGATCGACGCCGCGCCGGTGCGGCCCGAGGCTCCGGAGGACATTCCCGCAGGCGACAGCCTCTCGCCGGTCGCGCCCTACCGGGTGGTCAACATCGGCAATGGCGAGAAAGTGCGGCTGATGGACTTCGTCACCGCGATCGAGGCCGAGTGCGGGCGCGAGGCGGTGAAGAACTTCATGCCGATGCAGCAGGGCGATGTGCCTGCAACCTGGGCCGACGCTTCGCTGCTGCAAGAGCTCACCGGCTACGCGCCGCAGACCCCGTTCCGCGAAGGCGTGGTGCGCTTCGTGGCGTGGTACCGCGACTATTACGGGGTTTAGCCGGGCTTCTTCTCGTCTGTCGGGGGCTTCGGCAGCGCCTTCTCGCCCTCGCCGGGCAGCGTCCCGTCCCGCTCGCGCTCGAGCCGCTGCATGTATTCGCGTTCGATCATCTCGACCCGCTCCTGCTCGGCGGCAGCTTCGGTATCGATGGTCGAAAGGCGTTCCGCCCTTGCCTTTTCGATCAGCTGGCCGAAGCGCACGCCCTCGGCCTCCGAGCGATCCTTGTAGGCGGCTTCGATGAACTTCTGGTTGCAACCGGTAAAGCCCCCCGCGCCCGCCGGGCTGCAGCTCATCGTGCCGAAATCGCCGACATACTTGATCTCCTCGACCTGCCGCGCCCAGGCCTTGTTCTCGGGCGAGTCGCTGTAACGCAGGTTCTGCGGGATACGGTAACGGTCGGCCTCGACGAGGATTTCGCAGACCACCACTTCGCCTGGCTGCGCCTTCGGGCATTCCGAGGCGTCATAGGCGATCACCATGTTGATCTTCTCGTTCGCGCTCTGCGCGGCGGCGGGGCTGGCGCCCGATGCGGCAGCAAGAAGGGCAAGAGCGGCAGGTGCGAGCAGGTGCTTCATGGCGCGTGGATCCTCTGTCGGTGCGCGGGGCGCGTGACCATCCGGTGATGCCCCCACGCAAGGGGGCTTGTCTAGTGCGCGTGGACTGAACCCGCGGTGAAGCGGCCGCAAGAGCCTGCGTCTGGTTAGCGAAATATTGAGTCCTGTTAAGATATCCCGGCGTGCATGGACGCCAACATCGTAGTCGTGGGTTTGGGCTATGTCGGCCTTCCGGTCGCCGTCGCCCTGGCCGAGCGGCTCGGGCCAGAGGGCGTGCGCGTCACTGGCTACGACATCGCTGCCGGCCGCATCGCGCAGCTCACGGCAGGCCACGACGCGACCCGCGAGATCGCCGACGATCGCCTGACGTCATGCGGCCTTGCCGTCACCGACGATCCCGCGGTGCTGGCGGAGGCGACGATGATCATCGTCACCGTCCCGACCCCGATCACCGAGGAACGCCGTCCCGACCTTGGCCCCCTGCAGCGCGCCTGCGAGACGATCGGCCCGCGCCTGCGGAAAGGCGCGCTGGTGGTCTTCGAATCCACCGTCTTCCCCGGCGTGACCGAGGACATTTGTGGCCCCTGGCTCGCCGCGCATTCCGGCCTCCGGCAAGGCGAGGACTTCGCGCTCGGCTACAGCCCGGAGCGGATCAACCCCGGCGATCAGGTCCACCGCCTCGAGAGCATCATCAAGATCATTGCCGCGGACAGCGCGCCCGCGCTCGAACGGATGCGTGCGGTCTATGGCGCCATCGTCGATGCGGGTCTGCACGAGGCGCCCTCGATCAAGGTCGCCGAGGCGGCAAAGGTGATCGAGAACACCCAGCGCGACCTCAACATCGCGCTGATGAACGAGATCGCGCTGATCTTCGACCGCATGGGCCTCGCCACCCGCGACGTGCTGGCGGCGGCGGGGACCAAGTGGAACTTCCTGCCCTTCACCCCCGGCCTCGTCGGCGGGCACTGCATCGGGGTCGATCCCTTCTACCTCACCGCTGCTGCCGAGAAACTGGGCTACCGGCCCGAAGTGATCCTCGCCGGGCGGCGCATCAACGACTCCATGGGTCAGGCGATCGCGCAGAAGGTGGTGAAGCTGCTGATCGCGCAAGGCGTCTCGCCCTGCCGCGCGCGGGTCGGCGTCATGGGGCTGACCTTCAAGCAGGATGTGCCCGACATCCGCAATTCCAAGGTTCCCGACATCCTCACAGAGCTGCGCGAATACGGAATCGCGGCGCTGGTCAGCGATCCGCTCGCCGATGCGGAGACGGCGCAGCGCGAATATGGCCTGACCTTGAGCCCGTCAGAGAACCTGGTGCAGCTCGATGCGCTGGTGCTGGCGGTGAACCACGCGGCGTACCTCGAAAACCCTTCCGACCTCGTCGCGCGGGTGCGCGAGGGCGGAGTGCTGGTCGACGTGAAGAGCGCGTTGGTACGCGAGGAGCTTCCGGAAGAACTGGTGTACTGGAGTTTGTGAATTGCGCCCCTGCGGCCCGGCCGCGCGGCCTCGCGCTCAGACCCTCTCGCTCAGCCGGATCGCGATGCGACACCCCAGCCGGATCGCGCCCGCCAGCAGCGGATAGGCCGGGGCCCGCTCCGCGCCGTTGGCAAGCGCCGATTCTTTGTGCTCGCGCTCTTCCTCGCGGAATTCCTCGATCATTGCCGCAAGCTCGGGATCGGCACCGGTGGCCTCGAGCTTGTCGAGCTGATCGCTGTAATGCTTGTCGATCTCGGTCTCGACCGCGGCGGTGCAGGCCATCGCCGCCTCCGGCCCGAGCAGCGCCGTGCCTGCGCCCAGCGCATAGCCCGCCGCCGACCAGAAGGGATGCAGCGCCGTCGGCCTGACGCCGCGCCTGACCAGCAGCGCATCGAACTTCGCGCGGTGTTCGGCCTCCTGCGCGGCCATGTGGCGGATCTCGGCCGAGTGCGGCCCACGGTCGCCCATCACGGCAAGCTGGCCCTCGTAGATGCGGGTCGCGCCGAACTCGCCGGCCTGGTCGACCCGGATCATCCGCTTGATTTCGTGCTTGTCGACCATCACCGGCTCCTTTGCCTGACCCTTACTTGCGATACGCAGCCAGCGCCACCACGGCTGCACCGCCGAGAGTCGAAATCAGGAAATTGAAGCCGGCGAGCGAGATACCGAACAGAGTCCATGGCGCCACGTCGCAGCGGATCAGCGGCGCGGCGGCGAAGTCCGTGATGTCGACCCCGATCTGCGGCTTGGAGCAGGCGGTGATGCCCTCCCACCAGTGATACTCGACGCCCGCATGGAAGCCGCCGATCAGGCCCGAGGTGATGATCGCAAACCCGGCAAGAGCGACCCACACCCGCGGCGGCTTGGCGACGAAGGCGACCAGCCCGAGCGCAATCGCGGCGAAGTGCGGGTAGCGCTGCCACCAGCACATCTCGCACGGGAAAAGCCCGAAGCCGTATTGCGAAACATACGCCCCGCCGAGCAGCGCGGCCGGCAGCAGCACGGCGAGCGTGCGGGCCTTCCCCACGTTGTCCATCGCTGGCGCCCTACTTCTTCGCCGAGCCGCGGGTGACCGTCACGGGCCGCAGCGCCACGCTGCTCTTGGTCGTGCGGCGCAGGGTGTCGAGCGCGTAATTCAGCTGGAAATCCTTGATCCCCTGCTGTTCGAGCTGCACCGCGGTGAGCTGGAAGCGCGGATCGGCAATCCGATCCTTTTCCATTGCCTCGTCCTTCACGCCCAACTCGTTGATGAGGTGACCGCGCAGATCGCTCTCGCGGGTCTGGTACTTCATCCGGAGCACGTAATCGGGGTCGGAGATCTGCGGCACGGCGATATCGGGCTTGATCCCGCCTTCCTGCACCGAGCGGCCCGAGGGCGTGTAGTAGCGCGCCGTCGTCAGCTTCAGCGCGGCATCCTTGCCGAGCGGGAGGAGCGACTGGACCGAGCCCTTGCCGAAGCTGCGCTCTCCCATGATCAGCGCGCGGCGGTGATCCTGGAGCGCGCCGGCGACGATCTCGGAAGCCGAGGCGGAGCCGGCGTTGATCAGCACGATCAGCGGCACGCCTTCTGCCATGTCGCCACGGTAGACCGTTTCTGCATCGTAGAGCATCGTCTCACCCCGCGCGCGGCCGCGCTGGCTGACGATGCGGCCGTCGGTCAGGAACAGGTCAGAGAGCGCCACGGATTCGTCGAGGCTGCCGCCCGGGTTGTTGCGCAGATCGAGCACCAGCCCGTTGAGCCGCCCGCCCTGCGCCTTCTTCTTGAGCGCCTGGAATTCGGAGAACACGTCGGCCCCAACGTTGGCCGAGAACTCGTTGACCGTGATGACGCCGATCCCGCCGGACTGGAGCTCGGAGGTAACCGGCTCAAGCTTGATGGTGCCGCGCGTGACATCGACCTCGAGCGGTTCGGTCCGGCCCTGCCGGAACAGCGTCAGCCGGATCGAGGTACCCGTCGGCCCGCGCATCTGCGCCACGGCGTCGTCCAGCTTGGTGTCAACGATCAGCTTGCCGTTGAGGTGGGTGATGAAGTCGCCCGCCTTGATCCCGGCGGATTCGGCCGGGCTGCCGCGGAAGGGCGAGACGACCTTGACCGCACCGTCCTCCATGACGACCGAGAGGCCGAGGCCGGAGTACTGCCCGTCGATCATTGTCTCCAATCGCTGGAGATCGCCGCCGTCGAGATAGGCGGAATGCGGGTCGAGCGACGCCAGCATGCCGTCAATCGCGCCGCGGATCAGCTTCTCGTCATCGACCGGCTCGACGTAGCTTGCCTTGACCCGCTGGAACACCGCGAAGAACTTGGCGAACTCCGGCCCGGCGCGGCCATCGACCTGGGCCATGGTTGCGGTGGTGGCGGGGATCAGCGCGACGGCAGTGACCAAGGCGGCGCTGCGCAGGAGAGCGGCGGTTTTCATGAGGCGGGACAGGCTCCTTTGTCGGGCCAATGTATAGGCTTGCCGAGCTTAACGCCAGATAGACACACGCAGACGCGACGAGCTGTGCCGCTGAGGGGCACTCCCGCACCAGCCTCGCGTGTGTTCGACTGCTTATTTCAGGTATTGCAACGGGTTGACCGGTGTTCCGCCACGTCGGAGCTCGATCGTGACCGGTTGCGCCCCGCCGCTGGCGATGCCCACCGGGCTGCCGCCGATCACGCTGTCGCCGACCGTGACGTCCACGCGCTCCAATCCGGTGACGAGGCTCGTCCATCCGCCGTCGTGTTCGATGATCACGATTCGCCCGAAGCCGCGGTAAGCCCCCGCGAAGGCGATCCTCCCGCGTCCCGGTGCGACCACCTGCGCGGCCTTGACCGGGGCGAGCGTCAGCCCGGTGCTGGCCAGCCCGCTGTCGCGCTTCGCTCCGAAGCCGACGAGCGTGCGGCCCTGGACCGGAAGCTGTAAATCGCGCGGCGGCGGTGCGCTGGCGGCAAGTGGTGCGGGCGCGGTCTGGCTCGGCAGCGCGGCGGAGAGGTCTGCAGGGCGCAGCACCGGCCCCGGAAGCGCCGCCAGCTCGCGCCGCAGCGCGGCGACTTGCCCGAGCTTGTCGACCAGACCATCGAGATCGCGGGCCTCCTCGGCGAGCGCCAGCGCGCGCTCGCCTTCGCGCAGGGCCGCGCCGCGGGCATTGCGCGAAGCGAGGCGCTGCTGCTGCTCGAGCACGGCAAGCTCGCCGCGGCGCTGGCGCAGCGATGCCTCGCCGCCGCGCAATTCGCCCAAGGCACGGGCAGCCTCGGCCTCGAGTGCACGGCCACGGTCGAGCTCGGACCGCAAGGCGGCGGTGCGCGCGCGGATCGCCGGTACGGTGCTGGCAAGCACGGCGCGCAGGTGAACCACGTCCTGAAGCGAGCCCGGTTGCAAGGCCGAGAGCGCGAGCGGGCGGCGCGCAGCGGTCTGGAGCGCAGCGGCGAGTCGCGCGGTCGGCTCCTGCTTGGCGGCGAGGCGTGCCGTCACGGCAGCGCGGCGGCTTTTCGCAATGGTCAGACGAGCGCGGGCGATCTCGATATCGGCCTCGGCCTGCTGGATGCGCGCGGCGAGCGCCGCAGCCTCGCTTGCCGTGCGCTGCGCGGCTTCCTTGGCGGCCTCGGCCTCGGTGGTGAGGCGCGCGGCCCGGTTCTCGGCCAGACGGCTCTCGCGGGTGGCCCGGGCAAGCGCAGCCTCGGCATCGCCCGGATCTAGCAGCACCGCGGCCGGAGCAGCCTCGCTGGCGGGCATGGCGAGCCCCAGCGCCGCGAGGACGCCGAGTGTCGCCACTGTCACAGTCAGGATCGCTCGCCCCCGCATCGGCACGTCATGCCCGATGATAGGGATGGCCTGCAAGGATCGTGGTGGCGCGGTAGAGCTGCTCCATCAGCATCGCACGGGCCATCAGGTGCGGCCAGGTCGCGGGGCCGAAGGCGAGCAGCAGGTCGGCAGAGGCCCGCTCCGCGCCGGAATGCCCGTCCGCCGCGCCGATCATGAAGCGCGTCTCGCGCACGCCTTCATCGCGCCAACGGCCGAGCAGATGGGCGAAATCCTCCGACGCCATGGCCTTGCCGCGTTCGTCGAGGAGCACGGTGCGATGCGGGCTGAGTGGCTCGCCGACCTTGCCCGCGCCGGTGTCGGGCCACTCGGTCAGCTTCACCGGCCAGGTCAGGCGCTTGGCATAACGCTCCACCAGCTCGCCCTCAGGCGAGCGCCCGATTTTCCCGCGCGCGATGATGTGGAGGAGGATAAGTTCAACCCCGATTAGCCGGACGGGATCGGGCCACAGGCCCGCAAGGGCGAACGCCCGCCCGCAGCGACGCGACCTTCAGGTCGCATGAGCGAGGATTTCGCAGCCCGGATGGGCTGCGGAACACAAATCAGTTCCGCCCCAACATCGACGCTTCCGATCCCTCGAAGGACCACATCCGTTCGAGGTTGTAGAAGGTGCGCACTTCGGGGCGGAACAGGTGGATGACCACGTCGCCCGCATCGATCAGCACCCAGTCGGCAGCCGGAAGTCCCTCGACCCGCGCATGGCCGAAGCCGGCGTGCTTGATCTTCTCGGCAAGCTTCTGCGCCATCGAGGCGACCTGACGGGTCGAGCGCCCGCTCGCGATCACCATGTGATCGGCGATCGAGCTTTTGCCTTCGAGCGGGATCGTCACCACGTCCTGCGCCTGATCGTCGTCGAGTTGCGAGAGCACCAGCTGGTGCAGCGCGTCGGGACCCATCTCAGGCTTGCCCAGCGACTGGGCGAGCGTGGCGGCGGCTTGCATGGCTCCCTGCGGCAGGGATGCGATCAAGGCTTCGGTCATCGGCAATCACGTATCTCCAGAGTTCAGGGCGGTGGAAGCGGACATCGCGCAAACGGCCATGCGAGGATGCCGAAACGCTGTGGCAGCGTCTCATGCCTCCCCCTCTGACCATATTGTGCGGAATGTCAGCCGATCACGCACCGGTGTTGTTCGATCCTTGCCGAGGGTGTCCTCGGCCCACCCGGCATGCGCACGGCGGATCGCCGTGGCCGAGCGGTGGTCTGGATCGAAACGCAGTAACACCAGGGCCGGTGCGCTCCATTGCCCCCGTTTCCGAATGCTGGCGGCGGGCACACGATAGCGCCTGAGCCAGGCCATGGCGGGGCTCGCCATTGCCTGCCCATCATAGCCGGGCCGTGCAATCACCGCAATCGGCATTGTCCGCGCGATCCGCCGCCAGTCCTTCCAGCGGTGCAACTGGGCGAGATTGTCGCTCCCCATCAGCCAGACGAAGCGCCGCTTCGGGTAGCGCCGGACAAGCTTGGCGAGCGTGTCCACGGTGTAGCGGGTGCCGAGCTGCGCCTCGATCGCGGTCGGCACGATTCGCGCCCGGCGGGACTGGTCGCGGGCCGAGAGCAGGCGGGCCTTCAGGGGGGCCATACCCGCCTGAGCCTTGAGCGGATTGCCGGGTGAGACCAGCCACCAGGTCTCGTCCAGCCCCAATGCTTCGGCGGCGAAGAGGGTGATTCGCCGGTGCCCGCCATGCGCGGGATTGAAGCTGCCACCGAGCAGCCCGGTGAGGATGGCAGGCCGGTTCAAGGACGGGTCTGGCCGCCCCCGCGCACCTGCCACTTGTAGGTCGTCAGCCCTTCGAGCGCGACCGGCCCGCGCGCGTGGAGCCGCCCCGTGGCGATGCCGATCTCCGCGCCCAGCCCGAACTCGCCGCCGTCGGCGAATTGCGAGGAGGCATTGTGCATGACGATCGCGCTGTCGACTTCGCTCAGGAAGCGCTCCGCTGCCGCATGGTCGTCGGTTACGATCGCGTCGGTGTGGGCCGAGGAATGGCGGGTGATGTGGGCAAGCGCTTCGTCCAGCCCGTCGACGATCGCGACCGAGGCAATCGCGTCGAGATATTCGGTGTCCCAGTCATCGGCGCCGGCCGGAACAACGCGGCGGTCAAGCGCCTGCGTGCGCCCGTCGCCGCGCACTTCGCATCCTGCGTCGATCAGCGCGCTGACCAGACTTGCAGCCTGCGGGAAGGCCGAATCGATCAGCAGAGTCTCCATCGATCCGCAGATTCCCGTGCGGCGCAGCTTGGCGTTGATCACGATGGCCTCGGCCATCGCGGGACCGGCTGCGGCATGGACATAGGTATGATTGATGCCGTCGAGATGCGCGAGCACCGGCACCCGCGCATCGGCCTGCACGCGGGCGACCAGACTCTTGCCCCCGCGCGGTACGATCATGTCGATCAGGCCGCTCGCGGTAAGCATTGCGCCGACGCAGGCGCGGTCCTGCGAGGGGACGAGCTGCACGGCCTCGGCCGGGACGCCGCCTGCGACCAACCCCTCGGTCAGCGCGGCATGGATCGCGCGGTTGGAATGCACCGCCTCGCTGCCCCCGCGCAGCAGCGCCGCATTGCCGGCGCGCACGCACAGCGCTGCGGCGTCGGCGGTCACGTTCGGCCGGCTTTCGTAGATGATCCCGATCACGCCGATGGGCACGCGGATGCGCTGGAGCTTCAAGCCGTTGGGCTGCTCGCGCGAATCGATCACCTCCCCGACCGGGTCGGGCAGATCGGCGACGGCCGCAACCGCGTCGGCAATGCCGGAAAGGCGCGCCTCGTCGAGGGCCAGCCGATCGAGCATCGCCGCGCTCAGCCCGTTCGCCTTGCCTGCGGCCAGATCGCGGGCGTTGGCGGCCAGCACATTGGCGGTCGCGCCGCGCAAGGCATCCGCCGCGCGGTGGAGCGCGGCGGCGCGCGCCTCGCTCGGCATGGCGGCGAGCTGGCGCTGGGCGAGCCGCGCGGCCTCGGCAAGCCCGGTGACAAGCGCGGCGGGATCGGCGGGCGAAAGGGAAGGGGCGGTGCTGTTCATTGGCCGCTCCCTAGCACTCCGGTACCGGCCTGTCAGGCCTCCTGCCAAACACGATGCGGGTGCGAATCGGTCGGATTGCAGACCACGCGCAAGATTCGCGCTGCACCGCTCGGACTCTGTTGCACCAGACGCGCGTTTCATCGCGAATCCGCTTCGATTCACCTGTGAGGGCCATATAGGATTCGACCATAGGTGGGCACGCTGATAGCGGGACGCCCCGTGGGGCATTCAAAACAATAATCGGGGCGCCTGTCAGTGAAACAAACCGCACGAGAGTGGGGCGAGCGGCTTCGGCTGTGGTTCCCGGACCGCGAGTTCTTCATGCGCGCCGACGGGCAGGTGCGCTTCATCAAGCTGTCCTCCAAACTCCAGATTCGCGTTGCCGCCGGCGTCGTCGGCGTGGTGTTCCTGTGGCTGGTCGCGCTCGCGGTCATGGCCTGGGGCCAGTACCGCGCCCAGTCGGACCTCGCCTCTTTTGTTGAGGAAAAGGCACGGGTCGCGACCGCCAGCGAGCGCCTGAAGGCCTATGGCGGCAACCTCGACAAGGTCGTCGACGATCTCCAGCAGCGCCAGGACTTCCTCGACGAGATGGCCCGCATGCTCCCCGAAGACATGGTCAAGGAAGGCGCGGCAAGCGGCACGGTCACCGATTCGACCGCCGAGGCAGGCCAGACAGTGAAGAAGGTCAGCGCCCTGATCCCCGAGGCGCGCGGCCTTGCCGAGATCGAGGCGCGCCAGCTCGCCTATGCCGAGCGCCTCACCCGCTTCGCCGACGCCCGCGCCCGCCGCGCCGAGACCGCGATGCGCAAGCTCAACCTCGACCCCAAGTTCCTGAGCCGCGAGGCGCAGCAGGCCATGGGCGGCCCGTTCGAGGCCCTTGCCGCTGCCGAGGACATCGACCCGCGCTTCGAGCGGCTCGGCCTCAGCCTTGCGCGCATGGCGGTGCTCGAACGCGCTTTGGACGGCATTCCGCAGGTCGTGCCCGCCAGCATTCGGAACATCACCTCGGGCTTCGGCTATCGCCGCGATCCCTTCAACGGGCGCGGCGCGATGCATGCCGGGATCGACTTCAAGGGCGCGGTCGGCTCCCCGATCTTCGCCGCCGCCGATGGCCGCGTGACCTTCGCCGGGCGCAAGTCGGGCTATGGCCAGGCCATCGAAATCACGCATGGTAACGGGATGTTGACCCGTTACGCGCACCTTTCGCGGATCGGCGTCAGGGTCGGCCAGCAGGTCGCCGCCGGGACCACCATCGGCGGGCTCGGCAGCACCGGGCGCTCGACCGGTCCGCACCTGCATTTCGAAGTCCGCATCAATGACCGCGCGGTGAACCCGCGCCCGTTTCTGGAGGCCGCCCCCGATGTTCTCAAGGAAGTCCGCCGAAGCGGATCCGACAAGCCCGCCACCCGCGCGGCCCGCTAACAGGAGCAGCACCATGGCCAATGGCTCGACCTTCTCGGTGATCGGCGCAGACGTGACGATCCGCGGCGATATCAGCGCCACCGCCGACCTCCATATCGACGGCACGATCGAGGGCGACATCAAGTGCGCCAGCCTCGTCCAGGGCGAGAAGAGCAGCATCTCCGGCGCCGTTGTGGCCGAGAGCGCGCGGCTTGCCGGCAAGGTGACGGGATCGATCACCGCGCGCGAACTCGTGATCCTGCGCACCGCGCGGATCGAGGGCGATGTCCATTATGACGCGCTGACCATCGAGCAGGGTGCCGAGGTCGACGGGCGATTCGCTCCCAATGCGCGGACCGCGGTCAAGGCGGTTCCGACCCAGCAGGTCGAGGCCGCCGAATAGCATTGTTTCACGTGAAACACTCCTCCGGCGCCGGGCTGGAGGGGGTCTAGCGGGGGTCTGGAAGGGGCCTGAGCGGGGCCTAGGCGGGGTCTGGCGCGCGCATGGCGCCGCCTAGAGCACCTCGGCCCGCAGCGTCTTGCGATCGAGCTTGCCGATCATCGTCTTGGGCAGGCTTTCGCGCACGACCACCTGGTCGACCCGTTCGTGCTTGCCGACCTTGGCGTTGAGCCATGCTGCGAGCATCTCGCCAGTGGCCGAAGCGCCATCGTTCAGGGTCACATAGGCCCGCGGCACCTCGCCGCGCGCCGCGTCAGGCACGCCGATCACCAGCGCCTCCTTCACGGCGGGGTGTTCGAGGATCACGTCCTCGACCACGCTCGGGAAGACCTTGAAGCCGTTCACCGCGATCATGTCCTTGATGCGGTCGACGATCTCGAGGAAGCCGTCCTCGTCGATCCGCGCTACGTCGCCGGTGCGCAGGTAACGCTTGCCGCCAAGCTCGACGAAGCTTTCCGCGTCGGTCTCGGGCCGGTTCCAGTAGCCGCGCATCACCTGCGGGCCGTGCACCACCAACTCGCCCGGCTCGCCTTCGGGGGCGAGCCTTGCGGCGTTTTCCTTGTCGAGCAGCGCCACCTCGGTCCCGGGGATCACCTGTCCGATCGTGCCGCGCTTGCGGGTGCCCTCGTAGGGATTGACCGACACGACGCCCGAGCTTTCGGTGAGGCCGTAGCCCTCCACCACCCGCACGCCGGTCACCGCCTCGAACTTCTCGTGCACCGGCCCGGGCATCGGTGCGCCGCCCGAGATGCAGACCTTGAGGCTGGAGAGATCGGTCTTCGCCAGATCGGGATGGTCGAGCATCGCCTGGAACATCGTCGGCACGCCCGGGAAGCCCGTGCAGCCGTAGCGCTGGATGGTCTCCAGCACCTGCTTCGTCTCGAAGCGCGGCACCATCGCGATCGACGCACCGGTCGTCATCGCGTGATTGAGCAGCGCGGTGTTGGCGAAGACGTGGAAGAACGGCAGCGCGCCCATGAACACCTCGGCGCTCGCATTGCCGAAGGGGTTGATCGCGGCGACCTGCTGGGCGTTGACCGACAGCTGGTCATGCCCGAGCATCGCGCCCTTGGGCCGCCCGGTGGTGCCGCCTGTATACTGGAGGAGCGCGAGATCCTGCGGGCCGACCTCGACCGGGGCGAAGGCACCGGCAGGCGTCATCTCGGCCCAGCTTTTCACCGCCGCGCCGTAAGCCACATCGGCGATCTGGCTGCGCTTCAGCAGCTTCAAGGCAATGCCCTTGTACCATGGCAGCTGGTCGGCAAGGCTGCCCACCACCAGCGTCTCGAGGCCCGAGCCTTCGAGCACCTTGTGGGCAGTCTTGTAGAGTTCGGGCACGTCGAGCGTCACCAGCACGCGGGTGCCGGAGTCGCCGACCTGCCAGCTCAGCTCCTCGACCGAGTAGAGCGGCGAGAAGTTCACGACCACCGCGCCCGCCATCATCGCGCCGTAGTATGCGGCAGCGTAGATCGGGGCGTTGGGGAGGAACAGGCCGACGCGGTCGCCCTTGGCGATGCCGAGCCCTTGCAGGCCGAGAGCAAAGGCCTGCGCCTGCGCGTGGATATGCCGGTAGGTGTAGGTCCGCCCGAGGAAGTGCAGGAACGGCGCTTCGGGGTTGCGGCGCAAGGTGCGCTCGAACATCGCCGGAAGGCTCATCGGCTCGAAGGTGGTGTCGAGCGGCGTGGGGTGGTGGTAGGCGGCGAGCGTACTGACAGTCATGTCAGTAATAGTGGCGGACAATCGGCTGGCGCACAAGTGAAAGTCAGGGTGCGCGCACCATTTCCGCGCCACCCAGAACAGCGTCGCCCCGGACTTGATCCGGGGCTTGGCTTCTTCTTCTGCGGTGTGCGATCCGGAAGTTAGCCAAGCCCCGTGTCAAGCACGGGGCGACGAGCTTGTCCGAGATTGCGAGAGCTCAGATGAACCCGCTCTCCGGGTCGATCTTCTGTTCGGCGGCTTCGGCCGCGCGGCGGGCGGCGAGCCATTCTGCGGCTTCGGCCTCCTGCGCGGCGGCGCCGGCAGCCTTGACGTTGGCGTCACGCTCGGCGCGCAGTTCCGCGATCAGGTTTTCGCGTTCATTGCGATCGCTGCGCACGGGTGCGTCGGCGTCCTCGGTGATCCCGGCGCGCTTGGCGGCCTTGGCGACCATCGCGTCGAGTTCGCGCTGCGAGCACAGGCCGAGCGTCACCGGATCCTTGGGATTGATGTTCTGGATGTTCCAGTGCGACCGGTCACGGATCGCGCCGATGGTGTTGCGGGTCGTGCCGATCAGCTTGCCGATCTGCGCGTCCGACACCTCGGGGTGGTTGCGCAGGATCCAGGCGATGCCATCGGGCTTGTCCTGACGCTTCGACACGGGGGTGTAGCGCGGGCCCTTGGTGCGGGTCACCTCGACCGGGGCCTTGTGCATCTTGAGCGAATAGGTCGGATCGGCCTGGCCGAGCTCGATCTCGCCCTGCGTGAGCTCGCCCGAGTGCACGGGATCGCGCCCGGTGTACTTGCTGCCCGCCAGATCGTCGGCCATTGCCTGCACTTCGAGGATGTGCAGGCCGCAGAACTCCGCGATCTGCTCGAAGGAGAGCGCGGTGTTGTCCACCAGCCAGGTCGCGGTGGCATGCGGCATCAGCGGCTTGGGCTGATTGGTCGCCATGAGGGGAATCTCCGTTGAAAATAGAAGGGCCGCCCCTTTCGGAGCGGCCGCATTGGAGTCTCAGATAGGCGAACACGCGCAAAACGGCAAGCAAACCTTGAGTCAGAACGCGAGGGCGGCCCCGAGTGAGACGGCGTCCTCTTCTTCCAGCGCGACAAGCCCGGCGAGGAACTGCCGGGTGGCCGCTTCCCAGGTGAAGCTGGCTCCGCGCGCGGCGCAGGCCTTGGGGTCGCAGTAGCGCGCGGCGTCTATGGCGCGGGTGAGGTCCTCGCTCATTGCGCCCACCGCATCGGTGAGGATGTCGAGCGGACCGGGAACGGGGAAGGCGGCGACCGGCGTCCCGCAGGCGAGCGCTTCGATCATCACGAGGCCGAAGGTGTCGGTGCGGGAGGGGAAGACGAAGACGTCGGCCCCGGCGTAGCAGCCGGCAAGCGCGCGGCCGCTCTTCTTGCCGAGGAATAGGGCGTCCGGGAACTTCGCCTGCAACCCCGCGCGCGCCGGGCCGTCGCCGACCACCACCTTGGTGCCGGGATAGGGCGCGGCGAGGAAGGCCTCGATGTTCTTCTCGACCGCGACCCGCCCGACGTAGAGCAGGATCGGGCCTTCGAGATACGCGAACTCCGGCGGCGGCGGGGCGTCGGGGGAGAAACAGGCGAGATCGACGCCGCGGCTCCAGTGGGTGAGGCGGGCCAGGCCTTGGTCGCGAAGTTGCGAGCGGACCGTCTCGGTGGCGACCATGATGCGCTCGGCCGGGCGGTGGAACCAGCGGATATAGGGCCAGAAGGTGCTCGCCGGCAGGCCGGTGCGGCGCGCGAGGTAATCGGGGAACTGGGTGTGGTAGGCGGTGGTGAAAGGCACCTTGCGGCGCACGCAATAGTTCCGAGCCGCAAAGCCGAGCGGTCCCTCGGTGGCGATATGCACCGCATCGGGTGCGATCCGGGCAAGCTGGCGCCCCACTGCACCGGGCGCGGTCAGCGCGAGGCGGATCTCGGGATAGCTCGGCGCGGGGATGGACACATAGAGCTCGGGCGAGATCACCGTCACCTCGTGACCCCAGCCGCGCAGCACATCGCAGGTGGTCGCCAGCGTGCGCACCACCCCGTTGGTCTGCGGGTGCCAGGCATCGGTGACGATCGCTATCGAGCGGGGAGACGTCATGCGGCCTCGCGCGCTTCGGGGGCGGCGGCGACGTCGTCTGCGGCGCGGCGTTTCATCTCCTCGGGCCAGTGGAGGATCTCCATCCGCCCGTCGTGATGCTCCACGAGGGCGTTGCAGCCCTCGACCCAGTCGCCGTCGTTCCAGTATTCGATGCGCTTGCCGTGGTGTTCGAAGGCGCGGAACTCGGCGGTGTGGATGTGGCCGCACACCACGCCATCGACGCCGCGCTCCCCGGCGGCGCGGGCGACCACCTCCTCGTACTTGCCGATGAACTCGACCGCGTTCTTGACCTTGTGCTTGGCCGCCTTGGAAAGCGACCAGTAGGGCTTGCCGAGCGCCTTGCGCACCGCGTTCACCGTGTGGTTCAGCTTCATCATCAGGTGGTAGGCATGGTCGCCGACGAAGGCGAGCCAGCGGTGCGAGAGCATCACCGCGTCGAACTCGTCGCCGTGCAGCACCATCAGCCGCCGCCCGTCGGCCGTGTCGTGAAACGCCGCGCGGCGGATCGCGATGCCGCCGAAGTCGAGGCCGGAGAACTGGCGGAACATCTCGTCGTGATTGCCCGGGATGTAGATCACCCGCGTGCCCCGCCGCGCGCGCTTCATGATCCGCCACACGATGTCGTTGTGCGCCGCCGGCCAGTAGAACTTCTTCTTCAGGCGCCACCCGTCGATGATGTCGCCGACGAGGTACATGGTCTCGCTGTCGACATTGTCGAGGAAGTCGATCAGCAGCTCGGCATTGCAGCCCTGGGTGCCGAGGTGGACGTCGCTGATCCAGATCGTGCGATAGGAGCGGCGGGCATTCCCTTCCGGCTCGGGGATGCGCAAATCAGAAATGGGGAGCGGGCTGAGCGGGAAGCTGGCGATGTTGTCGCCGATCAGGTCCTTGAGGTCAGCACTCGTCATGGGTGATCCCTTGCGTTCGTGTCGCGCTGGGACCCCCCTTGGCAGGCAATTGTTACACCCGACTCTCAGAGCCGTGACGGTTTCGCGTCAAATCATAGGGATAAAGCCGGGGAGCGCCCGCACGCGCGCGATCCACGACAGGATGTGCGGATAGTCGCGCAGGGCGAAGCCGCCCTCCTCGGCCACGTGGGTGTAGGCGAACAGCGCAATATCGGCGAGCGTGGCCGCCTCGCCGCAGAAGAACGGATTGGCGGCAAGATGGCTGTCCATCAGCCGCAGCGCCGCGCAGCCTGCGATCCGCTTGGGCATCATCTGGGCGCGCTGTTCGGCCGAGAGGTTCGCTTCGCCCACGAAATGCAGCCAGAACCGCAAGGTCGCGACGTTGGGTTCGTGGTTGTACTGCTCGAAGAACATCCAGCGCAGCATGTCGGCCTGCTCGAAGCGCTCTGCAGGGATCAGCGCGCTGCCATGGGCCAGATACCAGCAGGCGGCGTTGCTTTCAGGAAGGAAGCGCGCCCCGGAAGCCTCGCCGATCTGGAGCACCGGAATGCGCCCATTGGCGTTGACCGTCGCGAGGAACTCCGGCGTGCGCGTCTCGCCCCTCGTGATGTCATAGACCCGCGTCGCCAGGGGCAGGCCGAGCAGCGCGGCGGTAAGCTTGATCTTGTAGCAATTCCCGCTGCGGGGGTCCTCGTGGAGGGTGAGCGCCTCAGCCAAGGCTCCCGTCCCCGGCCACTTCCAGCACGATCTTGCCGACATGATCGCCCGCTTCCATGCGCGCATGGGCGGCGGCGGCTTCGGCAAGGGGGAACGTCGTGTCCATCACCGGCGAAAGCTCGCCATCGACGAACAGCGGCCAGGCATTGTCGGCGATCTCGTCGGCGAGCGCGGATTTGAACATGTCCGAGCGCGGGCGCAGGGTCGATCCGGTGAGCGTCAGGCGCTTCATCATCACCACCGCCATATTGATGTCCGCCTTGGCCCCGCCGAGCACCGCGATGGTGACATGGCGGCCGTCCTCGGCAAGGCACTTGAGGTTCCTCGCGACATAATCGCCCGAGACCATGTCGAGCACGATGTTCACGCCCTTGCCCCCGGTATGGGCCATCACCGCCTCGACGAAATCGGCCTCGCGGTAATTGATCGCGAGGTCCGCGCCGATGCGGGTGGCCGCGGCGCACTTGGCCGTGTCGCCGCAGGTCACGATCACCTCCATCCCGAACGCCTTGGCGAGCAGGATCGCGGTGGTGCCGATGCCGCTGGTGCCGCCGTGGATCAGCACGGTCTCGCCATCCCGCGCAAGGCCGCGTTCGAACAGGTTGTGCCACACGGTGAACAGCGTCTCGGGGAGCGCGGCGGCTTCGGACAGCAGCATGCCTTCCGGCACGGGCAGGCAGTGCTGCCAATGCGCCGCGCAATATTCGGCATAGCCCCCGCCCGGCGTGAGCGCGGCGACGACCTGCCCGATCATCTCGCGCGGGGCCTCGCTGCCCACCGCGACGACTTCGCCCGAGACCTCGAGCCCGAGCAGCGGCGAGGCGCCCGGCGGGGCGGGGTACATTCCGGCGCGCTGCAGGCAATCGGGGCGGTTCACCCCGGCATAGGCGACGCGGATCAGCACATCGTCAGGGCGCAGGCGCGGCAGGGGCGAGGTCTGGAGCCGCAGCACGTCCGGCCCGCCCGGGGCGTCGAATCCAATCGATTGCATCGTGTCGGGCAATGGCGCGCCGCTGCTTGCGATCATTTTCGTCTGTCCCCCGGCGCGACCCGTTAACCAATCTGGGCCTGCGAATAACCGTCTCGCCGATTGACAGCAAGCCGCTTGGGGCAGATGCTGCGTCGTAATGGAAGAACCCGATCGCCCACGCCCCAGTGGAGACGCGGCGAGTCGCCTGTCTGGCGAAGACCTTGGCCCCTATTCGCAGGCCGAGCTGGATGAACGCATCGCCCTGCTCCAGGCCGAAATCGCCCGCGTTACCGCCCACCGCGACAAGGCCGCCGCGCATCGCGCCGCCGCCGACGCGCTGTTCGGGAGGGGGTGAGGATGACCCGCAAGAACAACCGTCCCGCAATCCGTCGCAACACTGCACTTGGGGAGTCGCAATTCACGGCCCCCGCCCCATATTCCCGTGAAATCGGCTCCTCCGCTCGTCCGCCGCGAGCACTCCTCTCCCGCTGAAAAGGCCTCTCCCATGCCCAGCTTCGCCCAGAACCTCGAACGCACCCTGCACAACGCGCTCGGCAACGCTTCGGAACGGCGGCACGAATATGCCACCCTCGAACACCTGCTGCTGGCGCTGATCGATGACGAGGACGCGGCCGCCGTGATGGGCGCCTGCGGCGTCGACCTTGCCGAACTGGGCGAGGTGGTGAAGCAGTATCTCGATCAGGAATACCAGTCCCTGAAGACCGAGGACGGCGCCGATCCGCAGCCCACCGCCGGTTTCCAGCGCGTGATCCAGCGCGCGATTCTGCATGTCCAGTCCTCGGGCAAGGACACCGTCACCGGCGCCAACGTGCTGGTCGCGCTGTTCTCCGAGCGGGACTCTTACGCGGTCTATTTCCTGCAGCAGCAGGACATGAGCCGTCTGGATGCGGTGAGCTATATCAGCCACGGCATCGGCAAGGGCGGCCGCCAGATCGAAAGCAAGGGCCCGGCGGGCACCGACAAGGCGGAAGAGACCGCCCAGTCGGCCAAGGAGAGCGGCGGCAACAAGAAGGAAACCGCGCTCGACCAGTTCACCGTCAACCTCAACCAGAAGGCCGAGAGCGGCAAGATCGATCCGCTGATCGGGCGCGGGCCGGAGGTTGACCGGACGATCCAGATCCTCTGCCGCCGGTCCAAGAACAACCCGCTCTATGTGGGCGACCCGGGCGTCGGCAAGACGGCAATCGCCGAAGGCCTCGCCAAGCGCATCGTTGAAGGCAAGGTGCCGGAAGCG
>JAIYAM010000014.1 GCA_027489065.1 Erythrobacteraceae bacterium | reverse complement strand
CAAGGTTTTTGATGCCACTCCCGCAGGAGTTTTGGTGCCCAGAAGAGGACTCGAACCTCCACGCCCTTGCGAGCGCCGCCACCTGAAGACGGTGCGTCTACCAATTCCGCCATCTGGGCACGGATGCTTCCGGTCGTCGTCGCCGGAGGCTGGGTAGGGGCGGGCGATTAGCGGGGGGTGGGGGGTGCTGTCAATGCAAACTTCGCCGGCCCTGCCGATCCGTGTCGTCAGGCTCGTCAGACCCTGCTGTTTCACGTGAAACACCCGCGTGAGCAGTGGCTAGCGGGGGTCTGGGAGGGGTCTGGGAGGGGTCTGGGAGGGGTCTGGGAGGGGTCAAGCAGGGGTCTGGGCGGTGTTGAGCCGTGGCCTGGGCGGGTCAGCGCCTCTCGCGGTCCTGATCCCGCGCCCGCCTCACCTTGCGCGCCCCGCACCAGCATCGCGAACCCGGCAGCCATCACCCCGCCATCACACCCATTGCCTCGCACCTCTTGCCTCTCCGGCGCCGTTGTCGCAAAGGCGAAGGCCGCACACTAGGCCTTACCCAGAGCGAGCACCCCCCAAATGCCCTCCCCCCATTCCCCCTTGGCCGGCCGGCTGGTCACGATCTTCGGCGGCACCGGCTATATCGGCAACTACGTCGCGCAGAGCCTGCTGACCCGCGGCGCGCGCGTTCGTCTCGCCAGCCGCGCGCCGGGCAAGGCGAACAGCCTCAAGCCGCTCGCCAACCTCGGCCAGCTCCAGCTCATGCCCTGCGACGTCACCCGCGAGGAGCATGTCGCCGCCGCGCTCGAGGGCGCGCATCACGTCGTCAACCTCGTCGGCGCCTTCTCCGGCGATCTCAACAAGCTGATGGGCGAGGCGCCGGGCACCATCGCCCGCCTCGCCGCCGCAAGCGGGATCACCAGCCTCGTCCATGTCAGCGCGATCGGCGCCGATGCGTCGTCGCCCACTGCCTATGCGCGCGGCAAGGCGCTGGGCGAGGAGCGGGTCCGCGCCGCCTTCCCCAATGCCACGATCCTGCGCCCCTCGATCGTGTTCGGGCAGGACGACCAGTTCATCAACCTGTTCGCGGGGATGATCGAGATGCTGCCGGTGCTCCCGGTGTTCGGGCCCGAGGCGAAGCTGCAGCTGGTCTATGCCGACGATGTCGCGGAAGCGGTCGCGGTCGCGCTCGAGCACCCGGAAAAGCACGGCGGGCACCTTTATGAACTGGGCGGCCCCGAGCAGCTCAGCATGATGCAGATCCACGAGCGCATCGCGGCAGCGCAGGCGAGGAAGCGCACCTTCCTCGCCGTGCCCGACGGCATCAGCGCCGCCTTCGCCGCCATGCCGCTCACTCCGATGAGCAAGGACCAGTGGACGCTGCTGAAGCCCGGCAGCACGGTCGCCCCGGGCGCGTTGGGTCTCGCCGACCTCGGCATCGAGGCCAAGCCGCTCGGCCTGTTCCTCGACAAGTGGATGCTGCGCTATCGCAAGCACGGGCGGTTCGGCGCGGAGAACGAGCGGGCCAAGGCGCGCAAGGGGTAGGGGGGCTGTTCAGACGATCGGCAGATTGTTTGCTCTGACGGGAACCAATTGCCCTCCGGAGCCCTATGCACACCCTTCGACGCGAAGGATGCTATGTGGCCGATCATACTGCCGAACCCGGGCACCATTCGTCATCGCCGTGGCGCCTGCCCCTGGCTGGATGGCGCGATGTCGTCGTCAGAACCTACAAGGAAGCGTCGTCCGATAATGTCGGCCTCGTGGCCGCTGGCGTCGCTTTCTACAGTTTTCTCGCGCTCTTCCCGCTGCTCGGCGCGACGGTCCTGACCTACGGACTGGTTGCCGATCCAGCGGCGGTCCTGCGTGACATGACCACGTTGACCGCCATGCTGCCCGACGATGTGGCAAAGATCATTGGCGACCAATTGCTGAGCATCGTGCAGACATCCGGCGGCAAGAAGGGGGTGGGTCTGCTGATCGCTCTGGCGGTCGCTGTCTTCGGTGCGCGCAACGCGGCCGGCGCGATCATCACCGCGCTCAACATCGCCTACGAAGAAGAAGAGAAGCGCGGGTTCCTCAAGACGAACCTTGTCGCGCTCGTGATCACGGCCTGCGCCGTGCTCGCCTTGGTATTCGCCGCGATTGCGGTGACGATCCTCGGCTATCTCGACGAACTTGCGCCCGCTTCGAGCCGCTTGCTTGTCCTGGCCGGCAAAGCGCTGTCCTATGCCTTGCTGGCCGTGGCCGCGGCCACCGGCGCTGCTGCCCTTTACCGCTATGGCCCCTCACGAGACAAGGCGCGCTGGGCGTGGCTCACACCGGGATCGCTGTTGTTTGCAATCGCCTGGGTGATCCTCACCTTGGCCTTCGGGTTCTACGTCGCTCGTTTCGGCAATTACGGGGCGACATACGGATCCCTTAGCGCCGTGGTGGTGCTGCTGACGTGGCTTTACCTGTCGAGCTATGCACTATTGTTCGGCGGAGAGCTGAACTCCGAGCTTGAGCATCAGACATCGAAGGACACCACCACAGGCCCCGATCGACCGCTGGGCTCGAGAGGAGCGTGGGCGGCTGACAACGTGGCAACCGGGTCGGGCGAGAAACAGGCCGCCAGTCGGTGAAATCGCAGCCACGCCCCGATCAAGGATGCAGTGACTTGCGGTCCTTGCCGGCCTTCAATGGCATGGTCACCAAAGCCCCCTTGTCGTCCACGGCGATCGGCAGCCCGGCCGATGCCATCGTGGTCCGGACAAAGGCGGAAGCGTCCCGGGGCTTTTCATGCACGAAGGCGCGCAGCTGCCTGACCTTCTGGGCAGGCGCGCCAAGCTCCTCGAGCGTCCGGAAATAGAGCTCGGCCCGGTCCGTATCGGCCGCTTTCAGGCTCGCCGTCTGCAGCGCATTCCAGAAGTCGAACAGATCGTGTTCGGGCAGCAGCGCGTCGGTGGCGAGAGCGATCAGGTCGCCGCACGCGTAATAGGCGCGGAAGTTGCCGCTGTCGCGCGCCTCGACGAGGGCGGCCTTCTCCAGATGCGCGACGCAATCCCTGTATTCCTCGGCATAGACCTCCTTGAGAAAGGCGTCGGGGTCATCCGCCAGATCGGCGCCGATGCGATAGGCGAAGGCGTTGGCGGATCCTTCATGGACCCACGCGTGACCTCCGCCGTCGGAAAACAGCACGGCATCATTGCCGCGTGCGCGCTGAAAGATGTGAGCGGCCTCGTGCGCGAGGAACCACCGGACATAGGTGCGGATTTCCGGGGTCGGATCGGCGAGTTGCTCTCCCGACATCTGCAGCGAAAGCAGGTCGCCCATGGCGCCGCCTTTCAGGCTCAGGCCCTTGGCCTCGAACCCGCCGAAGACCATCATCACCCTGGCCTTGGCCTTGAGCTCGTGCCCCCAGCCTTTGGCGAGCATCGAGAAGATGGTGCCCAGATCCGCGTCGAAGCCTTCGCGCAGCCACGCGGGAAGACCGGGATCGATGTACCCGCGAAAGCTGTCGCCCTCGACCGGGGCAAGCGACCCGACATAGACGATCGTGCCATCGCCCTCGGGGAGGAATTCCGAGTAAGCCCCGCCCGCTTGCGAGACGACCGCGCGGGCGGATGTGATCGACACTTGCGATGACATGACGGCGGCAGGCCATTCCTCGGCCGATTTCGTGAAATCGACGGCCTCGGCGAGCGAGGCGAGCGGCTTCACGCGGAACTGGCCGGTAAGGACGCCGTAGCTGCCGTCACTGAACGCGAGGAACGGCGTGTAGGCCGCCGGCAGTTCGCCCGAGAAGGGCTTGATCCGGAAGGAGGCTCGCGAGGCGGGCTTGCGAAAGGCGAAGCCTTCCATGCCCCCGATGCGCCACATCGTCACCCCTTCCGACAAGGGGGTCCATTCGCGGTAGGTCACAGGCGCTTGCGACAGGACGAGCGCGGACTGCGGTTCGGCGAAATCGTAGGTGACCTCCCAGCTTCCGTCCGGGTTCTCGGCCAGCTTGATCGCAACCTCGGCTGGCGGCTGAAGGGCATCTTGCACCTCGCCTTCGGGTGCCGCCGCACTGAGGCTGGTGGCCCAACCCGCGACGCCCAACGCAATACTCGTCATGAACCGCAATGCCACTGCTCCTCTCGCCTTCGCTTCGTGCCGGGGCCACCAGACACGGGAAGTCCAGAGTGCGTGCGAAGCAGAAAGTTCGCAGATCTTCAGTCTGGCCGGGGTGCTCAAGACGAATTCGACTAACCGCAGATTTGCGGCCGTTTACCGTCAAGTGCGCGTTGCCCGGGGCAAAGTCTGCTTGCCCGTCGCTCCCCGCCCGATGCTTGGCGGCGCGGGGGCGACGGGAGTGGGCTCTAGGCCAGAGCCGCCTTGTAGAGCGCCAGCAGGTCCGCCTCGCCCTGCGCTGCGGCCGCGGCGTTGTAGGCGGGGCTGTCCGGCACCATCCAGCCGTGATCGCCCGCATAGACGTCGATCTTGGCGGGGCGCCCGGCTGCCGTCGCCGCTTCGCGCAGGGCGGTCTTGTCGCCGGGAGCCTTGGCGTCGTCGTCCTGCGCGATGGCGATGAGGTAGCTCGCCTCGGTCTTCTCGAGCAGGGCTGAGGGGCTCATCGGGTTGCCGGGGCGCACCAACCCGCCGCCGTGGAAGCTCGCCGCGGCCTTGATGCGGGGGGAAGCGGCGGCGCTCCACACTGTGAACGGCCCGCCCATGCAATAGCCCTGCGTGCCGATGCCGTGCGCCTGACTGACGCCTTCCTGCCGGTCGAGCCAGTCGGTGATCGACTTGGCGTCGCGCATGATCGCCTCGGCGGTGAGCTTGGCGCGCCACGGGCCGACCTTCTGGAAGCCGCCATCGGCAATGAAGGCCGCAAAGTCGGCGAACTGCTCGCCCGTCACGTCGCGGTAATAGGGGTTCACGACCAGCACCGCATAGCCCGACGAGGCGAGCGCGCGGGCGATGTTGCGCTTGGCTTCGCGGATCCCGGCGATGTCGGGCCACAGGATCACCGCGGCATGGCTGCCGCTATCGGGCTGCACCAGAAAACCGTCGAGGCGGCCGTCGGCGGTGTCGAAACTGATACCGCGTTCCTTGAGGCCCGCACGCGCCGGCGGCTGCTGCGCCTTGCTCTCGCTCGTCCCCGAGGCACAGGCGGCGAGCGCCGCCGCCCCGCCAAGCGCGCCGAACTGGCGGCGGCTGATGGTCTGCTTGGCCCAATCGGCAAGCTTGCTCTCGTCGCACATCGAAATACTCTCCTGTCGGTCCCCACCGCGCAGGCGCTTTGTGGCCTGCCGCAGCGCGATCGACAAGCGGCAATGGACAAGGGGCACGCGGCGCGGCAACATGGGTTGGAAAAGAGCCTAGCGGCCGAAGAACAAGGGAGTGGGATCCATGACATTCAAGCGGTGGGCCGCAGGCGCGGCTCTGTTGCTTTCGGCCGGGACGCTGGCGAATTGCAGCCAGATCTTTGGCGAGAGCGAGAGCGCGGGCGCGGGCGGGAGCGGCGAGGGAATCACCACCGCCATGCTGGTCGGCGCGGACGGCGACAGCGCGAACTGGATCAGCCACGGACGCACCTATTCCGAACAGCGCTTCTCGCCCTTGGACAGCATCAATCGCGACACGGTCGGCCAGCTCGGCCTCGCCTGGTCGGCCGACATGGACACCGGGCGCGGGCAGGAGGCGACCCCGCTGGTGATGGACGGCAAGCTCTATCTCACCACCGCATGGAGCAAGGTGAAGGCCTTCGACGCGGCGACGGGGGCGAAGCTGTGGGAATATGACCCCAAGGTCCCCGGCGAAACTGCGGTCAAGGCCTGCTGCGACGTGGTCAACCGGGGCCTTGCGGCCTATGGCGACAAGCTGTTCCTCGGCACGCTCGATGGCCGGCTGATCGCGCTCGACCGCGACACGGGCGCAGTGGCGTGGACGACCCAGACTGTCCCCACCGACAAGAGCTACACCATCACCGGCGCGCCGCGCGTGATCGATGGCAAGGTGATCATCGGCAATGGCGGCGCGGAGTTCGGGGTGCGCGGCTTCGTCGCCGCCTATTCCGCCGATGACGGCAAGCAGCTGTGGAAGTTCTACACCGTGCCCGAGGGCGATGAAGGTGACGACGCGCCCGCCTATCTCAAGAAGGCCGCCGAGACCTGGAACATGGACGTGCTCGCGGCCAACGACGCGATCGGCGGCGGCGGCACGGTGTGGGATTCGATGGCCTACGATCCCGACCTCGATCTGCTCTATATCGGGGTCGGCAACGGCTCTCCGTGGAACCGCGCCTACCGCTCGCCCGGCAAGGACGGGAAGGGGCAAGGCGACAACCTCTACCTCTCCAGCATCGTGGCGATCCGGCCCAAGACCGGGGAATATGTCTGGCACTACCAGACGACGCCGGGCGAGACGTGGGACTTCACCGCCACCCAGCACATCATGCTCGCCGACATGACCATCGACGGGAAGCCGAGGAAGGTGCTGATGCAGGCGCCCAAGAACGGGTTCTTCTACGTGATCGACCGCGAGACGGGGAAGTTCATCTCGGCCAAGCCCTATGTCGGCCTCAACTGGGCGACGGGCGTGGACCCCAAGACGGGGCGTCCGATCGAGAACCCCGAAACCCGCGTCGACCAGACCGGAAAGCCGGCGATGGTGCTCCCCGGCGCGCTGGGCGGGCACAACTGGCACCCGATGGCCTACAGCCCGAAGGAGAACCTCGTCTACATCCCGGCCTTCGAGGCGGGGATGATGTATGCGCCCGAAGCCAACTGGAAGCCCGACCGCGCGCGCGGGTTCAATGTCGGCTTCAGCCTCGCCGGCGAGCTGCCGGCGGACGGGGGCATCCGCAAGCAGGCGGCAGGCACCTTGCGGGGGATGCTGGTGGCGTGGGATCCGGTCGCGCAGAAGGCACGCTGGACGGTCGAGCACCCCGGCCCGTGGAACGGCGGGTTGCTGGCGACCGGCGGCGGGCTGGTCTTCCAGGGCACGGCGGGCAGCGAGTTCAACGCCTATGATGCGAGCAACGGCAAGAAGCTGTGGAGCTTCGCCGCGCAGACCGGCGTGGTCGCACCGCCGGTCACCTACACCGTCGATGGCGAGCAATATGTCGCGGTGCTGGCCGGCTGGGGCGGGGCCTATGCCCTCTCGGTCGACGGCGACCTGATCAACCGCAAGGCTCCGGTGCGCAATGTCTCGCGCCTGCTGGTCTTCAAGATCGGCGGGACGGCCAAGCTCCCGGCGCCGCCGGCGCTCGCCGAACTGCCGCTCGACCCGCCGCCGAGCAAGGCGAGCGCCGAAGTGATCGCCTTGGGGCAGGTCAAGTACGGCCGCTACTGCGCGGTGTGCCATGCGCCGGGCGCGGTCGGTTCGACCGTGCTCCCCGACCTGCGCCGCGCCGGCGCGCTCGAGAGCGCACAGGCGTGGAATGCCGTCGTCGAGGGCGGTATCCTCAAGGATAGCGGTATGGCGAGCTTCAAGGGCTCTTTGTCGAAAGACGAGATCGAGGCGATCCGCGCCTATGTCATCAAGCGCGCCAATGATGACAAGGCGCTCGAGGCGGGGAAACGCGTCGCCCGGCGTTAGCAGCAAGGGGTCGCTCACCATGAAGATGCGTTGTTTCGGCGGCACCGAGGTGCAGGCGACGGGTCTGCCCGCAGCGGGGAAGCGCTGAGCATGGCCCAGGACCCTGAAGACATCCGCAACTGGCAGCGGCGGCCTGACGGGATCACCACCTCGGGCAAGCTCGAGCCGCATGATCCGGCGCGCCTCGCCGCTATCGGCGTGCGGCATGTGGTGAATCTCGCCTTGGACAGCCACCCCGAAGCTCTGGCCGACGAAGCTGCGCTCATGGCAGCGGCGGGAATCGCCTACACCCACATCCCGGTGCCGTTCGACGCGCCGAGCCCGGACCATGTCGCCGCGCTCGAACAGGCGCTCGCCGCGCATCCCGGCCCTTCGCACGTCCATTGCATCATGAACTGGCGCGTGACCGCGTTCTTCTACCTCCTCGACCGCGCCGCCGGCCTTCCCGAGTCGGAAGCGCGCGCGCGGATGGCGGCCGTCTGGAACCCGCTTGAAGACGACAACGCGCCGGCGGCGTGGCGCGATCTGCTGGAGCAGTCGGCCAGACCGCAGCCTGCCTGCGACCGGTTCTGGCCGTGAGGTTCAGTTAATCGGCAGGATCGCGCGATGGTTGCGCGCTTGTCACTTGACGATTCCATTCTCCTAAGTGAGTATCGTGGCTGCTCAGGGGTGGATCAAAAATGATCGTCGCGGGCAATGATGTCGCTCCGCCCTCGGGCGAAGCGGCGCTTGATAAGCGGTGGATGGGGATCGTCTGCTGGGTTCTACTGTCCGTGCTCGGGTTCGTTCAGACATACCGCTGATCCCTGCCCCTCAAAGGGGACGTGAGGATGTTGCAGGATTCGAATGGCAGTGCGGGCAATGAAGGCTGGATCGCCTGCCTCACCTACAAGAGCATCGCCACCGCGGCGCCCAGCGTAGCGGACCTGCACACCCTGGTCGGCCGCGCGCGCGCGCGTAACCGCAAGCTCAGTGTCACCGGCATGCTGCTGTATGAAGGCGGCTCCTTCTTCCAGACGCTGGAAGGACCCCCCGAAAAGCTCGACGCCCTGTGGTCCTCGATCAAGCAGGATCCGCGTCACGACCATATCGAGGTGCTCAGCGAACACGTTGCTCCGGCGCGGCTGTTTTCGGATTGGGACCTCCTGCTGCAAAGCCGGCAGGACGAGCTGACGCCCCCCGCGACGGTGGATCGGGCCGCGCCGCAGGCTGTTGCCGGCCACATAGACAGCCTTGTCGAACTCGCGCTCAACGCCGACGATGTGCGGATCAACGCCTTCATCGCCGCGCTCGAGGACGAGGGGTGGACCAGCCATGCGATCGTCACGCTCCTGATCGAGCCCTGCGCCCGCGCTCTGGGCGATGCGTGGCTGGCCGATGATTGCAGCGAGCTTGATCTCACCATCGGCCTCAGCATGCTGCAACTGGCCGGGCATGCCGTGCGCCACTACGCGAATGCGCGCTCGGCCCGGCACAGCCGTTACAGCATCCTGCTCGCCACCGCCCCGGGCGAACAGCACATGCTCGGCACCACCATTCTGGCAGACCAGTTCACCGATGCCGGGTGGAGGGTCGACATGGCCTTCCCCGACAGTGACGAGGCCCTCTCCAACCAGCTCAACGCGCAGCGCCCCGATGCCGTCGACATCGGCCTGTCCGATGCCATGCAGCGGCTCCACGCGCTGCCCCGGCTGCGAGCGACCATCGATCACACGCGGCTCGCCGCGCCCGATCATCCGACCGTCATCTCGGTGGGTGGACGGATGTTTGCCGAAGCTGCGGCGACGGCAGCCAGTGTCGGCGCCGATCATGCGCGCATGACCGCGACCGGCGCGAGCATCCGCATGGCGGAACTGGTCCGCCAGAGCCGCAAGCGCCGGTCAAAGAGCGGTTCTTCGCCGCAGTAACAAGGGTTGCGGCTCGTCGCCCGAGGCGAGCCCTAGCTGGTGAAGAAGTTCAGCTCGAGCAGCACGTTGTTCGGATCGGCGGTGAAGATCTGTCTGAGGCCGATGCTGCTCAAATCGTTGACCTTGTAATTGGCCCCGCGCGCATCGAGCCGGGCCTTCACCTCATCGAACTCCCCGCAGCGCAGCGCGACATGGTGGATCGCGCCGGTCTCGGCCCCCGGTGCCACCACGCGGTCGAAGGCGCGCGGACAATCGACCGAATTGATGTGCAGGATCGGGTCGCCCGCTCGGGTATACATCCAGCGCACCTGCGCGGGGCTGAGCGGCGGCGGCCCGTCGCGCTCCTCCAGATCGAGCAGTTCGGCATAGAACCGCGCCGTCTCGGCGAGCCGGTCGGTAATGATGTTCACATGGTCGAGGCGCTGGACGATCATGGCGCGACTGTGCCCGATCCGTGAGCCCGCGCCACTGGCAAAGCCGAGAGGCTCAGCGGGTAAGCGCCGCCTCGCACTGCGCCATCAGCTCGGCGATGATGTCGGCGGCGGGTTCTTCCTTCGTCACCATGCCGACCGATTGCCCGGCCATCACAGAACCGTTCTCGACATCGCCGTCGACCACCGCGCGGCGCAGGGCTCCGGCCCAGAAGTGCTCAATCTGCAATTGCGCTTCGAGCATGTCGACCTCGCCCGCATCCAGAAGGGCTGCGACTTCGCGCTGCTTGGCGGTGAATTCCTCGGTGCCCTTGTTCTTGAGCGCGCGGACGGGGATGACCGGCAAGCGCGGGTCGACCTGCACGCTCGCGACCGCCTCGCGGGCCGAGGCGCGGAAGAAGGCCTTCTTGAAATCGGGGTGGGCAATGCTCTCGGTCGCGCAGGCGAAGCGCGTGCCGAGCTGGACGCCGGCGGCGCCCATTTCGAGGTAGCTCGCAATCGCCTCGCCCCGGCCGATGCCGCCGGCGACGAAGATCAGGTGTTCTTCGGCGAGCGCCGGGAGGATTTCCTGAGCCAGCACGGAGGTGGAGACGGGGCCGATGTGCCCGCCCGCTTCCATGCCCTCGATAACCAGCGCGTCCGCGCCCGAGCGCAGCAGCTTCTTGGCGAGCGCCAGCGTCGGGGCGAAGCAGATCACCTTGATGCCGCTCTCGTCCGCCTTGATGGCTTCCACGCTGCCCTTGGGCGGGATGCCGCCTGCCAGCACCACGTGGGTGACGCCGTGCTTGCGGCACACTGCGATGAGATCGAACAGCGCCGGGTGCATGGTGATGAGGTTCACGCCGAAGGGCTTGGCGGTCAGCGCCTTGGTCGCGGCGATTTCCCTGTCGAGCAGCTCGGGGGTCATCGCGCCGCAGGCGATCACGCCGAAGCCGCCCGCGTTGGAGATGGCGGCGACAAGGTTGCGCTCGGACACCCAGCTCATCGCGCCGCACAGGATGGCGGTCTCGCAGCCGAGGAAATCGGTGCCGCGCTGCATGCGGGCGGCGGTCAGGGGATAGGTTTCCATGGCGCGCGCCCTAGTCGCCCTTGGACGAATAGACAATCCGCACCGCGTCCGCAGCCTGTTTGGCGAGCGCGACGGCGGCGGGCGCGTCGGCGGCGCGGGCCAGCGCCACGCCCATGCGGCGGTAAGGCCGGGTGACCGGCTTGCCGAAGATGCGGACGTCCGTGTCGCCCAGCGCCAGCGCCTCGCCGAGCCCCTCGAAGGCGAAGTCCTCGCTGTCGCGGTCGGCGAGGATCACCGCTGAGGCGGCGGGGCGGGCGGTGATTTCGGCAGGCACCGGCAGGCCGAGGATCGCGCGGGCGTGGAGGTCGAACTCGGTGAGGTCCTGGCTGACAAGCGTCACCATCCCGGTGTCGTGCGGGCGGGGGGACAGCTCGGAGAAGATCACCTCCTCGCCCTTCACGAAGAACTCGACCCCGTAGAGCCCCCAGCCGCGCCCTTCGCCTTGCAGCGCCATGACGACCTTGGCGGCCATGTCCTGCGCTTTCGCAAGCGCGTCGGCAGACATCGCGGCAGGCTGCCAGCTTTCGCGGTAATCTCCGCGCTCCTGCCGGTGGCCGATCGGGGGGCAGAAGCTGATGCCGCCTGAGTGCCTGACAGTCAGAAGCGTGATCTCGTAGTCGAAGGCGATGAACTGTTCGGCGATCACCCGCGCCCGGTCGCCGCGCATATTGGCGACGGCGTATGCCCAAGCGGCCTCCAGCGCCTCGGGCCCGTCGACCTTGCTCTGACCCTTGCCGGATGAGGACATCACCGGCTTCATCACCAGCGGATAGCCGATCCGCGCCGCGACCGCCTGCGCCTCGGTGAAACTCTCGGCATAACCGTATTGCGAGGTGACGAGGCCCAGCTCGCCCGCCGCCAGATCGCGGATCGCATCGCGGTTCATGGTGAGCTGCGCGGCGCGGGCCGAGGGGACGACGGTGAAGCCCTCTGCCTCCAGATCGGCCAGCACTTCGGTGCGGATCGCCTCGATCTCGGGAACGATCAGATCGGGCCTGTGCTTCTCCGCCGCCGCGCGGAGCGCCGCGCCGTCGAGCATGGAAAACACCTCGCGCCCATCGGCCAGCTGCATCGCGGGCGCATCGTCATAAGAGTCGCAGGCGATGACCCGTGCCCCGAGGCGCTTGGCGGAAATGACGAATTCGCGGCCCAGCTCGCCCGAACCGAGCAGCAGGATGGTGGCAATGTGGCTCATGCGGGCGGGTTTAGCCGCGTGCGCGCATGAGTCCAGTCAGGCGGCCCGGCGATACCCTGCGACCGCCACCTGGTTTCCGCCGCCTGCGCGGGCGAGGACGAGGCCGAGCTCCGCCTCGCGCAGGGTCCAGTCGACGGTGCATTCGGTCCGTGCAAGGCCCGCGCTCGCGGTCAGTTGTGGCGCCTTGGCCCTGTTGGCGCTTGGAGCGGGGGCGGCGAGGCCTGCGAAGGTCGCGACCACGTCCTGAGCCCATTCGCGCGCGCCCCGCGAGGTCATCTCCGGCAGCACCACCGCGAAGCGCTCCCCGTCGAGCTGGGCGATCTCGTGTCCGGGCAGGGCCATGGTCTCGAGGTATTTGGCAAAGCCCCACAGCACCTCGTCGGCGGTGCGCTGGCCGTAGCGCATCAGCAGCGCGCGCATCGCATCGACCGCGAAGATCGCGACCATCTGCCCGCCGCCTGATGCAAGATATCGCCTGAGGCTTGCGCAGAAGGCCGCACGATTGGCGAGCCCGGTCAGCGGATCGGTGACCGCGCGGGCGTGGAGTTCGCCTTCGAGGCTGCGCACCTGCTGGACCGAGCGCATCAGGCACAGCGCGCCGTCGGGGACGCCGCGCTTGTCGCGCATCGGCCTGAGGGTAAGGGCGTACCAGCGCTGGCAATGCACCTCCCGGCAGGCGGAACCATCCGCGCAGGCGATCACCGGGAACTCGGTCCACCCGCCCGGCGGCCCGCCGGCCAGCGCGGCGGTGACATGCTCGCCGAGGAAGGCGGCATGGTCGCGCGCGGCAAGGTCGGTGATGTGGGGGAGCAGCAGCGCCGCCGAGAGGTCGAGTCCGAGTTCGGAAATGTTGGCGGAAGCGTGGAGGATGAAACCGTGGCGATCGAGCCTGATCACGATATCGCCGGAAGTCTCCTCCAGAAGGCCATGCAGCACATGACCCTCGACGTCACTCAGACCGATCTTCATACCGAAATGTGCCCCAGCAATACGGCAGTTCTGGCTCGTCGCGGTACGTCAGTTTACAACCAAACTAACGCCAGCCGATTTGTTTGAACTCATTACCCTGTTGTCCTGAAGATAGTCCGTCTTTTAGTTAGAGTAACTTGTCTAACTGACTAAAAAACGAATCATCTTCAAGTTCCGTTTACCATATTTTCCGATTGGGCCAGCCTATCCAATACGTATTGGGCGCAGTAGGTATGAGCTTGTAAGTGCGGGAACCTGTCCGGGGTCAGAGTTCGATCATGATCCGCACCGCTTCCGGGTCGGTTCCGTAGGCGTGGGCAATGCGCTGGCGGCATTCGGCGATCACGGCATCCACTTCGCGCGCCGGGCCGGGGGAGGGGGCGAGCAGCTCCGGGTCGACGCCGAGCGCGCCGGCGATCGCGGTGAGGCGTTCGGGCAGCGGACGGGCCTTGCCCTTCTCCCAGGCCCAGACGGTCGGCTTGCTGACGCCAAGCGTGGTGGCGACGTCGGCGAGCGTAAGCCCGGCCTCGCGGCGCAGGCGGTTCAGGCGGGTGCCGAGCGCCTCGCCGGGGCCGCGCGCGGCGGGGGGCGGTGCCGCAGCCGACAGGGGTTCGGTGGGCACGCCGGGGGCGAAGCCCTGCAACTGCGCCGCGGCCATCGCCGCAGCGCCGATCGGGGTGTCGAAGGCGCAGCCGTAGAGGCGCTCGCTGCGCCATACCACTGCGGCGCTCACGAGGCCCGCCTCGGGCAGTTCGATGGCCAGCGGCTCGCCCTCGGCCAGCTCCAGCGCGGTCTCGATCAGCAGGCCGGCGGCCGAGATGTTGTGGATCGTGACGTTCGCCTCGGAGCCTTGCCCGGCGATGACACCGCTGGTTTCGAGATGCAGCGCACGGCGGGCGGCGGTCCGCTGACTATCGCCTGCGGACCGGGGGTCGAGATGGGCCTTGATGGCCATGGGTAGCGCCTTTCATCCTCGGTTGTGAGGACCTCTACAGTCCAGCCCCAAGGGTTAAAGCGCAGTAACTCTATATAGTTAATTTGGGTGAAGCGATCTGCTTTTCAGCTAACCGCATCGAGCCCGTAAGCCGTGTGCAGCACGCGCACGGCGAGCTCGGTCTCGTCCTCGTCGATCATCACGCTGATCTTGATCTCGCTGGTGGAGATCGCCTGGATGTTGATGCCGCGGTCGGACAAAGCCCGGAACATCGAGGATGCGACGCCCGCGTGGCTCTTCATGCCGACGCCGACGACAGAAATCTTGGCGATCTTGCTGTCGGTGATGATGCGGTTGAAGCCGATCGCATCGCGGCGGTCTTCCAGAAGCGCCTGCGCACGCGCGAGGTCGGACTGGGGGACGGTGAAGGTCACGTCGGTCTCGCCCTTGTCGCGACCGACGTTTTGGATGATCATGTCGACGTTGATCGAAGCCGCGGCGAGCGGCTCGAAGATGTTGGCGACCGCGCCGGGACGGTCTGGCACGCGGGTGAGGATCACCTTGGCCTCGTTTTTGTCATGCGCGATGCCGGTCACAAGCTGGCGTTCCATCAGGCCATTCTCCACCAATTCGTCCATTTCTTCATCCGAGACGATCATCGTCCCCGGCAGATCGTCGGCGGGCGGGGCGCCCTCGCCGATGAAGCTCGACAATACCTGCACCCGCACCTTTTCCTTCATGGCCAGGCCGACCGAGCGGGTCTGGAGCACCTTGGCGCCCACCGAGGCGAGTTCGAGCATTTCCTCGTAGGTCACCGCCTTCTGCTTCTTCGCCTTGGCGACGATCCGCGGGTCGGTGGTGTAGACGCCGTCGACATCGGTATAGATGTCGCAGCGGTCCGCTTTGATCGCGGCCGCTACCGCAACCGCCGAGGTGTCGGAACCGCCGCGCCCCAGCGTGGTGACGCGATTGTCTTCGGACAGGCCCTGGAAGCCCGGGATCACCGCGATCTCGCCCGCTTCCATCGACGCGATCAGCGCGTCGGCGTCGATCGAGTCGATGCGTGCCTTGGCGTGGGCTTCGATGGTGTTGATCGGCAATTGCCAGCCGAGCCAGCTGCGCGACTTGCACCCGAGAGCCTGAAGGGTGAGCGCGAGCAGCCCGCTGGTCACCTGCTCGCCGCTCGCGACGACGACGTCATATTCGGCCGGGTCGTAGAGCGGGTTTGCCTCGCGGCAGAAGTTCACGAGCCGGTCGGTCTCGCCCGCCATGGCGCTGACGACCACGGCGACCTGATCGCCGCGAGCCGCTTGCGCGCGCACGATGTTGGCGACGCGGCGGATACGCTCCGTCCCGGCCATCGAGGTACCGCCGAATTTCATCACAATACGAGCCAAGGGATACTGCTCCGGCTGGTGAGTGTTCGCGGGCGCTGTTAAGGGGCGTTCATGGGAAACGCAAACGTCTCGAATGTAACTATTCGCCCCGAGGAAGCCGATTTCTTCGCAAAGCTGGCGCGCGATTGGTGGAACCCCAAGGGGCCGATGGCGAGCTTGCATCAGGTGAACCCGGTCCGCCTTGCCTTTGTTCGCGACGCGATCGACGCGCATTGGGCGGGCGCTGCGGCTGCGGCGCGGCCGCTGGCGGGCAAGTCCGCGCTCGATATCGGCTGCGGCGCGGGACTGCTGTGCGAGCCTCTGGCGCGGCTGGGCGCGGCTGTGACCGGCGTCGATGCGGCGGCGGAGAATGTCGCGGCGGCGGCGGCCCACGCCGAAGGCGTCGGCCTCGATATCCGCTACATGGCGGGCGAGGTCGCGGGGCTCGACATCGGTGCCTTCGATCTCGTGACCTCGGTCGAGGTGATCGAGCATGTTGCCGACAAGCCTGCCTTCCTGCGCGACGTCGCGGCGCGGCTGGCGCCTGATGGCCTGCTGGTGATGTCGACCCCCAACCGCACCGCCACTTCACGCGTGTTGCTGGTCGGCGCGGCCGAGGCGGTGGGCTATGTCCCCCGGGGCACGCACCACTGGGAGGATTTCGTCACCCCCGAGGAGCTCGAGGGACTGCTGGCTGATGCCGGACTGACCGTGACGGCCAAGCGCGGTATCGCATGGCGTCCGGGCAAGGGCCTGCATCTGTCCGACGACATGTCGCTCAACTACATTCTGTCGGCCAAGCGCGCCTGACCTCTAGTTGGCGGGACAGCTCCGCCCCTTGATCGGGCCATCGCTGAACACCCCCGCGACACCCGCCGCCTTGAGCAGCGCGGCGAGCTTCACGTCGCCGCAGCCCGTGCCCTTCGGGTCGGTGCCGGTGCGCAAGCTGGCGGGCAGGAACTCGTTCTCCGGGCGCAGCGCCCAGGCGTGCACCGCCAGCCCCGCAGCCTTGGCATCGGCGACCAGCGAAGTCGGCGTGCCGTCCTCGTTCAGCACCAGCGCGATGTGCGCGCCCACCACGTCTGCATACTTCGCGACCTCGGCTAGACCCGTGGGCGTCACCATGTCGGCATAGCGCATCGCGGGCTCGTCAGCCGGGCCTCCGATGGGGCCGACCAGCTGCACCAGCTTGAAGCCGCCCCCGCGCTGCTTGAGGCGCTGGAGCGTGCCGACCTCGAAGCTCTGGACGAACACCGGGTCCGCGGGGGTGATGCCGAGTTGCCTGAATTCGCGCAGCAGGAGGTCGACCATGTCGATCCCGGCATTCTGGAGCAGGAAATTGGGGTGCTTGAGTTCCGGATAGATCCCGATCCGGCGCCCGGTCTCTGCCTCCCTGGCGCGCACCAGCTGCACGATTTCGGCAAGGGTCGGCACCTGATAGAGGCCGTTGTAACGCGCATTCGCCGGGCGCAGCGCGGGGATGCGTTCCTTTGCGCGCAAGGTGCGCAGTTCGGCGAGGGTGAAGTCCTCGGCGAACCAGCCTGCAACCTTCTGCCCGTCGATCGTCTTGTCGCGGCGGTAATCCTCGAACTCCTCGCGGGCCGCGACATCGGTGGTGCCCGACAGCTCGTTCTCGTGCCGCGCGACGAGGACGAGGTCCTTGGTCGCGACGAGGTCGGGCTCGATATAATCCGCGCCCTGATCGATTGCGTGCTCATAGGCCTCGAGCGTGTGTTCCGGGCGCTCGGCGCTGGCGCCGCGGTGGGCGATGATCAGCATGTCCTGTGCGACTGCGGCGGTAGGAACCAGCGTCCAGAGCGCGATCAAGGCAAGGCTGCGGACCATTCGTCTTCCTTGAAACCGACCAGAATGCCGCCCGGATATTCGACAATCGGCCGTTTGATGATGCTGGGCTGCTGAACCAGCAAAGCGACAGCCGTGTGACTGTCGGCGGCCAGCGCCTTGTCCGCGTCGGACAGCGCGCGGAAACTCGTGCCCTTGCGGTTGACCACTGTGTCGAGCCCTGCGGCCGCGATCCACCCGGCGATCTTCGCAGGGTCGGCGCCTTCCTTCTTGTAGTCGTGAAAGACGTATTCGCGCCCTTGCGCGCCGAGCCATGTCCGCGCCTTCTTGACCGTGTCGCAGTTGGGGATGCCGTAGAGGTGGATCATGATCTTTTTCTCGTCATTGCGAACATCCGTAAGGCTGTTTGGTCGCTACGCTCCTCGCAATGACGAAGGGGTGCGGTCAAGTGCGCGGGGCCAGATGCGCGTCGGCAATCGCCACCGCCAGCGCGTCGGCCGCGTCGCTCCCGGCGAGCGGAACGCCGGGCAGCAGCACCTTGACCATCGCCGCAACCTGCGCCTTTTCCGCAGCCCCGGTGCCGGTGACGGCCTTCTTGACCAGCCGCGCGGCGTGCTCGTTCACGGGGAGCCCCGCCGCCCCGCAGGCCGCCAGCACCGCGCCCCGCGCCTGAGCCAGCTTCAAGGTCGATTGCGCGTTCTTGTTGACGTAGATCTCTTCGGCCGCCGCGCGGTCGGGATGGTGAGCGGCGATCACTGCGGCGACCCCGGATGCCACCACCGCGAGCCGCTCTGCCATCGGTGCGGCCGGATCGGTCTTGATCTGCCCGTTCGCGATGTGGCTGAGCCGTGCGCCTTCAGCGCAAACCACGCCCCAGCCGGTCGAGGAAAGCGAAGGATCGAGGCCGAGGATCAGCACGGCGCCGTCTTGCGCCCAGTCACAGGCCCGCTCACAGGCCCAGCCTCAGGCCGAGACGCCACACCAGGGCGAGCAGGAAAGCGGCCCCGAGCGCCAGCGCCAGAAGCCACTCCCAGCGTGTCACCCAAGCTTTTCCATCACCTCGTCGGGGATCTCGTAATTGCCCCAGACGGTCTGCACGTCGTCGTCATCGTCGAGCGTGTCGATCAGCTTCATCAGCGTGCCGGCCGTCTCTTCGTTGACCTCGACGCTCAGCACCGGCTTCCATGCCAGCTTCACGTTGTCCGCCGGGCCGAGCACCTTTTCGAGCTCGCCCGCGACGCCGTGGAGCGCGTCGGCGGCGGTCCAGATGGTGTGCCCGTCCTCGGAGGATTCCACGTCGTCGGCGCCTGCCTCGATGGCGGCTTCGAGGAGCTTTTCCTCGTCGCCCGCGGCAGCCGAATACTCGATCAGCCCGCGCCGCTCGAAGCCGTGGCTCACCGAGCCTTCGCTACCGAGGTTGCCGCCGTTCTTACTGAACGCGGTGCGCACGTTGGTGGCGGTGCGGTTGCGGTTGTCGGTCAGCGCCTCGACGATCAGCGCCACGCCGCCCGGGCCGTAACCTTCGTAGCGGATCTCGACATAATCCTCGCCGCCCGCTTGGCTGGCCTTGTCGATGGCGCGCTGGATGTTGTCCTTGGGCATCGACTGCGCGCGCGCGGCGTTGACCGCCAGGCGCAGGCGCGGGTTCATGTCGGGATCGGGCATGCCCATCTTGGCCGCCACGGTGATCTCGCGCGACAGCTTGGAGAACATCGCCGCGCGTTTCTTGTCCTGCGCACCCTTGCGGTGCATGATGTTCTTGAACTTGGAATGGCCTGCCATTGGACGAACTTCACCGGAATGTTGGAAATACAGGCGCGGGCCTTACTCCGGCAGACGCGGACGATGCAAGGGCGCGCGTGGCAGGGGGGATGCGCCTGAGCGAGCGGATTGCCGACATCGCCCGATTCGTGCGCCGGCCGACCTTCATGGCGCAGCCGATGGTCTGGGGACGAGAGGCCGAACGGGCCTTGCTGGTGGTCTTCGCGCTGAGCGTGCTGATCGCCCCGGCTATCGCCATCCTGACCGCAGCGCTGAACGCGCAGACGGGGTTTCTCCCGCAATCAGATTTTGCGCCCCGATCCGAGACGCGGCAGATCATCGACTTCCTGATCATCGCGCCGATCTTCGAAGAGCTGCTGTTCCGCAGCTGGCTGACCGGACGCCGCGCGGGCTTGCGCTTCGCCGTCTACGGCTTCGCAGCGATGGGCCTGCTGCTCGCGGCATTCGTCCTGGGACTGGATGACAGCCCCTATGTGGGCTGGGCGTCGGTCGGCATCGTCTTCGCGGGGTTGGTCCACTGGGGGCGAACCAGCCAGCGCGACGCGGACGTGCCTGCGTGGTTCACGCGCCATTTCCGTGGGATCCTATGGGGATCGACGCTGCTGTTCGGCGTCGTCCACCTCGGCAATTTCACGGCATTGCAGAATCCGCTCGGCATCTTGGCGGTGCTGCCGCAGACGGCCGGCGGATTGCTGCTCGCCTACACCCGTACGCGGCTCGGCCTGCGCGCGGCGATTGCCCACCACGCAGCGTTCAATGCCGTGTGGCTGATGGTGGATCAGGCGTGGGGGTAAGGCGTCAGATCCGCACCGCGGTGCCGCTGGCGCTGACCATCAGCATCGAGCCGTTGGGGCCGATCACCTCGTAATCGAGATCGATCCCGACAACCGCATTGCCGCCCAGCGCCGCGCACTCGGCCTGCAATTCCTCGATCGCTTGCTGGCGGGCATCGGCGAGGATGCGCTCGTAGCTGCCCGAGCGGCCGCCCACGATGTCGCGAATGCCCGCGAACAGGTCGCGGAACAGGTTCGCGCCGACGATCACCTCACCGGTGACGATGCCGAGGTAGTCCTGGATCGGACGGCCTTCGAGCGTGGGGGTGGTGCTGACGATGACGCCGCGCGCGTCTTTCCAGGGGGATGCCATTGCCGTGTCTCCTCGCAAGCTGTCTTATCGAAATAACACAGCTTGTGGCGATTTCAACGTCAGGTGAAGGCCGTGCGCGGCCTCACGCCATCCCGAGCGCGTTCTTGTAGGTCTCGAGCAGCATGTCCTGCTCGCTGCGGTCGTCGGGCTTCATCTTCCTGAGGCGCACGATCTGGCGCATGATCTTGGGATCGTAGCCGACCGCCTTGGCCTCCATGTAGACGTCGCGGATGTCGTCGGCGATGCCCTTCTTCTCCTCCTCGAGGCGTTCGATGCGCTCGATCAGCAGGCGCAGGCGGTCATCGGTCGAATTGGCGTTGTCGGCCATCGGGGGTCTCCATCGGAAATGAGAATCGGTTGGCCGGTGCGATAGCCAGCCTGTCGCCGACGGTGAACAGCCGCGGCGAATTATTCCTGTGCGTTCTTCGCCACACTGGCCTCCATCCGGGCGAGCTGCTCCTCGGTCGCCGGGGACTGCCGCGTCGCCTTCCATTCGCCGCTCGGCATGCCGTGGATCAGTTCGCGCGCGGCATCCTTGTCGCCGGGGTAGCCTGCGTCTCGAATCCAGTCGGCGAGGCAGTTGCGGCAGAAGCCGGCGAGCCCCATCAGGTCGATGTTCTGCGCGTCGTGGCGATGCCTCAGGTGGCGGACCAGCCGGCGGAAGGCGGCGGCGGCTTGTGCATCGTCGAGGCTGTCGAGCGGATCGGCATTGCTATTCATCGCGGCTTTCCCTTGAGTTGATTTGCGCCTGTGCCATAGGCTTGGCCGAAGAGGGATAGCCAGAAATGTCACGACGCGATCAGTCACGGATCGACCCGCGCGGCCGCAAGGTCAAGATTCTTGCCACCATCGGCCCGGCGAGCCGCTCGCCCGAGATGCTCGAACGGCTGGTGCGCGCCGGCGCGGACGCCTTCCGCCTCAACATGAGTCACGGGTCGCACGCGGATCACGAGGCGGCGATCCATGCGATCCGGGCGCTGGAAAAGCAGTTCGCCCGGCCGATCGCGATCCTCGCCGACTTGCAGGGGCCCAAGTTGCGGGTCGGAACCTTCAGGGACGGGCAGGCGGTGATCCGTCACTCCGGGCATTTCACCCTCGATCGTGACGAAACCCCCGGCGACGAGAACCGCGTCTGCCTGCCGCATCCCGAGCTGTTCGGCATCATGACGCGTGGCCAGCGGCTACTGATCAACGACGGCAAGATCCGGCTGAAGGTGCTGGAGGCCGACGATAGCCGCATCCTGTGCTCGGCCGAAGTCGGCGGGGTGATCTCCGATCGCAAGGGCGTCAACGTCCCCGATGCCGAGGTGCCGATCCCGGCCCTGACGGCGAAGGACCGCCGGGACCTTGCCTTTGCCACCGAGCACGGGGCGGACTGGATCGCGCTCAGCTTCGTGCAGCGGCCCGAGGATATCGCCGAGGCGCGCAAGCTGATCGGCAGCCGCGATACCGCGATCTGTGCCAAGATCGAAAAGCCGCAGGCGGTCCACCGTCTGGATGCAATCATCGAGCTCGCCGACGGGATCATGGTGGCGCGCGGCGATCTCGGCGTGGAACTCGAGCCCTACGAGGTGCCGCCGCTCCAGAAGCGCATCGTCAACGCCGCGCGCCGGGCAGGCAAGCCGGTGATCGTTGCGACCCAGATGCTCGAAAGCATGATCGAAAGCCCGAGCCCGACGCGCGCGGAAGTCTCCGACGTCGCCAATGCCGTCTATGACGGGGCCGACGCGGTCATGCTCTCGGCCGAAAGCGCGGCGGGTGCCTGGCCCGAAGAGTCCGTCGCCATGATGGACCGGATCGCGGTGCAGGTCGAACGCGACGAGGGCTACAAGGAGCGCGTGCGCTTCCTCGACACGCCGCCCGATCCCACCACCTCCGACGCGCTCGCGCATGCCTGCATGACCATTGCCGACACTGTGCCGATCAGCGCGATCACGGTCTTCACCGCCAGCGGCTCGACCGCGCGGCGCGTGGCGCGCGAGCGTCCGGCCACCCCGGTTATGGTGCTAACGCCTTCGATGCGCACCGCGCGCAAGGTGGCGCTGCTATGGGGCGCCTATGCTGTGGCGACCAAGGATATCGGCAGTTTCGAGGAGATGATCGGCAAGGGCAAGCGCATGGCGCTGCGCCACAAGTTCGCCTCCGCCGGGTCCAAGCTCATCGTGCTCGCCGGCGTGCCGTTCGGGACGCCGGGCGCAACCAACCTGCTGCACGTGGTGACGGTCAGCGGTGACGAGCTGGAAAAGCACAAGGGCTCCTCTGACAGCTGATCCCGCCGCCTCGCGTCAGAACGACTGGCTGATCCGGAGGTTGAGCCGCGGGGCCCGGTTGCCGGTGTCGTAACGATCCTCGGTGACCGGCACCGCCACCTCGAAATCGAGGTCGAGGTCCCCGGTTATGTCCGTGCGCAGGCCTCCGCCGCTCGAGGCGAGTGTGCCGCCGCCAAGCCCGCCTGCCAGGTTCGAGACCGTCCCTGCGTCTGCAAAGGCGTAGAGCTGCAGGTTGCTCGATTCGCCGAGCGGCTTGGCAAGGTCGTAGCGCAGCTCGGCGAGGCCCGTGATGCCCTCGTCGCCGACGCGTTGCGCGAAGTCGTAGCCGCGCAGGAAGTTCGTGCCGCCGAGCGAGAAGCTCTCGCCGATCAGAAGGGGTGCGCTCGATAGCTGGCCGGTGGTGGCGAGCACCAGGCTGACCCGCGGCGCGATCCCCCGCCGCCAGTTGAGCCACCACGACAGCGTGGTGAAATCGGGCCTCGCGTCGAAGCGTGAGGCGAGCGGATCGCTCTTCCCCGTCGCTCCCAGGATACCGAGGCCCTGGCTCAACGTCGCGCGGCCCTGCAGCGTCCCGCCGGCGACCGGACCGAAGCCGTAGAAGCCGAGCCGGGCGAGGGCGATCCGGTCGTGGCGCGCCAGCGTGCCGAAGCTGTCTTGCCGCAGGTCCTGCACTTCGCCACTCGCCTCGAGCCACAGGCTACGGGCCTGCGAACGCATCAATGGATGGCTCAAGCGGATTCCGCCTTGCCAGGCTTTGCCGAGCAATTGCCGGTTCGCAAGGTAGGCCCCCGGTTCGGTGCGCGACAACGAGCCGAACAGCCCGAGGCTGGTGCCGCTGTCGCTGACGATCACGGTATAGCGCGCGCTGAAGAAGGCGAGCTCTTCGGGGTCGATCGGTGTGGCGGAGAAGCTGAGGTCGATCCGGTCGCGCGGCGAGATCAACCCGTTCGCATCGACATCGATGCGGGCGCGCACCGGGCCGAGCGGCTTGGTGCCGTCAGTCGCGAGCAGCACGCCGCCGCCGACGTCGTTCTTCTGGGCTTCGACCACAAGCACGCGGGCATTGCCTTCATGCTCGAAACGGGTGGCCTTGATCCACACGCCCGGCAGGTCGTCGGCAAGCAGCACCTCGCGCTGCAGTTCGGTGAGCGTCACGGGCCCGCTACCCACCAGCCGCTCGAGCTGTTGGCGCAGTGCCGCATTCTGGGTACCCACGAGGCGCACCGCGTCGATGCGCCCCTCGTCCACCCGCACCCGCAGCATCCCGTTCACGAGCCTCTGCTCGGGGATCCAGGCGGTGGCGAGAATATAGCCTTCTGCCCTGAGGCGCGCAGCGATGGCATCGGCGAGCTGCGCGAGCTCGGTTCGGTCGAGCGGGCGCCCCGCGAAGGGCTCGATGGTGGCCGCGAAGGCGTCGCGGCCCATCACGGTCAGTCCGTCGATCACGATCGCACCGATATCGACCGCCTCGGCGCCCGCGCCGACTTGCGGCATTTCGAGGACCGGAAGCACTTCGATGCGCACCTGCTCGGCAGGCCGCTCGATGCGTTCTTCACGCGATGCCTGTGAGGCGGGGTTAGTCCGGTCGAACGCGTCCTGTGCCGCCAACGGACTCGCCGCCAGCAGCAGGATCGTGCCCCCGTAGACATTAATGCGCAGCAGGATGGCGAACCCCCTCTGATCCTGAAAACAGCGCAAGACCTACAAGACAAAGGTTAAATAATCCTCGCGTAAGTCTCATGTTAACCTTGTGCTTAAACGGGATGTGCGCAGCTCTCGACTATTTGGCAGGCAGGGAGAAAGTTATGCGACTTCTGTCACGCCTCATCCTGCCTTTGATCATCCTGCTGTTCGGCGGGGGGGCTGCGTTCGCCCAGAACGGAGCCTGGACAGTCAGCGAAGCCAAAGGCACCGTCGTCGTCATCGACTCGCGCGGCCAGCGGCCCGCCAAGGCGGGCACCGAGCTGCTCGCAGGCGCGACCCTGCGGACCGAGGCTCGCTCTTCGGCGGTTCTGGTGCGGGGCCGCGAGTTCGTCACTCTCCGCCAGAACGCGCAGCTGCGCATTCCCGAAGCGGCCCGCGAGCGCGGGCTGGTCCAGATTCTCCAGGATTACGGCAGTGCGCTGTTCAACATCGGCAAGCAGCCGAACCCGCACTTCGGGGTTGACACGCCTTATCTTGCGGCTGTGGTGAAGGGCACGACCTTCGTCATCACCGTAACCGGCGAGGGCGCGACCCTGCAGGTGACCGAGGGCGCGGTCGAAGCCGCGACCCGCGACGGCGGCGTGCGCGAGCTGATCCGCCCGGGCGCGGTGGCGATGATCGGAGCCGGCGACCCGCTGCGCATGGTGATCGAGGGTGAGGGTTCGCGAACTGTGGATTCGCCCGCGCGCGGGCAGGGCGGTTCGGCGGCGGCACCGGCGGCGGCTCGCTCGACCTTCGAGGCGGCGTCCGAGCCCGCTCCCGCGGCGGCCGAACCCGCCTCGTCAGAAGCGCGCAGCGAAGGACGCATTGACCAGGCGATCGTCAGCACTCCGCGCGATCTCGGCCAGGTTTCGAATGGTTTTGTCGGCGGCGAGGTGGCGGTGCTCGCGGCAGCTGTCGCAGCGGACAACACGGGCCGCGGCAATGCGGCTCCGCTCGCGGGCTCGCAAGGCCGTGGCGATGACGGCACCGTCTGCGCGGGCAGCACCTGTGCAGGGGCCGGGTCGAGCAATGGCAATGGCAATGGCAGCGGCGCGGGCAACGGTGCGGGAAGTGGCAATGGCGCCAGTACGCCCGGTAATGGCAACGGCAACGGCAACGGCAATGCCGGTGGTGGCCTCGGCAACGGCAACGGTAACGGTAACGGCAACGGCAACGGCAACGGCGGCGACGACAGCGACGACGGCGACGACGGCGACGACGGCGACGACGACGGTGACGACAAAGGTAACGGCGGCGGTAACAGCAACGGCGGCGGCAACAGCAATGGCGGCGGCAACGGCAACGGCAACGGCAACGGGAACGGGAACGGGAACGGGAACGGGAACGGGAACGGGAACGGGAACGGGAACGGGAACGACGGCGGCGGAGGAAACGCTGACGGCGGCAACGGTGCTGGCCCCGGAAACGGCAACGGCAATGGCAACGGCAACGGCGGCGGTAACGACGGAAACGGCAACGGCAACGGCAACGGCGGCGAAAACACCAACGGCGGCGGAAGCGACGGGAACGGCAATGGCAACGGGGGCGGTAGCGGCGGCAACGGCAACGGCAACGGCAACGCGAATGGCAACGGGGGCGATAGCGGCACCCCTCCCAGCTCTCCTCCGAGCACCCCTCCCGCCAGCCCCGGGGGCGGCGGCAATGATGGCGGGCCAGGCGTAGACGGTGTTCCGGGCGGTGGCGCCAATGGCGGTGGCAACGGCGGCAGCAATGGCGGCGGGCGCGGCGGGGAAAATGGCGGTGGGGGCGAGCCTCGTCCTCGTCCCCAGAACGTGATCGTCCCTCCCGCCGGTCTCAGTGGCGTGCCAGCTTCGGCCGGGCGCTGATCCTGTTTCCGGCCTGACCATGCCAAAGATGCGCGCGCCTTCGCCCACTATGGGGGCACTGCTGCAGCGCGAAAACCGCAGCACCACAGTGCTCATGGCTGGCGCACTTGCGCTGCTGGTCACCATCCTTGCGATCGGTGGAGCTTTCCGGAATGCGGAGAACCGCTTCGAGGAGCTGAGCTTCGCCCTCTTGAGCCGACCCGCAAGCGGGCAGGTCCATATCGTCGAGATGGACGCCGCGAGCATGGCTTCGATCCGGCGCTGGCCATGGCCGCGCGGCCACTATGCGCGCGTTGTCAGCCAGCTCGACGCGGCCGGAGTGCGTTCGATCAGCTTCGACGTCGATTTCTCGAGCAGCGCCGATGCAGAAGGTGACCGTGCGTTCGCCGCTGCCATTGCCGCTGCCCGCGCACCCGTTGCACTGGCGACCTTCGCGCAAAGGACCGGATCGGGCGACGTGCGCCAGCTAGACTCGCTGCCGATCCAGAGCTTGCGCGAGAAGGCGCATCTCGCGTCGGTGGCGGTCCTGCCCGATGGTGACGGTTACGTGCGCGGCATGCCGATCGGGACGGTGACGGAAGATATCCCGCGCCCCTCGCTTGCCGCCTTCGTCGCGGGACGGTCCGGCGAGGTCGAGCAGGAGTACCCTGTCGACTTCGCGATCGACCCCGCCACGATCCCGCGCCTCAGCTTCATCGCTGTCGAAGGCGGCATGATCGAGCCCGGCAGCCTCGCAGGCAAGGACGTGATCATCGGCGCCACCGCAGTCGAGCTCGGCGACCGCTATGCGGTCCCTGGCCATGGCGTGATCCCCGGCGTGATTATTCAGGCGCTTTCGGCAGAGACATTGAGCGGCGGGGTGCCGGTCTATGCCTCCTGGCCGTTGCCGCTGCTGTCGGCAGCGGGCCTCGTGCTGGCGATCCTGACGGCCGGGCGGCGGCGCACAGTCGGCCTGCGGACCGGTGCCGTCATGTTCGTGCTGCTTACCGGTTGGCTAGCGGCGCGGCTGTGGGCCGGCTACTGGTTCGAGATCGTTCCCGCTCTGACGCTGGCTGTGGCGGCGGGAGGGGTGCGCACCATCATCCTCGCCCAGCGGGTTGCCGCGAAGAAGCGACAGATCGACACGGAGAGCGGCTTGCCGAACCGCCTCGCGCTGGATGTCCGGACGGTGACTGCCGAGGATCGGCTTTTCGTTGCCGCGCAAATTGACGAATTCGATGCGCTCAAGCTTGCGGTCGGAGGCGATGACCTGGGCGAGATCCTGCGCCGCATCGCCGATCGCCTGCAGGTCACGACCGGCATCGGCAGCGTCTATCGCACCGAGGAGCGGACCCTGGCGTGGGTCTCGCAGCTCAGCGTGGCGGAGCTCGAGACACAGCTCTCCGGGATCCGCGCCTTGATGCGCAGCCCCTTCGAGATCGGCGGGCGCAGGCTCGGCGTGTCGCTGACCTTCGGTGTCGCCGGACAGGACGCGGGCGACCCCGCCGCGCAAGCCGCCCACGCAGCGAGCCTCGCGCGGCGTGCGGGCAAATTCTGGCGTCTCCATAACGAGGGGGAGGGCGAGACCGTCTCGCAGCAGCTCGCGCTGCTCGGCGAGCTCGACGACGCGCTGCGCAGCGGTGCGGTCACGGTGCTTTACCAGCCCAAGCTCAATCTCGTGACCCGCCGGATCGACGCGGTCGAGGCGCTGGTCCGCTGGAACCACCCCGAGCGAGGCTTGCTCCCGCCCGATTGCTTCATCCCGCTGTTCGAGGAACGGGGGCGGATCGATGACCTGACCATCGCCGTGCTGGCGCGGGCGCTCGACGACATGCGCGTCTGGTGCGAGAGGGGCCTGACGATCGGGGTCGCCGTCAACATATCGGCGGCGCTGCTGACGTCCGAGAGTTTCACGAACCGCGCCCTTGCACTGGTCGGACGATCGGGCGCCCCGGCGCACCGCCTGACCTTCGAAGTGACCGAAAGCGCCCAGTTCGAGGACACGAACAAGGCGATCGCCGCGCTCGAACGCTTCCGGGCGACGGGCATCCGCATCTCGATGGACGATTACGGCACCGGGCAATCGGCGCTCAACTACCTGAAGCTGCTGCCCCTGTCCGAGCTCAAGATCGATCGGATGTTCGTGGCCCAGGCCCATGTCGACCGCGGGGATGCGATGCTGGTGAGATCGACGGTCCAGCTCGCTCACGAGCTCGGACTCAAGGTCGTGGCCGAGGGAGTCGAGGAGCCAGCGTGTCTCGCCTTCCTCGAGCAGATCGGCTGCGATTATGCGCAGGGCTATCTGGTCGGACGGCCGCTGGCTGCCGATGCGCTCGCACAAGTCGCGGCGGCCTCGCTCCCGGCGGAAGTGGAAGTGGCCGCGCAGGCGGCTTGAGCCCGCTCCGGCTTCTCATCGCGCACTCAGCCTGATAACTGGGCCTCCACACACTTGAGGGAGGTCATTCTTATGAAGAAAACAGCAACGCGCGCGGCGCTGGCCGGGCTTGCGGCGATGGGCCTGTCGGGCTGTGTGGTGGCCATCGGGGACAGCGGTTCAGACCGCGCCGAGGCAGTGCCGCCGCCTCCTGTTCCCGCGGTTTGCAACGCCGCAGCCGCGCAGGGCCATATCGGCCACAATGCGACGCAGGGCATGGGCGCGGCGATCCTCAAGGATGCCGGCGCGGGCTCGCTGCGATGGGGTCCTCCGGGCGGCGCGTGGACCATGGACTACCGTCAGGACCGCGTGAACGTGCGCTATAACGAGGCCATGAAGATCACGGAGATCACCTGCGGATGAGCGCCATTGGTCTTGAACGCACCCGCACAACGTCAGGCTCGCCCTACGAGGCGACCTTCGGCTTTGCCCGTGCAGTCCGGGTGGGCGACCGCATCGTTGTCGCAGGCACCGGTCCGGTGGAACCCGATGGTTCGACCACACCGGGCGGCGTCGCCGAGCAGGCAGCGCGGTGCCTTGCGATCATTGTCGCAGCGATCGAGGAGCTCGGCGGCAGCGCGGCCGACGTGGTGCGCACCCGGATGCTTCTCACCGACCCTGCCGATCAGGACGCGGTGGGCGCGGTCCATGCGCGTTACTTCGGCGAGGCGCGTCCGGCGGCGACCATGGCGGGCGTGGCATGGCTGTGTCGCCCCGAATGGAAGGTCGAGATCGAGGCCGAGGCAGTGGTGGGAGCGGGGCCTTCCGATTGATGCGGCGGGCGCTCGCCTATGTCGGCGCGGTGCTGGCGGGTTGCGGCCTTGGCCTCGGGAGCGCCTTGTGGATGGCGGGCCTGTGGCCTGCGGGTCGCAACATGGCGTTCGGCGATGTCGATGTCGGCGGTTGGCGCAGCGACTTCGCGATCGGATCGAAAGCCGCCGACCCCTACACGCGCGCGCGGGTCGCCCGGCACGGCCTGCTGGCGCTTGCGAAAACCGAAGCCGTGTACTTCACCCGCTCGCTCGATGATGCGGGCGGGCCTCTGCGCGAGGCATGCCGCTATCGCCTCTCCGGCGGACCCATGCCGGCAGGATGGTGGTCGGTGACGCTCTACGACGCGGCGAGCATGCTTCCTGCCAACACCGACAATGCGCTCAGCATCGATGCCGAGCAGATGGGGCCGGGCGCATGGTCAGCGATCATCGCGCCCTCGCGACCAGAGGGTGGCGCGGCATGGGTTTCGAGCCGCGGGGCAGGCACTTTCGACCTTACCTTGCGCCTCTACATGCCCGCTCCCGCGCTGCTCGCCGATCCGTCGCGCGCGCTGATCGCGCCGCGGATCGAGCGGCTGGCTTGCGAGGGCAGGGCATGAGGCGCTGGGGCGGCCCTGTGCTGGTGCTGCTTGCCTGTGCGGCGGCGGCCCACGCGCTGACGCTGCACTTCGCACCGAGCATCATCATGTCTCGCGCCATGGATGTGCTCGCCGAGCGAGGGGTCGCGCTTCACGCCTTCACCCCGACGCCGCGCGTCACCCCGCAGACCCAGCAGGTGGTGCGCTCCTCGCCCGATCTCTACTATGCGCTTTGCCGCTATGACCTGAGCGATCCGGAAACCCGCCTGACGGTTGCGATGGGGCCATGGCCCGACTACCAGTCGCTCGCCTTCTTCGACGCGCGCACCGACAACTTTGCTACCCTGCGCGGTACCGGAAAGGCGGTGAGCGTCCGCCTGCTTCCGCCGGGGAGCGCGCCTGAGGCAGCCGCGATTGTCAGCCCCAGCGCCGAAGGCGTCATCCTGATCCGCCGCCTCGCGCCCGATGCCGCGCGCTTCGCCGCCGCCGCTCAGGCCGGTAAGGCCGACGCTTGCCGGCTCGAGCGCATCAGCCGCTGAAGCGCGCGAGCCGCTGCTCGAGGAGCCCGATCAGCGCTTTCAGATCGGGCAAGGCATCCAGCTCGGCAGCGCTAATCAACACGTCCGGAGGGCTCGCCTCGTGCCCGAGCAGTACCGCCGGGAGCGGCAGGTCTCGCCTGTCGAGAGCCTCCCTGAATTCATCGCGGTAGATGAACATCACCGGCAGCCCCAGCCGATCGAGGGTCGCCCGCCACGCTGCCCGCATCGCGAAGGGTCCGTAGGTGAGGGCGCACAGCGAGCAGGGGTAGGTCGCGGGGGCGAGGATCTTGTGCACCATGTCGGCGGCAGCGTTCAGAAGGCCGCCCCTCGCGTTGTAGACGCAGATCAGGGTCGGAGAGGAGCCGGTCATGCCGCAAGATACGCGGGCACTCCGGCTGCGGATTTCCCTTGCTCAGGCTCCCCTAGCAAAATTCCTCAAGCCTGTGCCGCTCTCGCCCTTTTCCCCCGCGTGCGCAGCCGCTAGAGCACCCGCCATGAACGGACAATTCCAGCTCAACGACGACCAGCTCGCGATCCGCGAGGTCGCCCAGCGCTTCACCGCCGATGCCATCACGCCCCACGCGGCCGAGTGGGACGAGAAGCACATCTTCCCGCGCGAGACGATCCAGCGCAGCGCCGAGCTCGGCTTCGGGGCGATCTACGTTTCGGAAGCGTCGGGCGGGATCGGCCTCGGGCGGTTGGAGGCGGCGCTGATCATGGAGGCGATGGCCTATGGCTGCCCCTCGACCAGTGCCTTCATCTCGATCCACAACATGGCGGCATGGATGATCGACCGCTTCGGCGGCGAGGCGGTCAAGGCGAAGTATCTTCCCAACCTGGTCACCATGGACACAATCGCCAGCTACTGCCTGACCGAGCCGGGCTCGGGATCGGACGCGGCGGCACTCAAGACGACCGCGCGGCGGGACGGCGATCATTACGTGCTCAACGGCACCAAGCAGTTCATCTCGGGCGCAGGCGCGAACGAGATCTATGTCGTGATGGTCCGCACCGGCGAGGATGGCCCCAAGGGCATCTCCTGCGTGGTGATCGAGAAGGACATGCCCGGGGTCAGCTTCGGGGCGAACGAGAAGAAGCTCGGCTGGCACTCGCAGCCGACCGCGCAGCTGATCCTCGAGGACGTCCGCGTGCCGGTGGAGAACCTCGTCGGCGCGGAGGGCGAAGGCTTCCGCATCGCGATGATGGGTCTGGACGGCGGACGGCTCAACATCGGGGCCTGCTCGCTTGGCGGGGCGCAGCGCTGCCTCGACGAGGCGATCAGGTATACGAAGGATCGCAAGCAGTTCGGGCAGGCCGTGGCCGATTTCCAGAACACCCAGTTCATGCTCGCCGACATGGCGACCGACCTGGAAGCGGCACGGGCGCTCCTCTACCTCGCGGCGGCGAAAGTGACCGACAACGCGCCCGACAAGACGCGCTTTTCCGCGATGGCCAAGCGCCTCGCGACCGACAACGGCAGCGCCATCGTCGACAAGGCGCTCCAGCTGTTCGGCGGGTATGGTTATCTGCAGGACTATCCCATCGAGCGCTTCTGGCGCGACCTGAGGGTCCACTCGATCCTCGAGGGCACCAATCAGGTGATGCGCATGGTCGTCGGCCGGGACCTGCTGCGCCAGTGATGGCGACACGGCTTGCCATGACGACATTGGTGGTGCCCGATTACGATGCGGGGATCGCCTTCTGCGTCGGCGCGCTCGGCTTCGATCTGATCGAGGACGCCGACATTGGCGCGGGCAAGCGCTGGGTGGTGGTCGGCGGCAAAGAAGGGGGTCGGCTGCTGATCGCCCGCGCGGCCGATGATGCGCAGTCCGCCGCTATCGGCAACCAGACCGGCGGGCGGGTCGGCTTCTTTGCCCATACCGACGATTTCGCAGGGACCCATGCACGCCTCGTCGATGCAGGGGTGAATTTCCATGAAGAGCCGCGCCACGAGAGCTATGGCACGGTGGCCGTCTTCAGCGATCCTTTCGGCAACCGCTGGGACCTGATCGAACCGAAAGAAACGGGGCAATGACCGACGACGTTCTGATCCGCACGAGTGGCCCGATCGGCCACATCAGCCTTAATCGGCCCAAGGCGATCCATGCGCTCACGCTCGACATGTGCCACGCGATGAGCGCGGCGCTGTCAGATTGGGCCGCGGATGACGCGATCCAGGCGGTGATCCTCGATCATGCCGAGGGCCGCGGCTTCTGCGCCGGCGGGGACATCGCCTTCCTGCGGGATTCGGCGATTAACGACGGCGGCGCGTCGGGACGGAAGTTCTTCCACGACGAATACCAGCTCAACCACCAGATGTTCACTTACCCCAAGCCGATCGTCGCCTTCATGGACGGCATCACGATGGGCGGCGGCGTGGGCATCTCGCAGCCCGCCAAGTTCCGCGTTGCGACCGAGAACACCCGCTTCGCCATGCCCGAAACCGGCATCGGCCTGTTCCCCGACGTGGGCGGCGGCTGGTATCTGGCGCGCCTCGGCCAGCGGCTCGGGCAGTTCCTTGCGCTCACCGGGGCGCGGCTCGACGGCGCGGAGTGCCTGTGGACCGGCCTTGCCACGCACTACCTCGACCACGCCATGATCGAGGACATCAAGCAGCGCATCCACGACCATCCCGAGCGCATCGCCGGCATTCTCGCCGAGCCGGCCGGCACGCCGCCCAAGGCGCGGATCGAAGCCAATGCGGCGACCATCGCCAAGCACTTCGCTTCGGACCGCTACGAGGACATTCTCGCCAGCCTCGAGGCCGCGGCGGAAGCCGGTGACGATTGGGCGATGAAGGAGCGCGACACGCTCGGCACGAAGAGCCCGCAGACCTGCAAGGTGGCGCTGCGCCAACTCGCCGAGAGCGCCCAGCTCACCGACTTCGCCGACAACATGCGGATGGAATACCGCATCGCCAGCCGCGTTTTGACCCGCCCCGACTTCGCAGAAGGCGTGCGCGCGGTGATCGTCGACAAGACCGGCGATCCCAAATGGAACCCCGCCACGCCCGAGGAGGTCACCGACGACCTGCTCGACGCGATCTTCGCGCCCCTGCCCGATGGCGAGGAGTGGACGCCGCTGCAGGGCTAACAATTTGCGGGTTGCCCGCTTCGTCATTGCGAGCGAAGCGGAGCCAGCCATGGACCATCGCTGGGGGATCGCCGTGTCACTTGCCGGCTCCTCGCGATGACGAACAGGGAAGAGACATGACGTACGAAACCATCCTCGTCGAGACTGACGCCCGCGGCACCAAGGCCGTCACGCTCATCACCCTCAATCGCCCGCAGGCGCTGAATGCGCTGAACTCGCAGGTGCTCGCCGAGCTGATCGAGGCTTTCGCCGCCTATCAGGCCGACGGCTCGCAGCTCTGCGCGATCCTCACCGGTAGCGGGGACAAGGCCTTTGCCGCCGGCGCCGACATCAAGGAAATGAGCGAGAAGCCGGCCGCCGAATTCTACCTCGACGATTTCTTCAGCCCCTGGACCAGCGAAATCGTCAAGAAGACCCGCAAGCCGTGGATCGCCGCGGTTAACGGTTTCGCGCTGGGCGGCGGGTGCGAGCTCGCCATGATGGCCGACTTCATCATCGCCTCGGACAAGGCGAAGTTCGGCCAGCCCGAGATCAAGCTGGGCGTTGCCCCGGGCATGGGCGGCTCGCAGCGTCTGACCCGCGCAATCGGCAAGTCGAAGTCGATGGAGATGTGCCTCACCGGCCGGATGATGGCCGCCGAAGAGGCCGAGCGCAGCAACCTCGTCGCCCGTGTGGTGCCGCACGACGAGCTCATCGCCGAGACGCTCAAGACCGCCGCCGCCATCGCCGCGATGCCGCCGATGGCGGTGATCGCCAACAAGGAGATGGTGAACTCGGCCTTCGAGATGACCCTCGACCAGGGCCTGATCGTCGAGCGCCGAATCTTCCAGATCCTCACCGCGAGCGAGGACAAGGCCGAGGGGATGGCCGCCTTTATTGAGAAGCGCGAAGGGCAGTGGAAGGGGCGGTGATCTTCGGGCTGGGGCTGTTTGCCGCCGGCCTGTTCTTCTGCTGGCTTGCTTGGCGCCTGTGGACCTATCGGGACGGCGGCTCGATCAGCCTGTTGGAGGCCGCAATCCTCAAGGCGACTGGCGAAGCGCCGCTCCCCCGCACCAGATTTGATCGTTGGCTTCACGATTTCCAGATGGTGATGTCAGCGATCTTCGGCATTCTTCTCACCGCGGTGAGCGTCTACGGTCTTTTAGAGGAAGCAGGTCTGACATGAAAATCGCCTTTATCGGCCTCGGCAACATGGGCGGCGGGATGGCTGCCAATCTGGTCAAGGCGGGCCACGAGGTCCGCGCCTTCGATCTCAGCGAGACCGCGCTCGCCGCGGCGCGCGAGGCAGGGTGCGCCACCTTCACCACCGCGCACGAGGCCTGCTCCGGTGCGGAGGCAGTCGTCTCGATGCTGCCCAACGGCGCGATCGTCAAACAGGTCTACTGGGACGAGGTAATCGGCCATGCCCCCGAGGGCGCCATCCTGCTCGATTGCTCGACGATCGACGTCGCCACCGCGCGCGAGGTGATCTCTGTAACAGAGGCGCACGGCTTCCAGACGGTCGACGCGCCGGTTTCGGGCGGGATCGCGGCGGCAAATGGCGGCACGCTGACCTTCATGGTCGGCGGCTCGGACGAGGCATTCGCCCGCGCGCAGCCGATCCTTGCGGCGATGGGCAAGGCGGTGATCCATGCGGGTGGCCCCGGCACCGGACAGGCGGCCAAGATCTGCAACAACATGCTGCTGGCGATCCACATGATCGGCACCTGCGAGGCCTTCGCCATGGCGGACAAGCTCGGACTCGACGCGCAGACCTTTTACGACATCTCGAGCGTGTCTTCGGGCCAGTGCTGGTCGATGACTTCGTATTGCCCAGTCCCCGGGGTCGGCCCGGTCACTCCGGCGGACAACGGCTATCAGGGCGGGTTCGCCGCCGGGTTGATGCTCAAGGACCTGAAGCTGGCGATGGAAGCTGCCGAGGGCGCGGGCGCCACCGTGGCGCTGGGCGCGCATGCCAAGGCGATTTACGAAGCCTTCGCCGCGGAGAACGCCGCGACTGATTTCTCCGGCATTATCCGCACGCTCTAGGAGCAGCGCCGCGCCGCGGAGCCGGTCAGCCTTGCCGCTTCGGCTGCATCGCGCTGGCGCAGGATCTCGGCGGCGCGGGCCAGCGCATCGCAGGGGAGCTCTGCCCGGCGCTCGAGAGCGAGCGTCGCGATCTCGGTGAACGCCGCTGGCGGCAGCACCTGCGCGCCGCGCCGGAGGAACTGCTCGTGCCAGGACGGCGCGGCGACGATGACACCTGCGAAGATCTCCTGCCCAGCGCCGCGCGGCTCGCCCAGCACCTGCGGCGCCAAGGCGATCAGAAGCTCATCGCGCGTCGCCTGGTCGCGGAACAGAGCGGCATAGCGGCGCGCCGCTTCGGCCTTGTCGCCGTTTGCCAGCGCGAGACGCAGCGCCGCCTCCTGCGCCACCGGATCACGCCAGCCGCGCGTGGCCGCAGCCTCAATCGCAAACGTCGCGGCCTCGGTATCGCCTGCCTTGGCCTGTGCGAGGGCGAGGATCGTGAGGTGCGTGGACGGCATCGGCCGGCGGCGCACCAGCGTCTTTGCCTCTGCCAAGGCCGCAGCCGGATCGTTCCCCACCAGCGCGGAGGCGGCAAGCGGCACCTGCGCGTAGCTCCGCAACGGGGGCGGGACGAAGGGGGCGAGGCTCGGGTCGATGAACGCCTGCCGGTCGAGCTGCAGACTGACGGTCAAGGCACCCACGGCGACGAGCGCTACGGTCCAGACGATGCGCCCGATCATAGCCCCTGCCCCCTGCGGTTGGCGGCGGCGCGGGCGAGCAGCAGCAGCGCGAAGCCGGCGAAGGCGAGAATCGTCTGATTGCGCAGCGGGTAGTCAGTGATCGATTGCAGCGCGATCGCGAGCAGGAAGGCGCCCCCCGCCCATCCCGACCAGGCGAGCTGCGAGCGCCGCGCCTGCCACGCCATCACGAGGCACCCCAGAAGCCAGAAGGCCGCCAGCACGAGCCCGGGAAGCCCCGCCTCCATGGCGAGCTCAAGGTAATCGTTATGCGCCCGGCCCGAGGTGCGAAGGCTCACGTTTTCAAGCGATTCGTCGATCTGGAACACTTCGTCGAAGGTGCCGATGCCGGCCCCTGTGGGCCATGTGCGTTCGGCAGAGTAGATCGCGTCCTCCCATATGAAGCGGCGCGGGTCGTCCTTGGCCTGAAACCGCTCCAGGGTCTCGCCGAGCCGGCCTGGCGCGGCGAGCGCAAGGCCGCCGAGCGTGGTTGCGGCAAGCGTGATCGCGCCCAGCGCAATGAGGATCGGATGCGGTCCGCGCCGTCCCCCCGGTACGGTTGAGCCGCGCTCCAGCAGCCACGCCCAGCCCTTGAGGCCGGCGAGGCCCAGCGGGATCGCGGCCAGGACAAGGCCGGTGCGTGATTTCGTGAGGACAATTCCCACCACCAGCAACGCTGTGAGCGCAACTCGCACCCACACAACGGCCGGATGGGGTTTGGGGGAGGGCAAAAGGCAGGCAAGCGTCGCGCAGAAGCCCAGCCACAGCCCGGTCGAATTGCGGTTGGCAAAGGTGCCGACAAGAAAGGCGCCCGGTGTGCCCCCCGGATAGATCGTGAAGTTGTTGCCCGCCGGGTTGAGTTGCAGCAATCCCAACAGGACCGTGACGATGCCCAGTGCCACGACCAGCCAGCCGGCCAGCAGCAAATGATGGCGCGGTATGGTCCAGCCTGCCAGCACGACCGCGAGCGGCGTGATGAGGGCAGTCAGCGCAAGTGCGGTGCGCTGGGGGTAAACGCTCCACGTCATCCACCCATCTGTTCCCGCAGCTTCGAAGGAGCGGGCCACCAGATCATGGCCGGCGAGGGCCTTCCACAGATGCTCGGGCAGCGGCACGATCTGGGCCAGCGGCAGGATCAGTGTCAGGACGATCAGCACCCGCAACACCACCGGAGAATCCCGCCAGAACTGCAGCGTCGAGCCGTAGCGCAGCGCGAGTGCGGTGAGTGCGGCGAGTTGCACTGCAAGGTTGGCCAAGCCGAAGCGAATGCCGCCTCCGCCGCACAGGAAGGCGACGGTCAGCAGGACGACAAGAGCGACGATGCCGATGCGGTCAGCCTTGGGTCGCTTCACAACGGGGCCTCGGGCAGTAAAGAGAGGAAAGCGCAAAAGAAAACGCCCGGGCCGAAGTCCGGGCGCTCTCCTAAAACCTTGTTGTCACTTGTTCGGGCGTCCGCCCGATCAGCAAGCGCCGGGCGACCTGCAGTCGCTGTTCGACCCGCTGCTCGCCTCAACGAGACCCCAGATGGCGAGACCGGCAGCGGTGAAGCCGATGACAGCCCAGACGAGGCTGCTCGATTCCTGCTTCTCGCCCTTGGCGGCGCGACCCTTGCCGGGCGCGCTGACCGAGGTGGTCGGGCTGCTCTGGCTGGCACGGGTACCGGCCTCAGCCGCCACCGGAAGAACAGCCATCGAGGTGGCCGCGGCGGCGAGCATCATGCGCGAAAGGATCGTCATATCTTTATCCCCGTTTTCGAAATCTTCGATTGAGACCTACTGCAATGCAGCAAGACATGCAACCGCTTTAGACTCATTTGGTAAACATCTGGCTTGCAGGTGCCACATCTCGTCGCACCTGTCCAACCCTTGATGTTTCACGTGAAACAGCAAGCGAGCGGGCTCTGACGCCGGTCTAGCGGGGGTCTAGCCGCGGTCTAGGGGGGGTCTGGCAGGGGTCAAACGGGGGTCTGAAGCCCCCATGGGACCGTCGCGGCGAATCGCCAGCTTCCCGACTTCGGCTTGCCAAGCGCACAGGCAGAGCCAGCCTGCCATATTCGCGGCCGCCGCGATCTTGCGGGAAGTTTCCCGTTGACCGCCCCCACCCGTGCTGCAATGCAGCGCCGGGCGCACCAGATCGAAGCGCGGGGGCAACCGAACGAGCATGGCAGAGGGCACGAACAGGCGCGGCATCATCCTCGCGGGCGGCTCGGGAACCCGGCTCTACCCACTGACCCGCGGTGTCTCGAAGCAGCTCATGCCGATCTTCGACAAGCCGATGATCTACTACCCGCTCAGCACCTTGATGCTGTCCGGAATCCGCGACATCCTGATCATCACCACGCCCGAGGATGCCGCCCAGTTCAGGCGCGTGCTCGGCGACGGGTCGGACTTCGGCGTATCGCTTTCCTATGAAGTCCAGCCGCGGCCCGAGGGTCTGGCGCAGGCCTTCCACATCGGCGCCGACTTCGTGCGCGGGGGCCCTTCGGCCCTCATCCTCGGCGACAACATCTTCTACGGTCACGGGCTGCCGAACCTGCTGCGGAGCGCCAATGACCGCACCAGCGGCGCGACCGTCTTCGCCTACCGCGTCAACGACCCCGAGGCCTTCGGCGTCGTCGAGTTCGACGCTGCGGGCAAGGCAGTCTCGATCGAGGAGAAGCCCGCGGTCCCCAAGTCGAACTACGCGGTGACCGGGCTCTACTTCTACGACGAGAGCGTGGTCGACCGCGCCCGCGACCTTGCGCCCTCGCCGCGCGGCGAGCTCGAGATCACGGACCTCAATCGCCTCTATCTCGACGAGGGCACGATGTCGGTCGAGATCATGGGCCGCGGTTTTGCCTGGCTCGACACGGGCACCCACGCCTCGCTTCTGGACGCCGCGACATACGTGCGGATCACCGAGGAACGGCAGGGCCTCAAGATCGCCTGCCCGGAAGAGATCGCCTGGCGGCAGGGCTTCATTACCGAGGATCGCCTCCGCGAGATCGCCGAGCCGCTGCGCAAGTCCGGCTACGGCGAATATCTCCTCAAGCTGCTCGAACAGCCGGTCATCGCATGAATATCATCGCCACCGCGCTGCCCGGCGTGCTGATCATCGAACCCAAGGTGTTCGGCGACGAACGGGGCTTCTTCATGGAGACCTGGAACGCTGCTGCCTTCGCCGCCGCGGGGATCGAGCTTGGCTTTGTGCAGGACAACCACTCGCGCTCGCAGAAGGGTGTCCTGCGCGGCCTGCATTTCCAGAACCCCGGGCCGCAGGGCAAGCTGGTGCGGGTGACGCGCGGCGCCGTCTTCGACGTGGCGGTGGACCTGCGCGCCTCCTCGCCCGCCTTCGGCAATTGGGTGGGCGTCGAACTCAGCGCCGCCAACAGGCGGATGCTGTGGGTGCCCGAGGGGTTCGCCCACGGCTTCCTGACGCTCGAGGACGACACCGACTTCCTCTACAAGTGCACGGCGCCCTACGCGCCGCAGAGCGAACACACGCTGGCGTGGGATGATCCGGCGGTGGGCGTCGCCTGGCCGCTGGACGGCGCCGCCCCGGCGCTCTCGCAGAAGGATGGCGCGGGCCTCGCCTGGGCCGACATCCCGGCCTTTCCGTAGCATATCCCGGAGCACGATCGACATGGCCTCAGCATGGAACCGCCTGATCGGACCGGCCCAGCGGCGCTTCCGCCACCAGCGGGCGCAGCGCATCCGTGCGGCGCTGCCGCAGATCGAGGGCGCGCGGGTGATCGATATCGGGGGATCGCTCGCCTATTGGTACGAGGTCGAGCCGATCCTGAAGCCCGCCAGCGTGGTGTGCTACAACATCAGCGCGCCGCGCATGGCGATGGGCCGCGAGGACAGCAACCCGCGGATCACCGCCCGCCTTTACGATGGCGTGCGCATCCCCGAGGACGACCGCTCGGCCGACGTGGTGATCTGCAATTCGGTGATCGAGCACGTGCCCCCGGCTCAGCGCGCGAACCTCGCGCGCGAGGTGATGCGGGTGGGCAAGGCCTGGGTGGTGCAGACCCCCTCGCCGGCCTTTCCGCTCGAGCTCCATTTCGGGCTACCCTTCGTCCACTGGCTGCCGCGTCCGCTGGGACGCCAGGTGGTCCGGCTCTCGCCCTTCCATCTGCTCTCCGACGCCGACGGCCCGACCTATTTCGACGAGACGCGGCTGCTGTCGAAGCGCGAGCTGGCCGACCTGTTCCCGGGCGGGCGGCTGGTCGAGGAGAAGGTGCTCGGCATTCCCAAGAGCCAGCTGGTGTTCGGCGGCGCGGCCCATGGCTGATCGGACGGGGCCTGAGCGAATGAGGCGCGCGACATGAGGGTGCTGATCACCGGGGCGAACGGCCAGCTCGGCACAGCGCTGCAGCGCACCGCGCCCGCCTGGGCGGACCTCAATGCGATCGACGTCGAGGATGTCGACCTCACCGACGCCGCGATGCTCACCGCGCGGCTGGTGGTCGAGGCGCCCGACGTGATCATCAACGCCGCCGCCTATACCGCGGTCGACCGGGCAGAGAGCGACGAAGCCCTCGCCCGCGCGATCAATGCCGATGCCGTGGCAGTGATGGTCGAGGCGATGGCATCGACGGGCGGCAAGCTCGTCCACGTCTCGACCGACTACGTGTTCGACGGCGCTGCCTCCACGCCTTACGCGCCCGATGCGCCGCGCAACCCGCAATCGGCCTATGGCCGCACCAAGGCCGAGGGCGAGGATGCCTTGCGCCCGGAAGATCTGCTGGTGCGCACGGCGTGGGTCTATGCCGCGGGGGCTGCGAACTTCGTGCGCACGATGATCCGGCTGATGAACGAGCGCGAGGAGATCGCCGTGGTCGCCGACCAGGTGGGCGCGCCGACCTGGGCGACGGGCCTTGCGCAGACGATCTGGGCGCTGGTCGAGAAGGGCGCATCCGGCACCTTCCATCACTGCGACGCCGGCGCGATCAACTGGCACGACTTCGCGGTCGCGATTGGCGAGGAGGCCCAAGCGCTCGGTCTCGTCACGCACATTCCCGTCATCAAGGCGATCACCACCGCAGAATATCCCACCCCGGCACGGCGTCCGGCCTTCTCGCTGCTCGATTGCAGCAAGACCCTCGCCTTTCTCGGGCAGACCGCGGTGCCGTGGCGCGAGAACCTGCGCCTGATGCTCGAAGAGGAAGCGAAACTTGGCTAATCTGCTCGTCACCGGCGGGGCCGGCTTTATCGGCGGCAACTTCGTGCACTACTGGAACAGGGAGCACCCCGAGGACCGGGTGATCGTGCTCGACGCGTTGACCTATGCGGGCAATCGCTCGACGCTCGAAGGCGCGCCGAACTACGAGCTGGTCGAGGGCGACATCCGCGACACGGCACTCGTGGAGAGCCTGCTGCGCGATCACGCGATCACCATGCTGGTGCATTTCGCCGCCGAGAGTCATGTCGACCGCTCGATCAGCGGACCGGACGCCTTCATCGATACCAATATCCTGGGCACCAACAGCCTGCTCAAGGCCGCTCGCGCGGTGTGGCTGGCAGGCAGCGGCGTGCCGCACCGCTTCCACCACATCTCGACCGACGAAGTGTTCGGGTCGCTCGGCCCCAATGATCCGGCCTTCAGCGAAGTGACGCCCTATGCGCCCAACTCGCCCTACTCGGCGTCCAAGGCCGCGTCCGATCACCTCGTGCGTGCCTACCACCACACCTTCGGGCTTGAGGTAACGACGAGCAACTGCTCGAACAATTACGGGCCCTACCAGTATCCCGAAAAGCTCATCCCGCTGTTCCTGCTGAACGCGCTCCACAGCCGGAACCTGCCGATCTACGGCGACGGGATGAACGTGCGCGACTGGCTGCATGTCGAAGACCATTGCCGCGGGATCGCGGCGTGCCTCCTGAAGGGCGTGCCCGGCGAGACCTACAATATCGGCGGCGGGGCGGAGCTGCCCAACATGACCGTCATCGACACCATCTGCGCCGAGGTCGACCGGGCCTTCGCCGAGGTGGAAGGCCTCGCGGCACGCTATCCCGATGCGCCGGCCGCGAAAGGCCAGCCCACGAACACGCTCAAGACTTTCGTCACCGACCGCGCCGGGCACGACCGCCGCTACGCCATCGACGAGACCAAGGCCCGCGCAGAACTCGGCTATGCGCCCGCGCACGGCTTCGAGGAGGGGCTGCGCCAGACGCTGCGCTGGTATCTCGACAACGAAGCCTGGTGGCGCCCGCTGATCAGGGCCTAGGCCGGCTGTCGCGCGCCTGAGCGGGTCAGCATCTCGGCCAGCGGTCGCACCGCCGCGAGCGCCCGTTCCTCGACCAGTTTCCACGATAGGACCGCCAGCACCAGCGTGATCGGGAAGGCGAGCGCGATGTTGGCGAGCGGGGTCATGCCCGGCATCAGATGGACGAGGGTCTGCTGCACGGGAAAGGCGTAGATGTAGATCCCGTAGGAATAGTCCCCCAGCCGGTTGTAGGCGAGCAACCGGCCCTTGGGCACGAACCCGAACCACAGGGCCGAATAGACCAGCGCGAGGGTGATCCAGCTCGCTAGAAGCGGCCCGGCTGGCAGGGCGAGGGCCGGCACCCACAGTGCGAGCGCCGTCCAGCCGGACAAGGGCAGTCGCTCACGCCAGACATAGGCGGCGCTGCCAAGCATGAAGGGGAAGGCGAGCTGCGCCAGCAACACGACCCTCAGCGGCACGGGACCTGCCGCAGGGTCGGGCCCGCTCATCCATGCCGCCGCGCCATGGATCATCGCGGTCGCGAACAGCACCCCGTGCGCCGCGAAACGGTGCCGCAGTATGCCGATGAGGCCGAGCGCCACGACGCCCGCATAGCAGGCGACCTCGTAGAACAGCGTCCACAGGCTGCCGTTGATCGCTGGGCCATAGGGGTTGGTCTCGAACACGCCCGGCAGCGCGAACTGCGGGCTGAAGAGCGCAAGGTTCATAGGCACATAGGTCCACGTACCCCGCGCAGCGGTATAGTCGGCCAGCGGCAGACGCGTGAACCACGCCCCCGCCACCACCGTCAGCGTCAGCACCACGATTAGCGCCGGGAACAGCCGCAGCACCCGCGCGGTGAGGAAGTGCACCATACTCGCGCGCCGGTCGAAGCTTCGCGCGATCAGCAGGCCCGATAGGCCGAAGAACACCGCCACGGCCAGTTCCCCGGCCGTCGCGCCGATGAGCGTCAGGAGCGGGTCCTCGCCACCGGTGATCGGAAAGGCATGGCTCACCATCACCGCGCTCGCCGCGATCATGCGGATTGCGTTGAGATTGTTGTCTCGCCCGCCGAGGCGGCTTGCGAGGGTGGGAGCGGAAAGGCGCATGGGCAGTCCTCGTCTCAACCGTGCCGGACTGCGATCAGTGACTTGCGCAGCACCACCGCGAAGCGCTCGGCGGAATGGCGTGCGTCGGGAAACAGCGCGCGCATCGTCGATGCCCCGATCATCCGCCAGTCGTCGAGAATGCTTGCCGCGCGGGCGAAGTCGCTCCGGCCGGCGAGGCCGATCGAGAAACGGCTGAAGCACCACAGCCGGATCGGATCGGGTAGCCAGTGCACAAAGGGGAAGGCGACATGCGGATCGATTGGGAACCAAACGTTTGGCGTCTGCACGTAATAGGCCTGCCCCACCCGTCGCACTTCGTTCGCGAAGGCGATCATCTTCGTGTAGCTGCCGACGTGTTCGATGGCCGAGTTGGAATGGACGAGGTGAAATTCTCCATCGGCGTATTGCGGCATGGCGCAGGCATCGCCGGTTACGTTTTCGTAGATGACGTGGGGCTGCGTACGGGCGCTGTAATCGGCGAGTTCGTCGCCGTAGTTGAGGATCGTGAGGTGCACCCGGGCAGCAAGCTCGGGCGGAAGCATGTTCCAGTATTCCGCGCGCCCGCCCGCGTCGAGCACGCGGATCTCGCCATGGCGGGCAATCAGCCCCTCGATCATGGCCTGCACCTCGCGAAAGCGCGCAGCCCGGAAATGTGCCTGAGCACGTTCGAATAGCGCAGGGGTGTCGCGTCGCGCCATGGCTCTACCGCAACGGCCTACGGGCAATTACGGTGAGCAGTTCAGCATTTTCCTCGTTCTCGTCGGGGACGGATGCCATGTTGCGTCGCAACGCGGCATGCTCTGCCTCCGGGGCCGCGGCGAGGGACTCCTGCCACAGCAGGCTACGCGCAGCGGGATCGATTACCTGCCGCTCGAGGATAAAGCCGGCGCGTTCGAGCGCGTTTGCCAGCGCCGCGCGGGTAGGAAGCGCGAAGTGCCGCGGCGCCTCAAGCCCGCGCCAGTGGCGGCCGAAGATCGCCAGCCCACATGCGCTTGCGTTGGGAAGTTCGATATAGAGCGCAGCGCCGGGCTTCAGCCACCTGAAGAGCCTCCGCAGCAATGCGTCCGGGTCCGGCACGTGTTCGAGCACATGGGCGAGGGTAATGTAGTCGAATTCGCCGTCCCAGCGGTCGTCGCGGATTGTAGCCGCATCTTCTACCTCGACTCCCTCGTCGGCCAAGGCGGAAAGAAGGTGGGGATCGTATTCGACCCCGTAGAGCTGGTAGGGCAGCCCGCGCAACTGGCGGAAGAACCGCCCTCCGCCGCAGCCATAATCCAGTACCTTGGCCGGCGGGGGCGGAACTTCGCGCAGTTCCTTGTCGAGCCCCGAGGTGTCGTAGCCAACCGCCGCGATCACAGCACCAGCCAGCCTGTCGAGCGGGCCTGCTATGCCCTTGAACAGACTTCGGTAATAGGCGCCGCGGAGCCATTCGCGCAGCGGGTGCGGGGCCACGACCGGATCGTTGTGCTCGGTGTGGGTGTGGTAGCTGCTATAGGCCTTGACCAGCCTCGCGCCGAAAGGCCGCTGTGCAAGCCACAGCGATCCGCAATCGCGGCAGCGGCGAAGGTCGAAACTGCCAGGATCGGCGCGGAAAAAGACATCTTCAACACCCTCGACGCCCGCTTCTGCCTCGGCGCTCCCGCAGAACAGGCAGGCCGCGCAGTCCTCGAGTTCGTTGCAGCTCTCGTCTCGGTGAAGCGCTCCGCTGGTCGCAAGGTGCTGCATCTGATCTCGTGACCAATCTCGGTTATGAGGAAGGTGTTTAGCGCGGCGACCCAAGCCTTGCCGCAACAGGAGCAGCGGTTCTCGACAGCTCGCCGTTTTGCGGTTGCGAAATATTCCTTGCACAGGCAAGAGCGCTCCGCAAGAAATTTGCTATACCAGTTTGGGGTGCACGCAGACGTGATCGCGATTGCCGGAGCACAGGTCCTCCATCCCTTCAGTCACCAATATGATCGACCCGTGCTGGTCCGCTATTGATGGCGCTAGCGAAGAATACTGTCTTCAATTTGGTCCCACCGATCGTCGCCGTGTTGGTGACGATCGTGACCGTGCCGTTCTTCATCATGCTGATCGGGCCGGAGCGCTACGGGGCGCTGCTGGTGGCGTTCGTGCTGCTCGGCTATTTCGGCCAGGCCGATTTCGGGCTCGGTCGCGCGCTGACGCAGCGCCTCTCCTCGATGGGCAAGTCGACCGGAGAGGAGCGCGCCGGTGTGGTATGGTCGGCGCTCGCCGGGGCGAGCCTCATCTCGCTGATCGGCGGCGTTTTGGTCTATCTCGTGGCGGAGGTGTTCTTCCGCTCCTATTTCGACGCGGCTCCGGCCTTGCGCGCCGAGGTGCTGTCGGGGACCTGGCTGTTCGCGTTGTGTGTGCCGATCATCATGCTGACCGGCGTCGCCTCTGGTGCGCTTGCGGGGCTGGAGCGATTCGGGGTGGTGGCGATCGGGACGACGATGAGCAACCTCCTCTCGCAGGTTATCCCGCTGGTGGTGGCGGCGAGCTACTCAAACCACTTCGCCTGGGTGCTCGGTGCGTCGATTTTCGGGCGGCTGGTGGGGCTTGCGCTGATGGTCGGAAACATGGCCGCGGTCTTCCTGCACCGCCAGCCCTTCAACCCCTCGCGCATGCAGCTCAAGCATTTGTTCTCGTTCGGGAGCTGGATCATGCTAACCGCGATCATCGGCCCGTTCATGACCATGGCCGACCGTGTGGTCGTGGGTGCGGTACTTGGGGCAGCGGCGGTTACCGCCTACACCGTACCAATGCAGATCACGATGCGCACGGTGCTGTTCCCGATGGCCATTGTGCAGGCGCTGTTTCCCCGCCTTGCCGCGCATGACCAGCTCGAATCCGCGCGGCTCGGCAAGGCCGCGGTGGTGCTGGTCGGACAGCTGTTCGGCTTCATCGTGATCGGCATGATCTGTCTTGCCGCGCCCCTGCTCGAGCTGTGGCTGGGTGCGGGGCTCGACCAGCGTTCTATCCTCGTCGGTCAGATCAGCATCATCGGCGTCTGGACCAACGCGCTCGCGAATGTGCCATATGCGCTGATCCATGCGCGCGGCAATCCGCGCTTTACGGCGCTGCTGCACTCAGTGGAGCTGCCGATTTACGCCGCGATGCTATACAGCTTCGGCACGGCCTTCGGGCTCTACGGCGTGGCGCTGGCGATGGCGCTGCGGATGGCGCTCGATTGCGGGCTGCTGTTCCGAAAGGCAGGGTTCGCCACCCGGCAGGTCCTCACCCGACTTGCTGCTCCGGCGCTGCTGATTGCCGGAGCCATGGTCACGGCACCATGGATGCGCGATTGGCCGAGCGCACTTGCGGGAGCGACCGGCTTCTGTTTTGCGCTGCTGGCTGCGACGTGGCGACAAATGCCTGACGATGCCCGCAGCTGGGTGAATGCGCGCTTGCGGCGCTGATGCCGACTTGAAGGATGGCGAGTTCTGGCTTATCAAACCCGCCTCGGCTCGGGCACCGTGTTCTGCAGGGCTTGGCCAGCATCTAGGAACCGCAATGCCTGATTTCGCGCCGAGCCTGCCAGCCGCGCCGCTACGGCTCCGCCGGCCGCAGGCCTCGATTGTCCCTAGGCCGATCGTAGTCCTCATTCCGCTGCTCATCGTTTTCTACGCGTTTCTGTTTTTGCCGCCGGAAACCGAATTCAGTCTGTTCGGCGTACGACTGTACGGTTACCGTCTGGGCGTGATCGTAGGGTCCATTCCCGCGCTTTGGATGACCATCAAGGACTCGCGCGGCTTCCTGAACCGGATCGACATCGGGATTGCCCTCATGTCGTTCTGGATCGTGCTTTCCTTCATGTCCCACTACGGCCTCCAGCAGGGGCTCATCCGCGGGCTCGGTGTCGCCATCGATACGGGTCTTGCCTATTTCGTCGCTCGCGCAAGTATCGTCACGCCGAATGATCTGCGGCGTTTCCTCATCCTTATTCTACCCGGGCTGATGTTCGCGGCGGTCGTGATGGCCGCCGAAAGCATCTCGGGGCGTCTGCTGCTAAGGCCATTGGCAACGTCGATCTTCGGCAACATGAGCTCTTACTATGGTGGCGAGGTTATTGGCCAGATACAGCTAAGGAGTGAGTTGCGCCTTGGCCTTCTGCGCGCCTATGGTCCGTTCGATCACCCGATCCTCGGTGGGACGATCATGACGGGGCTCTTGCCCCTTTACTACTACAGCGGTTTGCGTGGCTGGCCTCTCGTGCTTGGCGTGGTTGTGTCGCTTTGCGGGCTATTCTCGCTCAGCTCTGCAGCCTTTCTTGCTGTCACTTTGATGATTGCCGCAATCGGGATAAACCGCGTTCTGCCCTACATTCCGAAGCTCTCTTGGTGGACGGTGATCGCCGTTCTGACGATGATCTTGACCGTTCTGCATCTGGCATCGACCAACGGGCTCGTTCCAGTCCTCGCACGCATGACATTGTCGCCGCAAACCGCATATTACAGGATCCTGATCTGGCGTTACGGCACCGCGAGCATCGAGAAGCATCCCCTTTTTGGCGTCGGCTATGGGCAATGGGAACGCCTGGACTGGATGACAGAGAGCATCGACGCTCACTTCCTGGCGCTGGGTATCGTATACGGAATCGCGGTGCCACTCGCGCTGCTGGCGGCGATCATCTTTGGGATGATCAAAGTGGGACGGCTCATGAATCTTGTCGAGCCGCAAAGCCGGAAGATGCTGGTCGGAATAAACATGGCCGTGTTCGTCTACCTGGTCGTCGGGCAGACCGTTACGTTCTACAGCGCAGGTTCGGTAGTGTTCATGACTTACCTCGGCTTCCTCGCTTCGATGGCGAGCTGGGCGGAATACCGGGTGAAGGCGGACCGGCAGATGGCCATGATGCTCAGGCGCAAGGCACTCCACGAATCGCGCCAGCCCGTGCAGCCGGAGCGCGGGAGTTTCGGCGGAGGGACCGAAAGCCTCGTCGGGTAAGGCCGGTCCAGAGTATTGCGCAATCTACGTTCGGAATTCGGGCGCCCGCTCCCCGCAGAGGGGAAGCCGGGCCGCCCGAGCCGGCAAATCAGCCACGAATGTCATCGCGGCCGGCAGGCTCAAGCGGCGCACGAACTTCACGCGCGGCAGGTGCTTGTCACCACCCGCCGCAGCGGCGAAGGAAGCCCGAAACGGTGCCCTCGCCCAAGGTGTAAAGTACGCCGATGTCCTCCGCGGCGAGGTTGTTGCTGGTAGCCACGATCCCGCTGCCGAAGGCGCGGCCCGAGCTGGTCGGGATGTTGCTGGTGATCGTCTCGTCGAACACCGGGTTCGTGTTCGTCCCCGCCCAGACCCGGAACCGCACCGAAGTGCCCGCCGCGTTGGCCTCGATGTCGAAGGTGTAGAGGGTGTTCAGCGTCAGAGCCAGCGTCGTCGCAGCCGCTGTCCGCACAGAATTGCTGGCCGTCTTGGCCGAGCAAGTCGAGCCGCTGAGTTCGAAATAGGCCCCGTCGACCGCATCATTCTGGTCGGAGGTGTCGAGGTAGCCGAGCCGCACCAGACGGTTGGTAAAGGCGGTGACGGGCTGATACTGGCAGCGGAACTTGTGGTCGATCTGCCCGAACCAGTCCGTTGCCAGCGACACGGTCTGGTAGCGATAGCCGCTATTCGCCGAGGCGCTGGACATGAGGCGAAGGCCATAGCGCGCGATGCCGGTCAGAGCGGCGGCGGGCGGGCCGCTGGTATTGGTCCCCGAGGCAATCGCCAGCCCCGACCACATGGGGTTCGACGACGCGCCGCTGTTGCCGAAGTTCGCCTCCTGCCAGCGATCCCATAACGCGGTTGCGGCGTAGAGTTCGGCGAAGTTCTGATTGATCGCGTCGAAGGCTCCTCGCCCGGGCGTGCCGGTCCCGTCGTTGGGAGCGGCACCGATGTTGATGATTTGCCTTGTCATGTCAGTTCGTCCTGTCTGCGGTGATGGTGGAGCTGTCGGCGGTCCAGCTGGTGTTGTCGGCGGTCGTCTGGACGGGCATCACGTTGACGCTCACCGTTGCCGGGCTTGAGGTGCCGCCGGGGCCGGTGGCGGTGTAGGTGAAGCTGTCGGGGCCGGAGTAGCCTGCATTCGGCGTGTAGGTTGCGGTCGAGCCGCTGAGTGAGACGGTGCCCTTGCTCGGCCCGATGGCGATGGCGAGGTTGTTGAAGATCCCCGACGGGAGCAAAGTTATGGCGTGCCCAGGGCTTCCAATCTGGACGCTGGCGCTGACGTTGGCGACGCTGGGCGGCGGGGTGACGCCCCATTCCTGCTGCTCGCCCACGCCGACGAGGTTGCCGAGGCTGATCGTGCTGAAGTTCGGGAAGAAGCGGACCGGGCTGCTGCCCCGGTTCATGCCATAGAGGTCGTTCCATTGGCCCGCGTTGCCTGCGTGGAACTGCGCGGGGATCGAACCCGTTACCCCCTCGCCGCGCGAGCCGATAGCCGACGGACCGAACTTGGCGCGCTCGGCCGCGCTGGTGATATCCACCCGCGTCGTGGCGTCGAGCCAGAACGCGCCAAGGTCGAAGGTGATGGCCCCGCCCCGATTCCAGACATAGGGGAACGAATTGTCGCGGGCCCACCCGATCACGACACCGGCCCCGCCGCTCCATCCGCCCAGCTGCAGGGTCTGCGCCGTTCCGTTGATGAAGCAGCTGAGGCCCGCCGCGGCGGTCGCTTGGGTCACGTCGATCGAGGCCAGAATGTCGTAGTCGGTATCCGCGCTGAGCACCGGCGTGCTGAAGCTCCCGATGGTCGTGCCTGCGGCGTTCGCGAAAATGAACTGCAAGCGGCGGGTCGTCAGAAGCAAGATGCGAAAGCCGGCGTTGCCGGAAAGGGTGCCGAAGATCGTGGTGTCGACGGCGGGCGCAGCCGGGAAGCGGAACCGCAGCAGTGCGATCGTGCCTTGTCCCGCATCGGCAGGCGCGAGCGTGCCGCCCGAATACACCGTCTGGCGCTGCACGCCGGGCATGAAGCGCACCACAGGGAAAGAGGTGTTGGTGCCGCCGAACCTGTCGTTCCGATTGGTGACGGCGCGGGCGCTGAAGCTGGCAAGGCTCACCCCGTCGGCGCTGCGCACCCGGTTGGAGCCTGGAGTGGTGTAGGCCACGGTCACCACGTCAGCATGGGTAGTGGGTGAAGCGAGCGTGAGGCCCACGTTCTGCCGCCACACCGTCGTCGCGGTGACGGTGCGGGCTACCCCGTTGACGAGCACGGCAAAGGCGCTTGCTGCGGGCGCGGCCACATTATCGGTCAGCGAGATGTCGCAGCGCAGCCAAAGGTCTGCCCCGCGCACGGTCGCTTCGGCAACAACCGGAGCGGCAGAGACTGGTGTTCGATAAGCCTCAAGCATCTCGAGCGGGAAGGGCAGGATCTTGTTGCCCCCCGCGATCCCCGGCCCTTCCGTGCGCCGCGGCCACATGGTGTTGTAGTAGAGCCAGCGCTGCGGGAACTGCCACAGCGCCTTCGCACCCGTCGTCAGTTCGACCGCGAGCATCCCCGGCAGCACCGACGAATAGCCGACGTTGGAGCGGTAGAGCAGATCGGTGGTGCTGGTGTCCCACTGCGAGTGGTTGCCGTCCGGGGAGACGATCGGCGCCGTTCCCCAATCCACGCTGCCGAGCATTTGGGTGGTGTAGGGCGAGCGCGGGCGGCCATCGCTGGTCTTGCGCGGCATTGCCACGTCATATGGCGTGACCGTGAACATCTGTGTGTTCTCGCCCCAGATCAGATTCTGCGCAGGAGACAGGTAGGTCGTCCACGCGGCGGGCACCTTGTCGCCGAGCGAAGCCGCGAGGCAGTAGAGGAGCGCCAGTTTCCACTGGTTCCCGCCCCCATCAGGCGGGGTGACACTCCCCTCTTCGGCGCGCGAGATAATGTCTTCCGCGATTGTGGCGAAGCCCGCGAGCAGCTGCCGCTTCTGCACGCCCGTGAAGCTCGACAGGTGCAGGCACAGCAGTGAGCGGTGCAGGTCATTGGCGATCTCGCGGCCATATTCGCGGTGATTGTTGGTGGCCTTGGCGTTTCCGTTGTTCACGCTGTCCGGCATCGAGGTTTCAATGTAGCGTCTGACCCACGCCATAGCCTGTTCGAAGGTCGGGGCGTTGGCGGTCGGTGCAAGGTTCTGGAACACGCCGAGGTTCACATCGGACAGGCGGATGCGCGAAGCCTTGGTTTCTGCGGTCGAGACGCCGGGGCGGATCGCGTCGGGCGCGGGGATCGCGTCCACCACTGTCAGCACAACCATGTCCGCGCCGACCGGTCGGTTGCCGGACGGCAGACCGGTTAGGCGAGATACGAACTTGACCACGCTGCCGCTCGCCACCACTAGCGGCGTGCCGGTCGCCCCCGGATCGACATTGGCGGCGGCGCTGTAGACGGCGTTCTGCGTACTAGTGGCGGTTAGCGTGTCCCAGCCCTGCACGGTGTTGGTCGCGTTGTTCGCCAGCAGGCCCCCGGCGGCATAAACGCGGTTGCCCGGGTTCAGCATGGTCCCGTTGATGACGCGGCCCGAATAGGACGTGCCGTCCCAGTTCTGGCCGTTGTGAAGCGCGCTCGCCGGGCTGATCGCGGTGATCGTCACCGGCCCGCGCACCCACCAGTCGCCGTTGGCGTACTGGCCGACTGGCCGCGCCGCGGAAAAGGTGAACCTCACCCCGCACGTCTCGATCTCCAACCCTATCGCGATTCTTCCGGCGCCGGCTGAATGGCGCACATTGCCTCTACCGAAGCCGAAGCGCGGCATCAGGCAAGACCGATCAGGTTGAACGCGGTCGTTCCTGTGACGCGAATGTACTTGGCCCGGACGTCGAGGATGCTCCCGTTCGCGACATTGTACAGGACGACGTCCTGGGTGCCATCGACACTGCGGAGCGCGATGTTGCCGCCGTTGCCGACATAGATCGCCTTGGGGAGCGCAGGGAGAGCCGCAGTGTCGCTCGGTGTGATCGCGAATGCATTTCGGGCGGGAGCGATGGGGCTGTCTATCGCAGTTTCAAAGGTGTCGAAGGGCATGGATAACTCCTCGCTAGTGGCTTGGAGCGCTCCTGTTATGCACTATTACACGAGTAGGAAAATCGAAATTGCTGTGCCTGATCATCGGTCGCAAAGCTTGCCCTTATCGCGGGCATTATGCGCTCCTTTGAACACTGTGGTCGATCCTGTTGGCAACCTCTGTCGTTCCCCCGTCGTACGAAGAGGATGCGGGTCAAAGCGAGCGACAAGCGGAACCCGTTCGACGCGTGCGCCTTGGCGCCAGAAGGAAAAGCCGCAACCTGTGCAGGAAGCGGGACGGAACAAAGATATTCTTCGACAAAAGTCGTTTTCTGAACGATTAGCTTACGGAGTGGGCATCCCCGATGGGAAAGCCGGGCTGCTGTTCACCTTCGCAATGGGAAAAACGTCACTTGGTGCATGCATGTCGACTAATCTGCGCACCTTGAACTTCCTTGGTCTCGATCTGGTGGACGCTACGGCCGAATCGGTTGCAGCCAACCTCGACCGCCTTTCGCGAGCGCCTTGCATGTCGCTAGTGGTCACTCCGAACGTCGAGCATATCGTAATGCTGCAGGGCAAGGCATATCCAGAACGGGTAACTGAGGAGTTCGTGAGCGCCTACCAGGCGGCAAGCCTGCGCCTTTGCGACAGTCGCATTCTGCGAGCCTTGGCGTGGTTAAGGGGAGTTAGTCTCACCGTCCTACCCGGCAGCGACCTCACGATGCTGCTGTTCGAACAGGGCTGGCTTAACGGCCGCAAGGTGGCGCTGATTGGCGGCGATGCCGCCATGCCGCAAGACCTCAAGGTGCGCTTCCCGGATGTCGACATCGTCCAGTATATCCCGCCCATGGGCGTTCTGGAGAACGAGCCCGCGATCGAACGCATCGCCGAATTTCTGCAGAGCGATAATTGGCACTACATCCTCTTCGCGATCGGCGCCCCGCGCAGCGAAATCATCGCGCACCGGATCATGTGCAGGGGTACCACAAGGGGGGTCGCCTTCTGCATCGGTGCCTCGATCGAGTTCATGCTTGGTCGCAAGCGGCGCGCTCCGAAGTGGATGCAGCGAGCCGGCCTCGAATGGGCGTTCCGGCTGCTGACCGAGCCACGCCGGCTATGGCGACGCTACTTGGTCGACGCGCCAAAAATCATCTCGATTTTTGCAGCATGGCGTGCCTGAAGACTCTCAGTGGCTGCCGTAGACATTCACGCGAGACCGGTGCCACCATAGCAGCTTACCAAGACCCCCGCTGGCGCGACATTGGAAGGCTGCCGCATGTTGCGGGGCGAAAATGCTTGCCAAAGCTGCGGCCGTTCCGTTCCACAGCGACTGAACGGCACCAGCGAGCATCCAGATACTGACCCCCAGAACCCCAGCATATCCACCTTCGCCGAAGCTGAGGATGCATCGAAGCTGCCCTTGATTGAAGCGACGCTGCGCGAGAAACGCGACCATCATCCGATCCGAAGGCACGAGTTCCTCGACGACTGCATCATGGTTCCAGATGAGGCGATAGCCCCGCGTCACGAGGCCGCGGATCAACCAAACGTCTTCCCCCCCTCGCGCATTGAAGCGGGCGTCGAAGGGCGCAGAAGAGTCAAAGCACCGATGTTTGTGGAACATCGCGTTGCCGGTGCCGAGATAAGGCCAACGAGGCGAGATGTCTGCATTCGTGCTGGTGTTCATCTCACGGCGGAAACTCTGTTCAACCAGCTGGTTCATTCCGGCAGGGCAGGCGGCGAGCAACCGCGGTACGATACGCCCGAAGCTCACATCGGTGATGCCGTCGGCTTGCGTTAGCCATGCGTCGAGCCAGCCCGTGCCCGGGAGTTCGTCGTCGTCCAGGAAGATGACATAGGTCCCCAGCGCCGCCGCGACGCCGCGATTGCGGGCGTGGACAACGCCGCTACGCATTTCATGTTCGTAACGCAGAAATGAAGCTTGGCGTGCCTCAACAATCTCGTGTGCACTAGCGGAAGGACAGTTATCGACGATGATGACTTCCACTGGCTTGCTTTTCACCTGCGGACATAACGCGTCGAGTAGCTCTGCGAGCATCGCCTGACGACGAAACGTTGTGACGACGACGCTGGCGACCAGCGCAGGTTCTTCGTCCGGGCGAGAGTGCTCACCGGAAACTGCTTCGATCGAGGCAGGCGGCATCAATTCAGCGCCGTTGATCCGCGCAGGCGTTGTCTTGCCCCTGTTTGCCAAAGCGTGCGATACGAAGGTCCTCTGCTCGTGACGCGCGCGGGCTTGCAAACGTCATGCTCTTCAGCCCCGAAACACCTTCTTGCCAGACGCTGCCATTCAACATGCCGCTCGTGAGCCTGATTACTTGCGCGGCCCGTATTGGTAGTAGGTGTACTGATAGTCGTAGGTCTGACCTGCTTCCAGCGCACGATATTTCGTCAGAACGGCGCCGATGGTCTTGCCGCCGGCTGCACTCAGGCGCCGGATTGCGGTGCGAGCGCGGCTGAACGGCAAGGTGTTGGCCTCAAGCACGAAGATCGTGGCGTCTACCATGCGCGACAGCATCGGTGCGTCGGCAAGGCCCATAACCGGGCAGGAGTCGAAGATTACCAGTGAATACTTGTTGCGGCACTCCTCGATGAAGTCCTCGAACTCCTTGGAGGCCAGAATTTCGGTCGGGCTTGGCGGCAACTCGCCGACCGGCAAGATGTCGAGGTTTTCGTGCACCCCGCGTACGATCGCGTCTTCCAGCGGCACATGGCCGAGGACGACTTCGACGATCCCGATCTTCGGGCGCTCGATATCGAGCAGCTTGGCGACCGAAGGGCGCCGCAAATCCGCGTCGACCAGTAGGGTCTTGCGGCCGAAGCTCGCAAACATCTCGGCTAGGACCACCGCAGTAGTCGACTTGCCTTCGCCGGCCTGGCTGCTGGTCAACTGGATCAGGTTGCTCGTGCGCGGCAGTGAGAAGTCAATTCCTGCCCTGATCGAGGAGTAGGCCTCCATAAGCGCACTGAAGCGGTTCGAGCCCTGCATCGAGATGTCGCGGTCCGCAACGTATGGTGTGTGGCCGAGGAACGGGAGGCCCAGCTTGTCCTCGACGTCTTCAAGCGACCGGATGCGGTCATCGAAGGTTTCGCGCAGCACTGCCAAGCCCGCCGCCAGCGCCACGCCTATCGCGAGGGCAATCGTCAAGTTGCGAAGCAGGTTCGGCGAATATGGCGACGATGGCACCGTCGCTGCATCTAGCATCTGCAGCGTACCCGGGTTTACATTGGCGGCGCTCGACACCGTGTTGTAACGGTCGAGCAGGTTCTTGAGCTGGTTGCGCAGCGCTTCCGCTTCGCGATCGAGCACGCCGAGCTGGACCTTCTCGTCCTGCTCTCCAAGGGTCTCGCCGGTCAGGCTTTGGAGCTCGGCTGCCAGCGCATTCTCCTGGTTGCGCGCGATGTCGAGCTGGTTGCGGATGTTCGACTTGATGTCGCTCCCACTGCGCTCGATCTGACTGTTGATCGTGTCGATCTGCGCGCGCAAATTCGCGATCTGCGGGAAGTCGTCATTGTACCGCTGCCGCAACTCGGCAAGCTGAGCCCGCTTCTCCGTCAGCTTAGCGATGAGTTCCTGCAGGGACCCGCTGCTCTGAACTTCAGGAAGCTGCGAGGCAGGAAGAGACTGGACCGAGCGCCAGCGCTGTTCGGCGGCAATGCGGGCCGCTCGCGCTTCGATGAAGCTCTGGTTGATGCTCGCGAGTTTGGTTCCCATGAGCGTTGTCGCGTTGCTGGCATTCTCCTGCTCGGCCGGTCCGACCACCGGCTGCACGATAATCCCGCGAGCACGAGCATATTCGTTCGCCGCCTGTTCGGCGGTCTCAAGCCGGGCGCGGGTCTGATCGATCTGCTGCAAAAGATAGGAAACAGCGTAGCGGCTGCTAGCGACCGATGCTCGCGTATCGGACGCGACAAAGGCGTTGGCATAGCCATTCGCGATCTCTGCAGCGAGTACCGGGTTCTCCGACTGGACCCCGATGTCGATCACGAGGCTACCCGGGGAGCTGGCGACGGCAAGCGACTGGGTCAGCGCGGTGACAGCCATCTGCTGCTTTGACTGACGCCATTGTTCATCATTGAGTCCCGGAGCCCGCGCTTTGTCGACATCCTTGCCGAGCAGGTCTTGGCGCTGGTCGAGCTTCAGGTCTTCGACAACCACTTCCGCTAGCTGGCGGCTTTTGATCCGCTGCACCATGGTAGCGATGTACTCGTCGATGAGGTTCGCTGGCACCGCCATCTTGCTCTGACCATCGAGCACCTCTTCGGCGAAGGGCTTAACGCTCACCTTGGAGGTCGCCAGGTACTGCGGGGTCATCAGCAAAGTGACCATCAGTCCGAGCGATACCGCCGCGAACAGCACCCCCGCCACCAGCCAGCGCTGACGGTAAAGAATACCGCGCACCAGGTTGATGTCGATCATCTGCGGGGCCGCTTGCTGCGTCGACGGCAGCTGCTCGGGCATATAGGCATCAAGCCAGGTGCCACGGCCTGCAGGTTCAGGGCTGTTCATGATGGGGCGTTCGGTCATAATTTAGTTGCGAATGGCCGCTGAGGCGAAGATGCCAAAGGCGGGAAGGGCCTTGAGGAAGTCTTCCCAGAACTGGGACAGGCCAGAGGTACCCATGACGACGCGGTCGCCCGGCTCAAGCACAGGGTCCAGCATTTTCCCCTGTTGAACCTGCTCGTAATCGAACTTGGCGATCATGATGCCCTGCGGAGTTTCGCGGAACACCGCCAGCTGGGTATCGTTGGCAACGCGCTTTGCCCCGCCGGAGAGCGCGATTGCGGTCGAAAGCCGTGCGCCGGGCTGAAACGCGTAGACGCCCGGCTTGTCCACGGCGCCCTCGACCGTGACAAGGTGTGAGGCATATTCAGCGATGTTGACGCTAACGATCGGGTTCTTGAGCCCGGCTGCAGCAAGGCGGCGCGTGACGTCCTGCTCGAACTGCTTGGCAGTCATGCCCGCCGCCGGGATTGAGCCGACCATCGGCAGCGAAACATTGCCTTCCACCCCGACCTTCACGCTTTCAAGCGAGAGGTCCGGCTCGCGGAAAACGACGACCGACAACTCGTCGGCTGGCCGAATCGCATAGCTGGTCGGACGTGCGATCGTGTAGCCGTCCTGACCCATACTTGTTGTTGGCTGGCTTGCGGCCATGCCGATCATGGGCTCAGGAGTCGAGGCGCAACCTGACAGCGAAACCGCTGCTGCGACCCCAAGCGTCGTGCCCATCCCGCGTACGATGAATGCCATTGTTCTCCCCTCGCTGCCTAGCCTCGAAGGCTTAGCGTCAGGGGTTTCGCAGCGCAACATTATTAAACCCTAATTTGCCACGTCGGGCAGGGGAGCGGAGCCCGTGGCCGCTTACCTGCGGCAGTCCGTGTCATGGCTGGGCCGAGCCGCAACCGAAACTAGCCAAGACTAGGGTTTCGGAGCCGGCTCCCTCGAGGAATCCACCTCGCAAAGGGCTTGCATCGGCTTTGCAGCGCGATAAATTTTGCCTTAGTGGCGGGCATCGGCCAGCGGGTCGATCCTCGGCTCTCGAGGCCATTCACAAGCGGGACAAGCAAGACATGGGGTCGGCACCATCGGCGCTCAGTCTCATTGCGGCAATCATGTATTGCGCCGTGGCGGCGGCTGCCATGCTTGCCCAAACGCGAGCGGTCATTCGGCGGCAGGTCGTCTGGCATCGCTGGGGCTGGGCGCTCGTCGCAGTGTTGTTCGTGGGGCTGGCACTCTTGCGCGTGTTCAGCGTGGAAGACTGGATCCGCGGAGACCTGCGCGCTGTCTTCTACGAGCAGCAATCCTACGAGAGCCGCCGCTCCGTCCAAGCGCCCCTGTTTGCCTCGCTGTTCCTGCTGTCGGCCGGGATGTTCGCGTGGCTCTTCTACACCATCCGCCAGGGGATCGCAGGACGGCGCAACGTCACTGTGATCGTCGGACTTGGCTGTGCGGGCGGCATGATCCTTTTGTTCTCGCTTAGGATTGTGTCGCTGCATTCGGTGGACGCGCTGCTTTACGGTCCGTTGAAGCTCAATTGGGTCTTTGACATTGGCTTAAGCGCCACAGTGCTGGCATCTGCCATTCGATATCGCTCGGTCGTGCAACGCGAACTGGGTTAGCGCGCCCTTCAACGGGAGCGACTTGCTTCGACGGCGAGCGCGGCGACGCGGCTGGCGGCGTGTCCTTCTCCATAGGGATTGTGGGCGCGTGCCATCGTCAGATAGGCGGATCTGTCGTCCAGCAGCCGAGAGGCTTCTCGAACGATTACCGCAGGATCGGTTCCCACCAGCCGCGCCGTTCCGGCCGTGATCCCCTCGGGGCGCTCGGTCGTGTCGCGCATCACCAGTACCGGTTTGCCGAGGCTCGGGGCTTCCTCCTGAATGCCGCCGGAATCCGTGAGCACGATGTCGGCCGCTTCCATCATCGCGACGAAATCGAGATAATCCAACGGGGTGGTGAGAGCGATGTTGTCATGGCCGCCGAGCGCCGGGCGCATCACGTCCGACACGTTCGGATTGGGATGCAGCGGGTAGATCACCGCCACATCTTCTCTTGATGCAAGCTCCTGAAGAGCCTGCGCAATTCCTGCCATGCCGGAACCGAAATTCTCGCGCCGGTGGGCAGTGACGGCAATGATCCTCTTGCCCGCGAACCGCTCCCGGAGCGGTGCGATGGCAGGGGCAAGCGAGGGCTCTGCGGCAATCTTCGCACGTGCAAAAAGCAGCGCATCGATGACCGTGTTGCCGGTGACGTGTATGGATTTTTCACGCACGTTTTCAGCACGTAAGGCCGCCGCAGACGTCTCGGTGGGTGCAAAATGGAGGTCGGCGATGACGCCGGTGACCTTGCGGTTCACCTCCTCGGGCCAGGGCGAGTAGATGTCACCGCTGCGCAGGCCAGCCTCGACGTGACCCACGGGAATCCGCCGGAAATAGCACGCCATGGACGCCGCCATCGTCGTCAGCGTGTCGCCGTGGACCAGCACCCTGTCGGGACGCAAATGGTCGAGAGCTTCCCCGAAACGGGTCAAGATACGGGCGGTAAGGCCGTCCAGGGACTGGTTTGGGAGCATCAAATCGAGGTCTAGGTCGGGTCTAAGCCCGGCTAGATCGAGCACGGAGTCGAGCAATTCGCGATGTTGGGCCGTGACCACGACTTTCACGTCGCACTGCCCGGTTTCGCGCAGCGCGGCGACCACCGGGAACATCTTGATCGCCTCGGGCCGGGTGCCGAAGGTCACCAGGATGCGGGGCTGCCCGCTCTGGGACGTCATCGGCGCAGCATGCCCCGCGTGTCGAACACGAGCTTGCCCGCAAGGTCCTGCGGGCCAAGATGCCGGAACGCGGTGTGATCGACGAGCACGACCACAATCTCCGCTTGGCGCAGGCCCGCGTCAAGCGTCACCAGCTGCGCGCCCGTGCCGGCCAGTGCCTTGGGCAGTTCGTCGGTGAAGGGCTCCACCGCCAGGATGCGTTTCCCGTGAGTGCGGGCCAGGCCTTGCGCGATCTCGAGCGCCGGGCTCTCGCGGAAGTCGTCGATGTCGGGCTTGAAGGCGAGGCCGAGCAGCGCGACCTTGCCTTCCGGAGCCGCCTCCAGCAGCGCGCGGATCCGGCCTTCGGTGTAATGCGCCTTGTGGTCATTGACCTCGCGCGCGGTCCGCACCAGCCGCGCGGCTTGCGGCGCCCCCGCAACGAGGAACCACGGATCGACCGCGATGCAATGTCCGCCCACGCCCGGGCCCGGCTGGAGGATGTTGACGCGCGGGTGGCGGTTGGCGAGGCGGATCACGTCCCACACGTCGACACCGATGGTATCGGCGATCATCGACAGTTCATTGGCGAAGGCGATGTTGACGTCGCGGAACGAGTTCTCGACCAGCTTGACGGTCTCGGCAACCCGCGCGGTGGTGTAGAGGCAGTCGCCCTTGACGAAGCTGGTGTAGAGCACCGCAGCGCGCTCGGCGCAGGCCGGAGTGACGCCGCCGATCACGCGGTCGTTGTGGACCAATTCATTGACGATCCGCCCCGGCAGCACGCGTTCCGGGCAATAGGCGAGCGCTATGTCCGCCTCCTCGTCGCCGCCGTCGCGCGGCACGACCAGATCGGGACGCGCCTCGGCGATGATCGCGGCGACGCGCTCGGTGGTGCCGACCGGCGAGGTGCTCTCGACGATCACGCAGGCGCCCGGCAGAATCTTGGGCGCAATCGCGCGCGCGGCGGCTTCGACATAGGAGATGTCGGGCGTGTTGTCGGGGCCGAGAGGGGTCGGCACGGCGATCATGTAGAAACTCGCGGTCGGCACCTCGCAGGACGCGACCAGCGTCTGGGCAGCGATCGCTTCGCGGACCAGCGCGTCGAGATCGCGCTCCTCGATGTGCACGCCCCCGGCGTTCACCGTGTCGACCACGGCTTGCGAGACATCGACGCCGCACACGCTCCAGCCGTAGCTGGCGAGCAGCGCTGCGGTGGGCAGACCGATATAGCCAAGCCCGATCACCGCGACCTGGTGGTCGGGCAAGGGCAGGCCTACGGCTTTGCGGCCGAGGACCGAGGTGGCGTCGAAAGGAGCGTTCATGGCTGCATGGTCCCGGTGTTCAGCCGGAACCCTGCCCGCCAAGGCCTTAAAATCGCGTTAGGCTTGCCGGAGCTTTCACCATTTGGAGATGTGGTGCCATCCGGCTGAGACTCCTCAGATCGACAGCGCCTGCCGGTAGGCGGCAAGCAGCGTGGCGATCTGGTGCTGCCAGTTAAGCTCGTTGACGACCCGTTGGCGTCCGAAGGCGCCCATCCGCTCGCGCGCCTCGGGATCGTCGATCAGCGCGACAATCTTCTCTGCAAGGTCGATGGGGTCGTTGGGCCGGGCATAGAGCGAGGCCTCTTGTGCCGAATAACGACCCTCCGTCACGTCGAACTGCACCATCGCCTTGCCGAGGCTCATGTACTCCATGACCTTGTTCATGGTCGACTTGTCGTTCATCGCATTGACCCTGTCGGGATTGACCCCGAGGTCCATTGTCGAGAGCACCTCGAACAGCTCCGCGTCGGGCGCGCGCCCCGCGAAGGTGATGTGGTCGTCGAGCCCGCGCTTGGCGGTTAGCGCCTTGAGCTCGTCCAGAGCGGGACCGCCTCCCACCAGCACGAACTGGATATCGTTGCGGCCAACCGTCCGCACGATGTGATCGGCCGCATCAATCAAGAGGTCGATCCCCTCCTGTGCGCCCATCACTCCGACATAGCCGACCATGTGCGCGCGCCCGTTCTTCCACCGCGGCACCGGCGGCACGAGCTTCAGCCGGGACAGATCCGGGCCAGAGCGCACAACGTGCACGCGGTCGGGGTTCATGCGGCCGCGCTCGATGGCGATCTTGCGGTAGGAGTGGTTGGTGGCGATCGAGACGTCCGCGAACATGTAGGTCATGCGCTCTAGAGCCACCATCAGCCACCAGAAGAAGCCTCGCTTGCCGAACTTGGCCTCGTAGAGCTCAGGATTGATGTCGTGGTGATCGAAGATGTAGCGCGTGCCGAGCAGCTTGAAAGGCAAGGCGACGAGCACGATCAGGTCGGGCGGATTGCAGCCCTGAATCACGTCGATCCGGCGCTTCAGGTGGATCTTCCACGCCAGCACCGTCTCCCAGAACAGCGCCGCGCCGTATTCAACGACGAAGCCGAGCGGACCTTTCGCCTCGAGCGGGAGCGAGTGACGGTGGATTTCGATCCCTTCGATCACCTCGAAGCGCTGTTCGTAGCCCTTCCCGGTCGGGCAGATGATCGAGACATGCGCACCGGCGGCCTTGAGGGTGCGGGCCTCCTGCCAAACGCGCCGGTCGAAGGGCAGCGGCAGGTTCTCGACGACGATCAGCACATGCCGCCCCTTGAGCGGCTCGCCCGGGATGATCGCCGGGATGCCTTCCTCGGCGCTGGTGGTCGCCGAGGTGCTGAGGGGTGCCGGGCCGGTCACGCGATGGCGCTGGTGTCGACGACCAGCGCGCGGTCTACCGCGATCGTGTCAATCAGCCGGTTGCTCGCGATGATCCTGGCGTAGGTACGGCTCTCGGCGACGCTCTTGGTCACCATCAGCCCGTCGATGCGTGGCAGCACCGAATAGGCGTAGCCGAGGTTTTGCCCGACGAGGCTGTCGGGCGCGACCTTCGGGTCGTAGATGTCGAGATCGTAGCCTGCCTCGAGCAGCTTGCGCGCCATGTCGACTGCCGGGCTTTCCCTGAGGTCGTCCGTCTCGAGCTTGAAGGCGAGGCCGACCAACAGCACCTTGGCCCCCGGCTCGAGCCCATGGGTCGCATGCAGGAACTGGTGGTGCTTGTGCGCCTCGTTCGAGCGGATCAGCGCATCCACGAGGTGCGTTGCCGACCCGGTGTCGGCGGCAATGTACTGGAGCGCGCGCACGTCCTTGGGCAGGCACGACCCCCCGAAGGCCCCCCCGGGCCGGGTGTAATAGGCCGAAAGGTTCAGCTTGGTGTCGCTCTTGAAGATGGCGTGGACCTGAGCGGCGGAAATGTCGAGGTTCTGGCAGATGCGCCCGATCTCGTTGGCGAAGGCGACCTTGACCGCGTGCCACGAATTGTCGACGAACTTGGTGATTTCCGCTTCGCGCAGGCCGACTTCAAAGACGGGCGCTTCAATGCCTTCGTTGAGCTTCGCCATGTTTGCCGAGGGCTGCCCGCCGAGCGTGCCGATCACGATCTTGGGGGGATGGAAGAAGTCGTCGATCGCCGAGGCTTCGCGCAGGAACTCGGGGTTGTAGACCAGCTCGATCGCCGTTTCGGCAGCAGCGCCTAGGTGGCTCTGGATGATCGGCCAGATGATGTTCTCGCATGAGCCCGGGCGCATCGTCGACCGGTAGACAAGGGTGAGGGGCGCAACGCGGTCGGGCTTGATCGCGGCGGCGATCGCGCGGGTGACCTGCGCGATGTAGCTCATGTTGTGCGCCCCATCGACACCTGAGGGAGTCCCGACGCAGACGATCGCGATGTCGCAGTCGTCGAGCTCGTCAGTGAGGCGGCTGACGGCCTTGATCCGCCCGTCGCCATGAGCAGCGGCGATCAGGTCGTCGAGGCCGGGCTCGTAGACTGGAGCGCGGCCTTCGTTCAGGGACGCAACCTTCGCCTCGCTCACGTCAACGCCGATGATCGTGTGGCCTTGGCTCGCGATGCAGCCCGCCGCAGTGGACCCGACGTAGCCCAAACCGAATATTGCGATTTTCAAGAATGTGTCCCCAGAGGCGCGAACCCATCTTTGGGTTAGCAAGCGCTTACTCATGTTGCAATGCGCAAGAGCGCTGCCGTGCGCCGTCCGTCAGGCGCTGAGCTGCGCCACTATTGCAAGCACTCGGTCTGCCCATTCGGAACGGCAGATGAGGAGATCGGGGGCGTATGTATCGGCACGGTTATAGACGAACCGGCTGCCGTCGATGCGAGAGCAGTGTAGGCCCTGGGCCTGCGCAACCGCGACCGGGGCGCAATTGTCCCACTCGTATTGCCCGCCCGAGTGGAGATAGACCTCGGCTTGCCCAAGCACGACGGCCATTGCTTTGGCCCCGGCGCTGCCCATCGCAACGAGCTCGCCGCCGACCGCTTCGGCCACTGCCTCGGCCTCCTTCGGCGGCCGGGTGCGGCTGACGACGAAGCGCGGGGGGGCCGCCATTGCGCCAAGCGGCTGAGGCCGGTCGGAGCGAAGCACGATGCCGCCTTCGAGACCCGGCAAGGCCACCGCGCCGACGCTCGCGGCACCGTCCACCGCGAGCGCGACGTGCACCGCCCAGTCGGCGCGCCCTTCCGAGTATTCGCGCGTGCCGTCGACCGGATCGACAATCCACACGCGGCTCTTCGCGAGGCGAGCGGGGTTGTCCTTCTCTTCCTCGGAAAGCAGCCCGTCATCCGGGCGCGCGGTGCGGATCGCATCGCACAGGAAGCGGTTCGCCGCCGCGTCCCCGGCCTTGCCGAGGTCCTTGCCGGTAAGGCCCGAGCCCTCGCGGACCGCAAGCAGCAGGCGGCCAGCTTCTTCGGCCAGCCGTGCCGCCAGTTCGGCGTCATCGAGATGGGCGCCTGCAAATTGTGAGGGCGTCATTTGAGCGGCAGGATCCTTGCGATGATGTAGCGTGCCGCCTCTTCGGGGGTCATGTCCACCGTGTTGACCCGGATTTCCGGACTTTCGGGCGGCTCGTAGGGGCTGTCGATCCCGGTGAAGTTCTTGAGCTCGCCCGAGCGCGCCTTCTTGTAGAGGCCCTTCACGTCGCGTCCCTCGGCGACGTCGAGCGGCGTGTCGACGAAGATCTCGATGAACTCGCCTGCGGCAAGCATCTTGCGCACCATCTCGCGTTCGGCGCGGAACGGGCTGATGAAGGCGGTGAGCACGATCAGCCCCGCGTCCGCCATCAGCTTCGCGACCTCGCCCACCCGGCGGATGTTCTCGATCCGGTCAGCCTCGGTGAAGCCCAGGTCCCGGTTGAGCCCGTGGCGCACATTGTCCCCGTCGAGCAGGAAGGTGTGGCGGTTCATCAGGAAGAGCTGCTTTTCGACCTCGTTGGCGATGGTCGACTTGCCCGAGCCCGAAAGCCCCGTGAACCACAGCACCCGCGGCGTCTGGTTCTTGAGCCCGGCATGATCTTCGCGGGTGATCGCGAGCGGCTGCCAGTGGACATTGTCTGCGCGGCGCAGATTGAAGGCGATCATGCCGGCCGCGACGGTCGCGTTGGTGAACTTGTCGATGAGGATGAACCCGCCGAGCTGGCGGTTCACGTCGTAAGGCTCGAAGGCGATCGGGCGGTCAGTCGCGAACTCGGCGACGCCGATGGCGTTCAGGTCCAGCGTCCTGGCCGCGAGATGCTCGAGGCTGTTGATGTCGATCTCGTACTTGGGCGGCTGGACGGTGGCGGTCACCATCTGGCTGCCGATCTTGAGCCAGTAGCCGCGCCCGGGCTTCAGCGCTTCTTCGTCCATCCACACGAAGGTCGCGCAGAACTGGTCGGAAGCTTGCGGCGGATCACCCGCGGCCGCGATCAGGTCGCCGCGCGAGCAATCGACCTCGTCTGCGAGGGTGAGGGTGACCGATTGGCCGGCGACCGCCTCGTCAAGGTCGCCGTCGAAGGTGGTGATGGTCTTGACCGTCGAGGTCTTGCCCGACGGCACGATCCGCACCGGATCGCCCGGCCGGATGGTGCCGCTGGCGATCTGGCCCGCGAAACCGCGGAAGTCGAGATTGGGGCGGTTGACCCACTGCACCGGCATGCGGAACGGCTGGGTCTGCGCGGCAGCGGCGTCGACCTCCACGGTTTCGAGGTGCTGGATCAGCGCGGGCCCCTCGTACCACGGCGTGTTCGCGGACGGGGCCGCGGTGATGTTGTCGCCCTTGAAGCCCGAGATCGGGATCGCGGTGAATTCGCTGATCCCGATGCTTTGCGCAAAGGCGCGATAGTCGGCCACAATGCTGTCGAAGGTCGCCCGGTCGTAGCCGACAAGGTCCATCTTGTTCACCGCCAGCACCACATGGCGGATGCCGAGCAGGTGGACGAGGTAGGAATGCCGCCGCGTCTGCTGCAGCACGCCCTTGCGCGCATCGACGAGGATCACCGCGAGATCGGCGGTCGAGGCGCCGGTCACCATATTGCGGGTGTATTGCTCGTGCCCGGGCGTGTCGGCGACGATGAACTTGCGCTTCTCGGTCGCGAAGAACCGGTAGGCGACGTCGATGGTGATACCCTGCTCGCGCTCGGCGGCGAGGCCGTCGACCAGCAGCGCGAAGTCGATCTCCTGCCCTTGGGTGCCATGCTTGATGCTGTCGCTTTCCAGCGCGGCCAGCTGATCCTCGAAGATCATCTTGGAATCGTAGAGCAGCCGCCCGATCAGGGTCGACTTGCCATCATCCACGCTGCCGCAGGTGATGAAGCGCAGCAGGCTCTTGTTCTGGTGCTGCTCGAGATAGGCCTCGATATCCTCGGCAATGAGGGCGTCGGTCTGGAAGGAGGAGGGGGCGTTCATCAGAAGTATCCTTCCGCCTTCTTGTCTTCCATCGAGGCCGACTGCCCCTTGTCGATCGCCCGGCCCTGCCGCTCCGAGCCGGTGGCGAGCAGCATCTCCTGGATGATGTCGTTCATTTCCGTTGCCTCGCTCTCGGTGGCGCCGGTCAGCGGGTAGCAACCCAAGGTGCGGAAGCGCACCGGGCGGGTCACCGGCTCCTCGCCGGGCTCGAGCCGGAAGCGATCATCGTCGACCACCAGCAGCATCCCGTCGCGCTCCACCGTAGGGCGGGGCTTGGAGAAATAGAGCGGCACGATGTCGATCTTCTCGAGCGCGATGTATTGCCAAATGTCGAGCTCGGTCCAGTTCGAGATCGGGAAGACGCGGATGCTCTCGCCCTTCGCCTTCTTGGCGTTGTAGAGGTTCCACAGCTCGGGCCGCTGGTTCTTGGGGTCCCAGCGGTGGGCGGCGTTGCGGAAGGAGAAGATGCGCTCCTTCGCCCGCGCCTTCTCCTCGTCGCGCCGCCCGCCGCCGAAGGCCGCGTCGAAGCCGTGGGCGGTCAGCGCGCGCTTGAGCGGATCGGTCAGCTGGGCCTGCGAGTAGAGCGCGCTGCCGGTGTCGAAGGGGTTGATCCCCTGCGCCTCGGCCTCCTCGTTCTGGGCGATGATCAGCCGCAGCCCGTATTCGCGCACGGTCCGGTCGCGATGGGCGAGAAGGTCGGCGAAGTCCCAGCCGCTCGCCACGTGGAGCATCGGGAAGGGCGGGGGCGCGGGGTAGAACGCCTTGCGCGCCAGGTGCAGCATCACCGAACTGTCCTTGCCCACCGAATAGAGCATCACCGGGTTCTCGGCCTCGGCAACGACCTCGCGGAAGATGTGGATGCTCTCGGCCTCGAGCCGTTCGAGATGGGTCAGGGAACGCATGAGGGTGCAGCTAGTCACTCCGCCCACCAACGCAAACAAGATCGAATAGGCGCTTGCATGGCAAAACTTTCGCCCCTGCCTGTCACCAGGCGCAGGGGCGAAGGCTCAGAACTTGATGTCCGGCAGTCGCGCCGGATCGGCGATGTGCTTCTGCCGGGTGTATTGTGCAAGCAGGTGCATCAGCGACTGGTGGAGGTCTTCGATGATCCCGTAATTGTCTGCCTCGACATGCAGGCTGATGTCGGCGAGTTCGCGCGATCCGCCGCCCGAGAAGCCGGTCATTGCGATCGTCGCCACCCCGTTGGCCTTGGCCCATTCGATCGCCGCGATGATGTTGGGCGAGCCGCCCGACGAACTGATCGCGATCAGCACGTCGCCTGGCTGCGCAAGGGATTCAAGCTGGAAGCGGAAGACTTCGCCATAGCCGATGTCGTTGCCGATCGCGGTGATGATCTCGATGTTCGAGGACAGGCTGACGACCTGCGGTTTCAGCGTCGAGTCGGTGCGGATGCCTTTCACGCAATCGCACACCAAGTGGTTGGCGATCGCCGCCGATCCGCCGTTGCCGCAGCAGTAGATGCGGCGGCCGGCTGCGGCAGTCTCGGCAATCAGCTGCGCGGCGCGCTCGACTGCGCTGCGGTCGATGGTCGCGCTCGCCTTGGCGAGCCGGTCGAAATACTCGTCGGCATAGGTCGAGGCCCGCTCGATCGGGCTGGAGGGGAAATTGTCCATGGTGCGCGCTCCTCAGTTCTGGCGGCGAGTTTGTGTTTCGGGCTGGTAGAAGACGATGCTGGTGCCGTTCTTGTCGAAGCTGAAAGGGACCTCGCGTAGGTCGCCGAGCGCCTTGCGCAGTTCAGGCTGGCGGGCCTGCGGGACCGAGAAGACCATGAAGCCGCCGCCGCCCGCCCCGAGCAGCTTGCCGCCGGTCGCCCCGCTGCGCATGGCGGTATCGTAGACATCGTCGATCATCGCGTTGGAGATGCCTCCGGTCAGCTGGCGCTTCAGTTCCCAGTTCTCGTGGAGGATCTCGCCGACGCTCTGCGCATGGCCCTTCGCGAGCTCGTCCCGCAGCGCGTAGACCAGGCTCACCATCGTGCGCAGGGCCTGCTTCTTGTCGATGCTCCGGCTCACCTCGCGGGCCTGCTGCTCGAGGATCTTCGAGGCCGAGCGGTCGCCGCCCACATAGAACATCACCAACTCGCTCTCGACCTGCTGGATCGTTCCCGTGGGGGCGACGATCGGGGCGAGCGTGACGGTGTCGTCGGGATGGAACTCGATGACGTTGAGGCCGCCCGCGGCCGCGGCATACTGGTCCTGCTTGCCGATCGGCTCCCCGCACATGTCGAGTTCGACCTCGCAAGCCTCACGGCCGAGATCGATCTTGGACTTGTAGGTCCCGGTGAACGCATGGAGCGCGTGCAACAGGCCGACGGTGAACGAACTCGACGAGCCCATGCCGCTTCCGCGCGAGGGGATGTCGGCGATCGAGGTGATCTCGACCCCGGAGTGGATGCCGACCTTCTCGAGGCCTGCCTTGACCAGCACATGCTCGATCTCGCGGGCGTGCGGGACGATCTCGGTGCGCGAATAGGACAAGCGGATGCCCTCCTCGAACCGCTGGTTGACGGTGACATAGACGAACTTGTCGATCGAGGTGCTGAGCACCGCGCCGCCTTCCTCGCGGTAATATGAGGGCAGGTCGCTCCCGCCGCCGACGAAACTGAGACGCAGCGGCGTCTTGCTGATGATCATGGGCTCTCCACTCTGACCGCGCGTGCCGCGGCCGTCCTGTCAGGGGGGCGGGCGAGGCCCGCCCGGTTCATGCGACCCGTTCGAGGATGAAAGCGACAGCCTCGCGCAGGCTTGCCGCGACGTGGGTGGGCTGCGCGTCATATTTGCCGTCGCGCCCGCCGTAGCCGGTCTCCACCAGCACCGAGCGCATCCCGCAGCGGCGGGCCAGTTCGATGTCGGTGGTCATGTCGCCGATATACCATGAGGCGGCGATGTCGATGTTGAGATCGGCCGCCGCCCGGTCAATCATCCCGCGCGCCGGTTTGCGGCAGTCGCAAGCGATCTTGAGCTCCGCGCGCTCTCCCGCGAAGCCCTTGTCCGGGTGATGCGGGCACAGGTACAGGGCGTCGACATAGGCTCCCTGCGCGCCGAGCAGCGTGTCGAGCCGGTTGTGCACTTGACTTATGTCCGCCTCGGTCGCCTCGCCCCGCGCGATGACCGGCTGGTTGGTGATGATTACCGTCCGGTAGTGGGAGCGGTTCAGGTCCCGCAGCGCCTCGGCCACGCCCTCGATAAGCGCCACCTGATCGGGGCGGGAGATATAACTCACCTCCTCGTTGATCACGCCGTCGCGATCGATGAACACGGCCGGTGAAGGGGTGCGCAGCGACAGCGCCGCGACGCGGCCCGACCGAAGGTCCTTCGTGGTTTTCTCGAGCCTCTCGGGGGTCCCTGCGTCCTTGATGTATTCTGGGCTGCGGTAACCGAGCAGCCGCATTCCCCGGTCTACCATGCGGGCGAAAACGTGCTTGCCGAAGTCGGGCTTGTCGGGAAGCCCGTCCAGCCCCCGGAGCGCATGCTTCTCGAGGATGTAGAGGCCGGCATTGACGAGGTTGGGCAGATCCTTGCCCGGCGGGTGGGGATAGCCGTGGATCGCCAGAACAAGACCCTCGGCGTCGACTTCGACGATGTCCGAATCCGCCGGGTGGTCGTTGGGGTGCACCAGCAGCGTCGCATCGGGCTGCGCCGCCAGGTGCGCCCGCGCCATGGCCGCCAGATCGACATCAAGAACGGTGTCGCCGTAGAGAACGAAGAAACTATCCAGGAGGTGCGGCAGCGCGTCGATGACTGCGCCCGCCGTGCCGCGCGCGCGCTCTTCCTCGATGCAGGCCACCTTGAGGCCCCAGCGCGCGCCGTCGCCGCAGAAGTCGCGGATCGCCTCGGCGCGGTAGCTGCACAGCACGCAGACGTCCTCGACCCCGGCCGCGGCGAGCAGTTCGAGCTGGCGTTCGAGCAGCGGCTTTCCGTCGGCAAGGGCGAGCGGCTTGGGCAAGTCACCCGTTACTGCCTTCAGCCGTGTTCCCATTCCCCCGGCGAGGATTACGGCCTGTTTCAATTCAACCCCCATTCGCGGCAGCATTCATCAACTGCCCGCAAAATCGCCTCGCGCGACGAGAGCTGTGGGCGCCATCCCAAGTCGCGCAGCTTGCGCGTCGAGTAGGAAAAGCGTGGCACATCCCCGATCCACCCGCGGTCGCCGCCCTGATAGACGATCCGCGCGCCACCGCCAGCCCGTTCGACCATCGCCGACGCGATCTCGGCAACTGTGACGCCGCTGTCCTCAGGGCCGATGTTGTAAAGATGGCGTCCGTGTTCGTCGGCGGTGCGCTCGACGATGAACAGCAGCGCTTCGACAAGCTCGCCCACATGGAGGTAGGGTTTTTGCTGACTGCCGTTGCCGAGCACCGAAAGCGTCTCGGGATCGTCCAACAGCTTGTGGCAGAAATCGTAGATCACGCCGTGGGTCGCGTGCGCGCCGACCACATTGGGAAAGCGCATGATCCAGACCGTGTCGAGAAACGTCTCCGCCGCTGCGCTGACCGCGGCCTCGGCAGCCAGCTTCATGGCGCCGTAGTTCGAGATCGGGAGCAACGGACCGGTCGTTTCGCTCAGCACGTCGTCACGCTCGCCGTAGACCGCCGAAGTCGAGGCGAGGACCAGCCGCCGCGCGCCGGTTTCGCGGCATAGCGCGAGCGCGCTGCGGGTGGTCTGGAACGTGTCACGGAAGTCAATCCGTTCGTCCTCGACACCGGCCGCGATGTCGGAATTGGCCGCCATGTGCCAGACCATGTCGAAGGGACCCTGAGCGGCGATCGCTTTGAGTTCGTCTTCCGGAACGCCCAATTCCGCTTCTGCGAAGGAGAAGTTGTCGTTCGCAAGTGCAGCAGAAAGATTGGCGAGCCGCCCGCGCCCCAAATTGTCAGTCCCGACCACAAGGTTCCCTTGGAAAAGCAGCGTGTTGACCAAGTGACTCCCGATGAACCCGGCTGCGCCCGTAACCAGCATTCTCATGGCCATACCTTTGGGGCTTTTTTCGCGTCGCAGCACGGTCTATAGCCAAAGCCGCAGGGGGACAAGGGGCTTGGGCGAGGGCTGGGCCGCTATCTCATGAGCGGCCAAACGGCGTGCTTGATGCGGGAAATTGGGCAACAGGAGACATCAATGACGGCGCAAGCGGCGATCGAGGGCCACTACGAGAACAAGGTCCACAGCGAAGAGTTCTACGCCTCCGAATTCGACCGCCATCGCTTCGTCAGCGCGCCCGATTTCAGGCGCGTCTTCGGCTCGCGGAATGCAGACCTGGTCGAGTTGCTTCGCAATCCGGGGTCTGGCGGTTGGAAAAGCTTGGTTTCCAAACTGCTGCTGCTCCCGAACAGCATTCCGTTTCTCGAAAAGTACTGCACGACCGGCATGTACTGGCGAATGCGTAAGCGCGGCCTCCGGCCGGCGACAAACGACCTTGCATAGGAAGCTCGCCAGCTTTGCGTCCGAGGTAGAAGCAGGGATGCGAAAAGCAGTGCACAGCAATTCGAGCGCGCCAGATCACCGAGATCGATTGCGTTGCATATCTCGATCGGCTCCCGTTTCGTCGGCCTTCCCAATGGATCGGCCCCGCGTAGTCAGCTGCAAGGGGCAGAAATGAAGACAATCGTTCACATCAGCTGCGACTTCCCCGATCCGATGGTCATGGCCAAGACCAAAGGAGTGGTGAGCTTCGTCGACAACACGCCGGGCTTCCGACATGTCGTCTTTTCGCTGAACCGGGCGAACTGGCGGTCCAATCTCGTTGCCCTTGAGTTCGCGCCTGATCGGACCGCGATCGCCTATGGTGCGCCGCCCAAGGGCCTGATGCTCGAGAAGCGCCTGCTGCCGGTCGCGGACTACATTCGCGAAGACCTCACGAGCAAGGGCATCGCGCCTGACCTGTTCCACGCCCACAAACTGACTGTCGAGGGGCTGATCGCGCACCGACTGTCCGGGGAGTTCGGTGCGCCCTATATCGCGAATATCTGGGCCGACACGGACATCAAGGTGATGTCGGCGCGCCGGGACCTTGCGGGCAAGTGGCAGGCGATCATGCGCGGCGCCAGCCGTCTGTTGCCCTGCGCTCCCTGGACGGCCGACCGTTTCATTGCCGATCACGACCTCGACCCGGCAAAGCTCGAGGTGATGATGCCGATCATCAAGCAGAAGCAGGTTCGGGCACCCGTGGTGACTGGGGACGCCCGCCTCGTGACGCTTTTCAATCTCGACCAGCATCGCCGCAAGAACCTGAAGGGCCTGCTCGGTGCGGTGGTCGAACTGCGCCGCAGCGATCCGCGCGTCACCCTCGACATCTGGGGCATGGGCAATGCCGAGACCCTGTGCGACGTCGACGCAATGATCACGGCGCGCGCCGCCCGCGACTACATCACGCTCAAGGGTCCGCTTCCGCAGGGCGCTTTCGAGAGCACCCTCAATGGCTACACCGCCTTCGCCATGCCGACATTGCGGGAGACCTTCGGGATGGTCTTCATCGAGGCGCTTCTGTGCGGATTGCCTGTGCTGCACACGCGCGGCTGGGGGATCGATGGCGTCTATCCCGAAGACACGATCGGCTACGCCTGGAACCACCGCACGCAGGCTGACATCGTCGCGGGGCTCAGGTACCTCATCGCCAACGAGGCGCGGCTGAAGGCGAACCTGCGCGCGCTTGCCGAGAGCGGCGCCTTCGAACAGCATGGCCAGGACGTGATCGTCGCCCAGTATCGCCGCATCCTTTCCGAGGCGTGTGGTGAGGTGGGCCATCAGGAGGCGGACCAGCCGCAAGTCGCACTCGCCTGACGCGAGAGCATACGCAACACGCTTTATCCGAGGGAGTTTCGATGTCGCTTGCCGAAGTCACGGATCACCACGTTCCCGCTTTGCAGGCGGCCAAGCTGGCTCTGTTCAATCCGCGCGGCCGCAACCGCTTCCTCGCGCAGCTGCCCCGCAAGGCGCGCGTGCTCGACGTGGGATGCGGAAATGACTCGCCGCGCAGCTTCAAGGCGATCCGGCCTGATCTGTACTACGTCGGTCTCGACGTCGGCGACTGCCGGCAGCCGATCGATCCGCGCTCGGTCGCGGACGAATACGTGATCGTCGAGCCGGACGATTTTCGCGATGCGATCAACCGCTTCGGCCAGCGCTTCGATGCCGCAGTAAGCGCGCACAATCTCGAACATTGTGACGATCCCGAGGGCGTGGTCGAGGCGATGGCAGGCGCGCTCGTTCCGGGCGGCAAGCTTTTCTTCGCCTTTCCGTCCCTCGCTTCCAAGACCTTTCCCAAGCGTGCCGGCTGTCTCAACTTCTACGACGATCCGACCCACAATGACGTGCCCGACTTCGCGGCGGTCTGCCGCCAGCTGATCGCTCGCGGGCTGGAGATCGAGTATCGCGCTGAGCGCTACCGCCCACCGGCCAAATTCGCGCTGGGGCTGGGTGTCGAGCCGATCAGCGCGTTGAAACGCAGGGTGATGCCCGGGACATGGGCGCTCTACGGCTTCGAGAGCATCATCTGGGCACGCAAGCCCCTCTAGCCGCGTCCCCCGCCGCCAAGGCTCCGCTTTCTGCCACTTGCCAGTCGGCAGCGGCTTTGCGAGAGCCGTTGCGAGAGCGCGCGGGGCGCGCCGAGGGAGAGAGACAGAGACATGAGCCAGCCGCAGGGGCCGCTTTCGGGCCTTCGAGTTCTTGAGTTCGCCGGGATCGGTCCCGGTCCGCACGTCGCCATGCTGCTTGCCGACCTCGGTGCCGAAGTTGTCCGGATCGACCGTCCAGGCGCTGCGTCCAGCAATCCGGTCGTCGAGCGTGCGCGTCACCGCCTCGCGCTTGACCTCAAGAGCGACGAGGGCAAAGCCGCCGTGCGTGCCGCCGCCGCAAGCGCCGACGTGCTGATCGAGGGCTTCCGCCCGGGCGTCATGGAGCGGCTCGGGCTCGGCCCCGAGGAGCTTCTCGCCGCGAACCCGCGCCTCGTTTACGCGCGGATGACCGGCTGGGGGCAGGACGGCCCGCTGGCGCAGGCCGCCGGGCACGACATCAACTACATCGCCATCACCGGGGCGCTTGCCGCGGTCGGCAAGCCGGGAGAGACCGCCACCCCGCCGCAGAACCTCGTCGGCGATTTCGGGGGCGGGTCGATGTATTGCGCCTTCGGGATCATGGCCGCGCTCTACGAACGCGAGCGTTCGGGCAAGGGCCAGGTGGTCGACGCCGCGATCGTCGACGGGGCGACCAGCCTGATGAGCTTCTTCTTCGGCGTGCGGGGCGTGCCGCACCTGTCCACGACACGCGGCAAGGGAATGCTCGGCGGGGCGGCGCATTTCTACCGCTGCTTCACCTGCGCCGACGGCAAGGAGATCAGCCTCGGGTCGATCGAGCCGCAGTTCTACGCCGAGATGCTGGCCAGGGCAGGCGCTCCGGCGGAGCTGGCGGAGGGCCAGATGAACCCCGCCAACTGGGACGACTACGCGGATAGGCTGGCGGCGCTGTTCCTCACGAAGACGCGAGATCAGTGGTGCGAACTGCTCGAAGGCACCGACGCCTGCTTTGCCCCCGTGCTCGGGATCGAAGAGGCGCGCGAGCATCCGCATATGCAGGCGCGCGGGGCCTACCTCGAGCACGACGGCATCTGGCACACCGCCCCCGCGCCGCGCTTCAGCCGCACGCCGGGGGCCGTCCGCTCCAGCGCCGACGACGGGGCCGAGGTGGTCGCGCGTTGGCAAGGAGCCGCCTGATGGCCGGCAAGTTCTTCGGCGAATGGCAGGTCGGGGAGCGGATCGAGCACCCGATCCGCCGCACAGTCACCGAGACGGACAACCTGCTGTTCTCGACCATGACCCACAACCCGCAGCCGCTGCACCTTGATGTCGAGGCGGCCAAGGCGAGCGGGTTCGGGCAGATCCTCGTCAATTCGACCTTCACCTTCAGCCTGCTGGTCGGACTGTCGGTGGGCGAGACGACGCTCGGCACGCTGGTCGCCAACCTCGGTTTCGACAAGGTGGTGACGCCCAAGCCGGTGTTCATCGGGGACACGCTGCGGGCCTATTCCGAGATCAAGGAGCTGCGGGAAAGCAAGTCGCGCCCCGACGCCGGGATCGTCACCTTCGTCCACGAAATGTGGAACCAGCGTGACGAGGTGGTGTGCCGCTGCGAGCGGACCGCGCTATTGCAGCGGCGCGCCTGAGGCTGCCACCTCGCCGCCCAGCGCCTGCCACAGCACGATCCGCGCGCGGGACGCACGGCCTAGCGCTGCGGCGGCCTGCTCTCCGCTGGCATCGGCGGCGCGGCGTGCTTCGAGCACTTCGAGGAAGCTGGCGAGGCCTGCACGGTAGCGGGTCTCGGCAATAGACGCTGCGCGGCTGAGCTGGTCGCGCTGGGTGACCGCGAGCTGCGCCTCCGCATCGGCGGCTGCGACGGTACCATAGGCCGCCTCGGCATCGCCCAGCGCCTGGAACACCGCGCCGCCATAGGCCGCAAAGGCCGCGCGCTTGTCGGCGGCGGCAGAGTCGATCTGCGCGCCGACGCGCCCGAAATCGAGCAGCGGTCCCGCGATGGCCCCCGTGAGCGCGCCGACCAGCGAATCCCCGTCGAAGAAGTCGGAAGGATCGAAAGCGAGCAGGCCGAGCACGCCCGAGAGCGTGATGCGCGGGAAGCGTGCGCGGGCGGCGGCGGCGAGGTCCGCATCGCTCGCCGCAAGGCTCGCGGCGGCTGCAGCGACATCAGGCCGGTTGGCGAGAAGATCCGAGGGTAGCCCCGCCGGCGCAGGGGAAGGGGCGAGCGTCGGCGCTGAGGTGGCGAGTGCTGCGCGAACGGTCGCGCCGTCCTGCGCGGTCAGGGTCACCAATCGCCCGATCAGCCGCGCCCGCTCGCTGTCCAAAGCCGCGAGGCGGGTGGCCGATGCGCTGGCGTTCGCTTCGGCGCGCACCCGGTCGAAGCCCGGCGCAATGCCGGCGTCCTCGCGCACCTTCGCGAGGCTGGCAAGCTGGCGCGCGGCGGCACCATCGGCCTCGATCGCGGCGGCGCGCGCGTCGAGCACGCGCCAGTCGGTGATGCTCGCGGCGATCTCCGCAAGCAGCGCGAGCCGGACGCCCTGCGCCTGGGCGGTGGCGGCGTCGATCCGGGCGAGCGCGGCGCGCTCCTGCGCCTTCAGCTGGCCGAAGATGTCCGGGTCCCAGCTCGCGGTGACATTCGCGCCGTAGGAAGTCTGTTCGGCAGGGATGAAGCCCTGCTGCCCGGCCTGTCCGAACTGCGCGGTGTTGATGCGGTTGCGCCTCACATTGCCGTCGGCGGTGATGTTCGGAAGCCGCTCTGCCCCTGCGCGCCGCGCGCCGGCGCGGGCGGACTCGATGCGCGCTGCGGCCTCGGCGAGGTCGGGCGCATCGGCAAGCGCCGCTGCGGAGAGAGTCTGCCACGCCGGATCGCCCTGCGGTAGCAGCGCAGCGAGCGCTGTGCCGGTCGAGGCCTCGGGCTTGTAGAAGAAGGCCTTCGGCAGTTCGGGCGTGGGCGTGGCGATCTTCGGGGCGGGCTGCATGGTGCAGGCGCCCAGAGCGAGGGGGAGGAGGAAGGGCAGGACGCGGCGCATGGCCTCAGCCCCCCTTCTGTTCGGCCGGGGCGCCCGCCTTGGCCGGGATGAACGCATCGATCTGCTGGCCGACGCGGAAGGCTTCGCTCGGCGGCAGGGCGTAGATCAGCTGGAGCACCCGCACATCGACCCGCTCCGCGGCGCTGTTGGTCAGCGAGCGCTTGGGCACCACCTGCGGCTCGGCGCGCACGAAGGTAGCGTTGACGTGGAGCTCGGCAGCACCGCGCGGGCTGATCACTGCCGGCTGGCCGAGCGCGACACGCCCGATCTCGTTCTCGTCGATGTCGACGCGCACGTGGAGCGGATTGGTCTCGCCCATCTGGATGAAGGGCTGGCTGTTGCCGCCCCCCTGAGTGGCGACGAATTCTCCGGCACGGATGTTGACCGCGAGAATTTCGCCGGAGATCGGCGCGCGGATGGTCAGCCGCTCGATCTCCGTGCGTGCCGCGGCGGCACCGGATTGCGCGGAGGCGAGGCGCGCGCGGGCAAGGCCGAGACGGCTGGTCGCGGCGGCTTCCTCGCCCTCGGCACGGATCACTTCGGCGCGGCTGACCGCGGCGGGATCGGAGAGGCCGCGGTAGAGCGCAAGCTGCTCGCGCGCGGTTTTCTGCGCGGCAGAAGCCTCGGCGATGGCGGCCCGCGCCTCGTTGATGGCGGCATTGGCCTGATCGAGCTGCGCGCGGGCGGCGCGAGCATCGACGAGGAACAGCACCTCGCCCTTCGCGATGCGGTCGCCGGGGCGCACCCGCACGTCGGTGACGAGGCCCGAGAGCGCCGATCCGATGTCGATCACCTCGCTCGCCGGCTCGACCACGCCGGAGCCGGCCACCCGCGGGCCGTTGGCTAGCTTGCCAACGGCCTTGGGCGGCTGCTCGACCGGCTCGGCGGTCGAACGATCGGGCAGCAGGGCGAAGATCAGCCACGCGGCGATGACGACGCCGACCAGCGCGGCGAACGGCAGGATCTGTCGGGCAAAGCTCACATTACGAAGCATGGGTTCCTCGGCGGGTTCTGAGGGGAGAGGAGGCAGGGGCAGGGCAGCGGGCATCAATGGCCATCGGGCATCTCCTTGCCGTCATGGGTTACGCGCCCGTCCTCGAGCACGATGATCCGGTCGGCGAGATCGAAGATGCGGTTGTCGTGCGTGACGATGATGCAGGCCCGGTCGGGAGCGACGGCCACTTCGCGCAGCAGGTCCATGACCCGGCGGCCCGAACTCGCGTCGAGCGCCGCGGTCGGTTCGTCGCAGACCACCAGGCGCGGTTCATGCACCAATGCGCGCGCGATGGCGACGCGTTGCTGCTGCCCGCCGGAAAGCTGGCGCGGCAACTTGTCGGCTTGGTTGCCGATGTTGAGCTTCTCGAGCAGCACCTTGGCCCGCTCGCGCGCTTCTTCACGCGGCACGCCTTGCGCGATCAGCGGGACGGCGGCGTTCGACGCGACGTCGATCGACGGGATGAGGTTGTACTGCTGGAAGATGAAACCGATGTTCTTGAGGCGGAAATTGACCAGCTCGGTATCGGTCAGCTTGTAGATGTCGGTGCCGAAGACCTTCACCTCGCCCTCGGTAGGGTAGAGGATGCCGCACATGATCGAGATCAGCGTCGTTTTGCCCGAGCCGCTCTCGCCCACGACATAGGTGAGCTCGCCCGAGCGGATGTCGGTGTCGATGCCGTGGAGGACACGGATGGTCGACTGCCCGGCCTCGAAATCGCGGCTGATCCCGCGCGCGCAAATCGCGGCTTCCGGAGCGCAACCGCCGATGTTTGTCGTGTCCATGATCGCCCCCTCGCTCACCTGAACACCGATGCCGGTTCTGTCTTGAGCACCGAACGGATCGCGATGAAGCCGGTGATCGCCAGGATCACGACCACCGCGGCAAGGCTGATCAACGGTATCTGCCAGGGGATGTAGAAGCCCTTGAAAAAGGGGTTGGAGCTGAAGGCCTTGATGAAGGCGACCGTGCCGATCACGCCCAGCGCATAGCCGACCATGCCGACAAGGCCCGCCTGCGCCGCGACCATCTGCACGATTCTGGCGTTCGTGACCCCGATCGCCTTCAGCGCGCCGAACTGCTTGATGTTGTCGCGCAGGAACAGGCTGAAGGTCAGGCCGACGATCGCCACGCCGACGACGAAGCCGAGGAACACGGTGATCCCGAAATTGGTTGGGATGCCGGTGTTCTGGATGATGAAGTCGACCCCTGCGCGTGCGAACTCGGTGCGGGTCTCGGCCTTCAGTCCGGTGTCCTTCTCGATCCGTGCAGCGACACCTTCCGCAGTCTCGCCCGGCGCGATGCCGACAAGCACGAATGACAGGCGGTTGCGGGTGCCGGGCACGAAGTTCAGCGCATTGGAATAGCGCGTGTAGAGCACGACGGTGCTGGTGAAGCTCGGGATGGAATCGGCGATACCGCGGACCACGGCGCGCTGGTCATTGAGCTCAAGCCGCTCGCCGAGCGGACTCGTCCCGTTCGAGAACAGGCGGGTGACGCCGACATCGTCGATCACCACAGTGTCAGGAGCGAACAGCACCGCCTTGTCGCTGGTTGCCATGCGCTTGGGCAGGCCGATCAGGGTCGCGTCGTCGACGCCGATTATCGCGACACCTTCCAGGTCGCCGTCCTTGGTGCGGACGTTCGCCTGAGCGCGCAGGTGCGGCACGGCCCATTCGACCCCCGGCACGGAGCGCACCTTGTCGAGCGCGGTCGAGGGCATGGCGTAGCTGACGTCGGTGGTGCGGCTGACGGGGTCCATGACCCACACCTGCGCCTCGGGCGCGTTGTAGACCCCGCTCGCCCCTCGTTCGACGAGGTTGACGAAGATCGTCATCTGCTGGGTGATGAGGAGCGTGGAAAAGGCGATGCCGAACAGCAGCCCGTAGAACTTCTGGGCATCCCCGGTGAGCATCCTGATGGCGATCCAGAGCACGTGGGCAGGAACCTTTACGAGCAGATAGGGTTGCGCGAGTGACCGAAGCGGCGCATTACTGAACGATCGCGTTTAATTGAACGGAGCCGTTCACTTTGTCAATCGGGCGTTCATCCGGGCCTGAAAAATCAGCGCCTCGCCGCAAGGCCGGGCGGCCGTTGGATGCCGCCAAGCGGGTGGTGATCGTGGAAACTGCCGCGCACCACTTCTTCCATAACGGGTATGCCGCCACCGCGATCGAGCAGGTTGCCGCCGATGCGGGCGTGTCAAAGGTCACGATCTACAACCAATTCGGCGACAAGCGCGCGCTCTTTGCTGCCGCGGTCGAAAGCGAATGCGAAAAGATCCGCGGGCACTTCTCGCTCGAAGGCACTGCCAAAGGCCCGATCCGTGCCCGCCTGTTCGACATCGGCCAGGCGATGCACGCCTTCCTGTTCCGCCCCGAGATGATGCAGTTCGAGCGCCGCATCGCCGCCGAGACCGAAACCGAGCCAGCCATCGGCCTCGCCTTCCTCGAAGCGGGGCCGTGGCGCATGAAAGAAGCCTTCGGCGCATGGCTCGCCCACGAGGCGCAAGCCGGTGAGCTTGCGATCGACGACCCGATGCTCGCCGCCGAACAGTTCGTCTCGATGTGCAAGGGCATGGGCGATCTTGAACGCCGCTTCGGCACCAGTGTCAGCAACGCCGAGCGCGACCGGCGGATCGCCGGCGCAGTCGACGTGTTTCTCGCCGCTTACGGCGTCCGCCAGCATTGATGAAGTGCATCAGTCTGTTCGAAAATTGTCACGCCCCGGCCCCTTGCGCATTATCTTGCCATTCACGCCTCGCGTCCTACATTGTCTGTGACGAAAGGAATCTCCCGCAATGAGTCAGCAGAACGATCCCCAGCCGCAAGGCGACGGCCCCAATCCGTGGGTTAAGCAGCTGATGATCTGGGGCGGCATATTCCTCGCCCTGCTGCTCGTGGTGACGATGTTCAGCAATGCAGGCTCATCGCCCGGCACCGCGATCCGCTATTCCGACTTCCGCGCAGCAGTTGCCGAAGGTCAGGTGCAGGACGTGCAGATGGGCACCGATCTCATCACCGGCACGCTCAAGAATGGCGAGACCTTCAGCGCCGTGCCCGTGCCCAATGATGTCGAAATCACCAAGCTGATGGAAGACAACGGGGTGCGCTTCACCGGCAAGCAGCGCGAAGGGCAGAACGTGCTGCTCTTCATCCTGCTCAATTCGCTGCCCTTCATCCTGATCCTCGGGATCGCCTTCTTCGCGCTGCGCCAGGTCCAGAAGGGCGGCGGCGGCGGTGCGATGGGCTTCGGCAAGTCCAAGGCGAAGATGCTCACCGAGCGTTCGGGCCGCGTCACCTTCGATGACGTCGCCGGCATCGACGAAGCGCGCGAGGAACTGCAGGAAATCGTCGAGTTCCTGCGCGATCCGCAGCGCTTCTCCAAGCTGGGCGGCCAGATCCCCAAGGGCGCGCTGCTGGTCGGCTCGCCCGGTACCGGCAAGACCCTGCTCGCCCGCGCCATCGCAGGTGAGGCGGGCGTGCCCTTCTTCACCATCTCGGGTTCGGACTTCGTCGAGATGTTCGTCGGCGTCGGCGCAAGCCGCGTGCGCGACATGTTCGAGCAGGCCAAGAAGAACGCGCCCTGCATCGTCTTCATCGACGAAATCGACGCAGTCGGCCGTTCGCGTGGCCACGGCCTCGGCAATTCCAATGACGAGCGCGAGCAGACGCTCAACCAGCTGCTTGTCGAGATGGACGGCTTCGAGGCCAACGAAGGCATCATCATCATCGCCGCGACCAACCGCCCCGATGTCCTCGATCCGGCGCTGCTGCGCCCCGGCCGCTTCGATCGCCAGGTGGTCGTGCCGATCCCCGATATCGACGGTCGCGAGAAGATCCTGAGCGTGCACATGAAGAAGGTGCCGCTTGCGCCCGACGTGAACCCCCGCGTGATCGCGCGCGGCACCCCGGGCTTCTCGGGCGCGGACCTTGCCAATCTCGTCAACGAAGCCGCGCTGCTGGCAGCCCGCCGCAACAAGCGGCTGGTGGCGATGCAGGAGTTCGAGGACGCCAAGGACAAGGTCATGATGGGTGCCGAGCGCCGCAGCATGGTCATGACCGATGACGAGAAGAAGATGACCGCCTACCATGAGGCCGGCCATGCGATCGTTTCGGTGCACGAGGCGGCGTCCGATCCGATCCACAAGGCGACGATCATCCCGCGCGGCCGCGCGCTGGGCATGGTGATGCGCCTGCCGGAGCGTGACTCCTATTCCTACCATCGCGACAAGATGCACGCGAACCTCTCGGTCGCAATGGGCGGGCGCGTGGCGGAGGAGATCATCTTCGGACACGACAAGGTCAGCTCGGGCGCATCGTCGGACATCCAGTACGCGACCAGTCTGGCGCGCAACATGGTCACCCAGTGGGGCATGTCGGACAAGCTCGGCCCGCTCCAGTACGAGGAGCAGTCGGAAGGCTATCTCGGCATGGGCGCAGCGCAGCGGACCTTCCGTTCGGGCTCGACCAACGAATTGATCGACAACGAGATCAAGGGCCTGGTCGAAGGCGCGCACAAGCGTGCGACCGAGATCCTCAGCACCAACGAGGATCAGCTCCACCTTCTTGCCCAGGCGCTGCTCGAATACGAGACGCTGACCGGCGAGGAGATCAACGCACTGCTCGAGCACGGCAAGATCGACCGTCCCGACGCCCCTCGCGGTCCGCTGGTGACCACCCCGGTGCGGGGTTCGGCGATCCCGCGTGCCGGCAAGCGGTTCGGCGGCCAGCCCGGCGGCGACGAGGCTCCGCAGGGGGCCTGATCCCCGCCTGTCGGCGAACAATTACAGCAAGGGCGTCCGGAGCGATCCGGGCGCCCTTTTCCTTGCGCCTTTCCCCAAGGAGCCTGTCAGCCGAAGTTAAGGAACCGGAGTCCAGATGATCATTTGATGCAAGGAGATAACATGACACGATCAGCCAAGCTTCTGCTCGCAGTTCTGACCCTTCATGCCGCTTCACCGGTTTCGGCTGGCCCGGATGTGACGGCACCCTCACCGCAGATGTCGGTCGCGGCCTTCCTCGGACGCGTCGGCGAACTGGCGAAGACCGGTCCCGAATGGACGCTCGGGCCCGAGGCCGGCAAGCTGTTCGGCGTGATAAGCGAGGTGGGCAAGTCCTACCGGCAGAACCTCGCCGAACGCCGCGCTGCCAACCAGCCAGTCGAGGCCTGCCTGCCCGAGACGGCCGAGATCGACAGCGATGTCCTGTTCGCCCATCTCGCCGGATACTCGGCCGAGGCTGCGGGCCGAACCTCGATCGCCGAGGCCTTCGCCGAGCTCGTGCGCAAGCGATTTGCCTGTCCCTGATCAGGCCGCCACGGGCGAGCGTACCGCCATCTTGGCAAGCTTGCGCTCGATCCCGTCCCACAACCTTGCGAAGGACTGCGCCGCCGGAGAGCTCGGCGCAAAGGCCCCCACCGGGCGGCGCTGTACCGCGCACTGCTCGACCGCGCTGACCATCGGGATCCATGGCCAGGCGGGGTTGGCCGCCAGTGCCTCGCAATGCAGCGAGCGGCGACGGTCGATCATCGAGAGTACCGGCAGGATCGGCGGCGGGCGCTTGGTGTGGCGGCGGATTTCCTCGACCACGAAGTCGAAGGCGCGCGCTGAGAGCGGCGAGGGCGGCAGCGGCACGATCACCAGCGTCGCGGCGCGCATCACCTGCGCACTCAGTTCATTGAGCATCGGGGGGCAATCGAGGATCAGCCGGTCATAATGCCGCGACATCTGCTTGCCGAGCGTCGCCAGGCGGTTGCGCTGGCCCATCCGCAGCAGCATCGAATCCAGTTCGCGCAGGCTGCTGTCCGCCGGCAACACGTCGAGCCCCGCGTAGCTGCTCGGCTGGATCAGCGCATGGGCATCGATGTCGCCGGCGAACAGGCTGCGGGCCGGCCTTCTGCGACGATCGTCGAGCGCAAACATGAAGCCGGCGCCATCGGCCATGTCGAGATCCCAGAGCAGCGTGCGGCGTGCGTGCCCCTGCGCGGAGCACCATGCCAGATTGGTCGCTATGGTCGTTTTCCCGACACCGCCCTTCGCGCTGTAGACAGCGATTATCGCCATGACGCACTCCTGCACCGTCGCTTAGGCGTGAACAAGCCGCGCGACGGAACGTTCCCCGAGCGGGACGGACCGAGGCGGAACTTGGGCCCCTCAGAAGGCGCCCAGCACCCCGAGGATCAGCAGGAACAGCGTCAGCACGATCTGGATGAAGAACAGCAGTACGAACCAGCGCCACAGGGCGGAGAACCGCGTCAGATCATAGGCATATCGAAGCTGTTTGTAGAGGTGCAGAGGCGCGCCGATCGCGAACAACCCCAATGCCCACCCGCCGCCTTCGGGTATGGTGCTGAGGATCGACATGACGATGAACAACAGCGACATGAAGCTCAGCGAATAGGTCACGAACACCGCGTGATCATAGGCTTTGAACTGCCGCCGCCACGCGAACATCAGCCACAGGACGGGGGTCGACAAAATGATCAGCAACCAGCTGAACTTGTACCCGTTCGACTGCAGCTTGTAGAGCATCAGCCCGGGATTTTTCTGCCATTTTCCAAGCAGTTTCTGGTCGAGCCAGGGAATCCCGGTGTTGACGCTTTTGACTGCGTCGTCCGGTTTGCGGCTGTTGGCGAGGATCTCGTTCAGCGTCTTGGCCTGCTTCGCCAGGACTGCGCGGCGCGGGTCATTCCTGGCAAGTTGCCCGCGCTCTTTCTCGACTTCGGTGATCTGCTTCTGGATATTGCGCTGAAAGGGGCTGTTGTCGCTGAACCCTTCGGCCAGACTGCCGCCGAAATCGGTTGGAGCGCCGATGCCAACCATCTGAAACACCGCGAACATGGCAAAGACGGTGAACAGGAACATTGACATCGGGCTGACGAACCTGGCGCGCTCGCCGGCGATGAAGCGGCGGGTCAGGTCACCGGGTTTGAAGACCAGCATCGGCAGCGTGTTCCAGAGCTTGCCGTCGAGGTGCAGCACGCCGTGCATGATGTCATGCCCGATCTCGGCGAGGCTGCGGTGGAGGTGCGCCTTCTGCCCGCACTGGGGGCAGAAATTGCCTCGGAAGGAGGTGCCGCAATTGGGGCAGGTGACCTGCTCGCCGCCGTGGCCCGATGCCTCGCCCGCACCCGGCTCGACGGCGCGGCCGAGCAGCCCGCCTTCGACCATCGTCCCGATGCCGTCCCCGAAATCGCCCATTGCCGCCGTGCCCCTGTGGCTTTCCAAGCACTTGCTATAGGCGCGAAGCGCGAGCTTGCGAAGGCGGCTATTTGCCCCCCATCACAGCTTGGCGAGCTTCTTCTCGATCGCGGTCCAGAGTTGGGCGATGGCCCGTGCTGCCGGGGAGCGCGGGGCGAAGGCGCCTACAGGCTGCCGCTCCACCGCGCATTGCTCGACCGCGCTAGCGAGCGGGATGGCGGGCCATGTCGGGTTCGCCTCGCGCGCTGCCTTGTGGAGGCTCCGGCGCAGGTCCAGCATCGACAGGACGGGGAGGATCGGGGGGTGGCCCTTGCCAGTCCCGCGCACTTCCTCGACCACCACCTCGAAGGCCCGTGCGGAGAGCGGGGAGGGCGGCAGGGGGACGATCACGAGGTCGGCAGCGCGGATGATCTGCGCGCTTAACTCGTTGAGAACAGGGGGGCAATCGAAGATGATCCGATCGTAGTCCTTCGCCAGAAGCGCAGTCAGCCGGGCGAGCCGCTTCTTCTTGCCGAGCTTGTCCAGCCGCCGGTCCAGTTCGCGGATGCTCTCGTCTGCCGGGAGCAGGTCGAGACCGGCATAGGCGGTCGGCTGGATCAGCCGCGCAGGATCGCTGTCATCGGCGAAGATACTGTCTGCGCTGCGTTTTTTGCGCGGATCGACGCCCAGCAGGAAGCCCGATCCGCTCGAGGCGTCGAGGTCCCAGAGCAGCGTCTTGCGCCGCGAAAGGCTCGCCGCAGCCCAGGCGAGGTTGACCGCCAGTGTCGTCTTCCCGACCCCGCCCTTGACGCTGTAGATCGCAATCGACGCCATGCGCACCCCCCGGCCCCGGCATGACTGCCGGATGACAAGAATCGAGGGATAGCGCCCCGCAAAGCCTTGGCAAGGGCGGGCTGGGGTGGGTCAAACAGGGGTCAAGAAGGGGTCAAGAAGGGGTCTGGAGGGGGTCTGGCGGGGCCCTGAAACACGAAAAAGGCGGCCTGGACCTCGTCCAAGCCGCCTCTGATCTTCGAGCGCAATTTTCGCTATGCGAAAAACTTACCCGTCGTAATCGCCACCCAGCGAGGAGGTGCGCGCCGGTGCCGAGGCGGTGATCCGCAGCGCTTCGGCCGACTGGCTGAGCGAGCCGATTTCGTCGGCCTCGTCCTCGTCGTCCGGCAGGATCTTCTGGAGGCTGACAACAACCGATTCCAGCAGGGCCGTCGGCGTGACGGTCTGTTCAGCGATTTCGCGCAGCGCCACGACCGGGTTCTTGTCGCGATCGCGGTCGATGGTCAGCTCGCTGCCCCCCGAAATCTCGCGCGCGCGCTGCGCGGCGAGCAGGACGAGGTCGAAGCGGTTCGGGACCTTGTCGACGCAATCTTCAACGGTAACGCGTGCCATGGGCGGCCTCTTCTCAGAATCGCGGAAAGTAGGGAAGCGCGCCAGCTAGGCGGGGGAGGGCGCGAAGTCAAGGAAAAGGGGGCACCTGCGAGCCCTCCTCCAGCTCCTTCAGGCCCCGGCCCCTGCGGCTGTCGCAGGCCCGGCCGCGCTGCGCAGGCCTTTGCCCGCATCGCGCCGGAAGCGGATCCGCCCGTCCTCGACGCTCGCGGGCAGCCAGGTGGTGAACACCGGGACGGGCGCTGGCAGATCGACGCGGCGGTCGGGCGTGGCGGTATCGCCGCCGAGGATCGGCTGGCCGAACAGCCACTGGCCCAGCCGCGCGGCGTCCTCGAGCCTCACGCATCCCGAACTCAGGCGCCGGTCGGCCCGCTGGAACAGGCTCTTGTCGGGCGTGTCGTGGAGGTAGATGCCCATGTCGTTGGGCAGCATGAACTTGACCGCGCCCATCATGTTGCGGCCCCCCGGCAACTGGCGCACCCAGACGCTCGCGCGGCCCGCCGACACCGCCGGCCAGTCGACCGCGCCCGGATCGACCGGGTCGGTGGACCGCCAGTCGGCGGACAGCACGTAGCGGCGCTGCGCGAGCACGCCCGTGCCTTCGCGCAGGACCGCCGGCGCGATGGTCCGCTGCACCAGATCGGGGGGCACGTTCCAATAGGGATTGACCAGCGCGTAGCGGATGAACCCAGCGAGCTGGGGCGTTTCCATGCCGGGCTTGCCGACCACCACCTTCATGCTGCCCGCCTCCTTCCCGCCCTCGATCATCCGCAGCCGTGCCGCGGCGGTGTCAACGAGGACATAGCGTGCGCCGCCTGCGGGAAGCCCGCGGACCCGGTCCATGCTGGCGATGATGAGGCCTTCGTAATGGGCCGCGCCCCGGTTGAGCGCGGCGATGGTATCGCGGTCCGCGGTTCGTGCCGGCGCAAGGCCGTGGGCGGTGCGGAAGGCGAGGACGGCGTCGTAGAGCGCCTTGTCGGTCGCCGACGCAGGCAGGCCGAGACGCTGCCGCAGCAGCGCCGCCCGCTCGCCCCGGCTGCCGGGCGCCAGCGGCGGGCCTTCGGGGATCCGGATCTGCGGAAGGCCCGCCCATTTCGCGCGGTAGCGGGCGAGGCCCGCGCGCAGGTCCTGATAGGCCGGGTTGCCGGCCTGGAGTTCGGCAAGCCGTTCGGCCGGTGAACCGCCGGCGGCGAGTTCCTCTATGGCAGGCGCGGCAGGGATGAGTTCGGGATCGATATAGGTGACATCCGCGATCCGGCGGGGCACGCGCAGGTCGCGGGCATAGGCCGTGAGTGCCTCTGTCAGCAGAGCGCTCGCCCGCGTGCGGGCTTCGTCGTCCGTTCCGGACTCCGCCTCGGCGAGCGCGGCCTCGATGGCGGCTATGGGATAGGCGGCGGGGTCGAGCCCCTCATCGCCGGCGCGGCGGAGCATCGCGACGAAGGCGCGTGCGGCGGGGCGCGGTTGGGTTCCGGCGAACCACGGGTCCTGCCGGGCTTCGGCAGGCGACACGGGCGCTGCAGCCTGAGCGGCCATCGGCCACGAGGCTCCCAGCGACGCGGCGACGTGCGTCGCAGCCAACCCGAGCGCCGCGCCGCCACCGAGCGCGACAAGCCAGGGCCGGGCGGTCGAAAGGAGCTGCCGCGCCCGGACGGGCGCGGCAGTTGTCCTGTTCGTTATTGGGCTTGGCGAATTCAGCCCCGCTCTCCGGCGCCCTGCCAGCTCGAACCCTGCGATCCGCCAGTGGTGCTCTGCCCGCTCGGGTACGTGCCCGTGCCGGTGGTGCCCTGCTGGCCGCTCGAGTAGGTGCCGGTCCCGCTGGTGCTCTGCCCGCCCGGGTAGGTGCCGTTGGAATAGGTTCCGGAGCTGCTCGTGCCGGTGCTGTTGCTGCCGGTGACAGAATTGGGGTTCGAGTTCACGGTCGAGCCGGTGCCGGTGCCCATGGTGGTGCCGGTGCCGGTGCCTGTCGTCGTGCCGGTGCCTGTCGTCGTGCCGGTGCCCGTTGTTGTGCCGGTCTGGGTCCCGGTTTGCGTGCCGGTCTGGCTCGAGGTCTGGCCGGGCGTGGTCGTGGTCGTCCCGGTGCGGGCACCGCTGGTGCTGCCGGTCGACTGGCCCGTTCCGGTGCCGGTGGTGGTGCCCGTGCCGGTCCCGGTGGTGGTGGAAGTCGTCTGCGCCAGAGTGATGGACGTGGTGAGCAGAGCAGCCGCGGCTGCTCCAGCGAAGTACATCTTCTTGATCATGGAACATTCCTTTTTGCGATTTGCCGCATTGGCCAAGGTTAACCCTTGCGGGAAAGCGCTAGTTCCACGAATTGCAACGTCTCGTCCGATCAACTTGTCGTGTGATCGATCCGCGTTTTAATAAAAGACGTGCCCGCCAGACTATTCATCATTTGGCATTGAACGATCTTAATAACATGGCCGGAAATCTGATCTGGATCAACTTCCACGCCATGCCTCATGCTGCCGGGAAGCTGCCCCGCGTCCGGTTGGCGAAGGCGACCAGCGAGAGCATCACGGGGACCTCGACCAGCACGCCCACGACCGTCGCCAGCGCGGCTCCGCTGCCGAGGCCGAACAGCCCGATCGCGACCGCCACGGCCAGTTCGAAGAAGTTCGACGTGCCGATCAGCGCACAGGGCGCGGCGATCGCGTGCGGCACGCGCCACAGCTTCGCCCAGCCATAGGCGATGGCGAAGATGCCGTAGCTCTGGACGATGATCGGCACCGCGATCAGCGCGACCAGCAGCGGGCGGGCGACGATGGTCTCGGCCTGGAAGCCGAACAGGAGCACGACCGTCGCGAGCAGGCCGATGATCGAGAGCGGCTTGATCCGCGCGGTGAAATCGCCGACCGCGCGCTCGTCGCCGCCGTGGCTCGCCAGCAGCCGGGCGCGGACCAGCGCGCCCGCGCCGAGCGGCACCACCACATAGAGCGCGACCGAGAGCAGCAGCGTCTCCCACGGCACCGCGATGTCGGTTACGCCGAGCAGCAGCGCGACGATGGGCGCGAAGGCGACGATCATGATGAGGTCGTTCGCGGCGACCTGCACCAGCGTGTAGGCAGGATCGCCCCGGGTGAGCTGTGCCCACACGAACACCATCGCGGTGCAGGGGGCGGCGCCGAGCAGGATCAGCCCGGCGATGTATTGCTGCGCGTCGGCAGGGGCGATGAGGTCGGCGAACACCACTTCGAAGAACAGGACGCCCAGCGCCGCCATGGTGAAGGGCTTGATCAGCCAGTTGACCACCAGCGTGATGATCAGCCCCTTGGGCTTGTCGCCCGCGCGCCGCACCGCGCCGAAATCGACCGCGACCATCATCGGGAAGATCATCGCCCAGATCAGCACGGCGACCACGAGGTTGACCGAAGCATATTCGAGAGCTGCCAGCGCCGCGAAGGCTTGCGGCGCGGTGTTGCCGAGGAGCACGCCGGCAAGGATCGCGGCGGCAACCCAGACGCTCAGCCACTTCTCGAACAGGCCGAGGCCGGCAGCGGCAGGAGCGGGCGCGGTATCCGCGAGGAGGGCGGTCATGCGGCGGTCTCCGCCTCGCCGATCGCGGCCAGTTCGGCGCGGAGGGCCTGCGCATCGAGGCTCTCGACCGGCAAGGCGAGCAGCCGGTCGATGCGGCGCTTCATCCGCTCGAAGGCGAGCGCAAAGGCGGCCTCCTTGTCGGCGTCGCTGCCTTCCACGGCGGCGGGATCGGGGATGCCCCAGTGGGCCGCAATCGGCTGGCCCGGCCACACCGGGCAGGTCTCGGCCGCGGCGCTGTCGCAGACGGTGATGATGATATCGAAAGCCGGGCCATCGGCGAAGGCGGACCAGCTCTTGGATGCGAAGCCCTCCGCCGGAAGCCCGCGCGCCGCGAGCGTGCGGAGTGCCCACGGGTTAACGCGGCCCGCCGGCTGGCTCCCCGCGCTGAAGGCGGCAAAGCGCCCCGCGCCGTCATGCCGCAGGATCGCCTCGGCGAGGATCGAGCGGGCGGAGTTGCCCGTGCACAGGAACAGGACGTTCATCGGTGAGACCTCAGCAGCAGGTCTTCGCGGGCGCCGGTGCGGGCGTCGCCGTCTCCGGCACGCAGCAGGCTCCGGTCGCCGCTTGCGAATTGGCGAGCTGATCGAGATCGGGGCTGCCGCCATAGGTGGTGCTGCCGCCGCTGGTCAGGAAGGCCTCCCACACCACGCCGTCCGGGTCGGCGATCCAGCTCTTTTCGGACTGCGCATAGCAGCAGGTGGTCGCGCCTTCCTCGAGCACCGGGCGGTCGGCGGCCTTGAGGCGCGCATAGACCTCGGCGAGTTCGGACGCGTCCTCGACCTGCAGGCCGACATGCTCGATGCCCTTCACCGCGCCTTCGCGCATCGAGATGGCGAAGTTGATGCGCGGGTCCTCAAGCATCCACTTGGCGTAGTCGGGCTTCACCACGCTCGGCGCGGCGCCGAACAGGTGGGTGTAGAAGGCGACCGAGGCGTCGAGATCGGTGACGCCGACATGGAGGTGGAAGCGTTTCATCAGGCGTTCTTTCGGTTGGTGGCAGGTCCGCACGCGGCGGCATTGTCGCAAGGCACGCCGCCGCAGCAATTCTCGGTGAGATAGCCCATCAGCCCGGTCATCGCGGCGTAGTCGGCGGCGTAGATGATGGAGCGGCTCGCGCGGCGCTGGGTCACCAGCCCGGCATTGGCGAGCTGGGCGAGGTGGAAGCTCATCGAGGAGGGCGGCACCCCGACCCGCTCGGCGATGGCGCCTGCGGGCAGGCCGTCCGGCCCGGCTTCGACCAGCAGGCGGAAGGCGGCAAGGCGATGCTCCTGCGCGAGCGCGGCAAGCGCGCGGATGACGTGATCGGCTTCCATATGGTTCTTCCACAATTCGATAATTATGGAAATACCGAATCGAGGGGCGGTGTCAAGCCGGCGCGCCCCCTTGAACCGCCCCGCTCCTCCCGTTATCACGGTGACCACGGGGCCGAGCAACCTCCCGTCCAGGCCGAGAAAAGCCCAAGCGTTGCCTCGTCATCACCCCCTTCGCGCGAGTCCGCGCGGTAGGGCATGCAAGCGAGGTAGGCATGGCCGAACTGGACCTTTCGATTTCCCCCGATCTGCGGGACGCACCCGCGACCGCGACCCCTTCCTTCCCTGATCTGCTGCGCGTCTTCACCCGCATCGGCTTCCTCAGCTTTGGCGGGCCGGCAGGGCAGATCGCGCTGATGCACCGCGAACTGGTCGAGGAGCGGGGCTGGGTGGCCGAGGAGGACTATCTCCACGCGCTCAATTTCTGCCACCTGCTCCCCGGCCCGGAAGCGCAGCAGCTCGCCACGTGGATCGGCTGGCGGCTGCATGGCTGGCAGGGCGGCCTTGCGGCGGGGCTGCTGTTCGTCATTCCCGGCGCCTGCATCATCCTTGCGCTGTCGGTGCTCTATGCGCTGGCGGCGAACCTCGGCTGGGTGGCGGCGCTGTTCCTCGGGGTGAAGGCGGCGGTGCTGGCGGTGGTGGTGCAGGCCTTGCTGCGGATCGCGGGTAGGGCGCTCGATACAGGCGTGAAGCGCGCGCTGGCGGCGGCAGCTTTCGCGGGGCTGTTCCTGTTCGACCTGCCCTTCCCGCTGATCGTGCTCGGATCGGGCGTGATCGGCATGATTATCGCCCGCACCCGGCCGGACTTGCTGGCGTTGAAGCCGACCAAGCCCGGCGGCGCGCTCCCCGCCCGGCCGTGGCGCACCACCATCACCTCGGTGCTGGTGTGGGGCGTGATCTGGGCCGCCCCGATGGCGCTGATCGCCGCGACGCTGGGGCGCGGGCATGTGTTGTGGGAGATCGGCGCCTTCTTCTCGCAGCTTGCGATCGTCACCTTCGGCGGGGCTTACGCGGTGCTCGCCTATATGGCGCAGGAGGCGGTGCAGGGCTTCGGCTGGCTGCGGCCCGGCGAAATGGCCGACGGATTGGGCCTCGCCGAGACGACACCCGGCCCGCTGATCCTCGTGACGCAATTCGTCGGCTACCTTGCCGCTTTCCGTGCGCCCGAGCCCTTCTCGCCGCTCGTCGCCGGGCTGCTCGGCGCGCTGTTGACCACCTGGGTGACCTTCGCCCCGTGCTTCCTGTGGATCTTCGCGCTTGCGCCGTGGATCGACCGGCTGGGGCAGGCGGTGTGGCTCAAGGGCGGGCTGGCGGCGGTCACCGCGGCGGTGGTGGGCGTGATCGCCAACTTGACCGCGTGGTTCGCGCTGCACGTGCTGTTCGCCGCGGTGGGCGAGGCGCGCTTCGGCCCGCTGCGGCTCTCATGGCCCGATCTGGCGAGCTTCGACTGGCGCGCCGGGCTGCTCGCGGCGCTCGCCTTCGCGCTCGCCTTCGGAGCGAAGTGGTCGGTGCTGCGGCTGCTGGCGGCCTGTGCGGCAGGTGGCCTCGTGCTGGGGCTGGCCGTCTAGAGCCAGCCTGCCGCCCAAGCGATCACCACCGCGGCGGGCACCAGCAGCACTTGAGCTGCCAGCGTGCCCGCAAGGCGGCTGAGCGACACCCAGATCATCGCCCGGCGGAAGGTCGCCTCGCTGACCGAGCCGTCGACCACGTCGTCGGTCAGGGCGGAGATCTGCGGATCGATCAGCGCGAACAGCAGAATGGTCGCGAAGCCGTTCACGATCGCGGTCATCTGCGAGGCGGTGACGCGGAACTCGGGCACGAGGTATCCGGCATAGAGCGAGGCGATCACGCCGACTGCCAGCAGGCCTTGCGCGATGGCATTGGCGGCGAGCACCGCCCAGCTCACTCCGCGCGGTCCCCGCAGCGATTGCAGCGTCTCCTTCGTCGGGACCGCGACGGATTCGCGGATCGTGCGCAGCCCGGCCGGGGTCACGCTCCTGAGCAACAGGCGCGAGGTCGACCGGCTGGCCTGAAACGAGGTTATTGCGGCGGCGAACAGGCGCTGGAAGCTCGGCACCAGCAGGATGCCCAGCAGCACCGCGCCCGCGGCCGAGAGCAGCACCAGCCGCAGCTCCCACAGCAGCATGTCGCCATCGCCGCTCGCCAGCGCGGTCTCGATGCGCTTGGCGAGGAACGGGCCGAGGAACCCGTTCGAGGTGCGGCTGACCAGCAGCAGCACGTTGAACAGCGCGAAGGACAGGGCGATGCGTCCCGTCCGCACGCCTGCGATGCGCGCCGCATAGGCGAGCGCGCCGATCAGGTTGATCACGCCCGTCAGCGCGCAGATGAGCAGAAGTTCGGTATCCATTGGGGCTCCGCCGGCCTTAGATGATCGGCCAGGCTTTCCAGATGCTGTAGGCGCTGGTGATGATCAAGACCAGCGACACCGCCAGCAGCAGGACGCGCGGCTGCACCCGGCTGGCGAGCACCGCGCCGAAGGGTGCCGCGACCACGCCGCCGATGATCAGCCCGCCGGTGACCAGGGTGAACGCCGCAGGACCGAGGGTGAGCAGGAAAGTGATCGAGATCGACAAGGTGAGCAGGAACTCGGCGGTGTTGACCGTGCCGATCACCTTTCTCGGATCGGCGCCCTGGATGAGCAGGTTGGAGGTGACCACCGGTCCCCAGCCGCCGCCGCCCGCCGCATCGAGGAACCCTCCGGCCAGCGCCAGCGGGCTGGTGTAGCGCGGGTCCTCGAAGCGCGGCTTGGCCATCCGGATCGCGCGCCACAGCAGGTAGAAGCCGATCCCGGTGAGGTAGAGCATCACGAAGGGCCGCGCCGCCGAGGCATCGATGTTCGACAGGACATAGGCCCCCGTCACTCCGCCCAGCACGCCGAACGGCACGAGCCGCCGGAACAGTCCCCAGTCGACATTGCGCTGCCAGGCATGGCTGAGGCCCGAGGCGCCAGTCGTGAACAGCTCGACGAGATGGACGCTCGCCGAGGCGCTCGCCGGAGGCACGCCCATTGCGCTCACCAGCAGGGTCTGGGTGGTGACCCCGAAGGCCATGCCCAGCGCCCCGTCGATCATCTGGGCGGTAAAGCCGATGGCTATGAACGGGGCGATCTGGGCAAGCAGCGCGGCGATATCGGGCATGAGGTGGTCCTCTCTGCGAAGGTGCGGAAGGGCAGGCGGCCGTCAGGTCAGAAGGTGACGCTGACGGTGCCGCCCCAGGTACGTGGGTCGCCGGGAAGCCCCGCAATCAGCCCGGTGTTGCCGGGCGCGATGAACAGCTGCTCGAAGTAGTTCTCGTCGAACGCGTTTCGCACCCACGCGAAAATGTTCAAGCCCTTGTCGCTGCGGAAGCCGGCGCGGAAGTTCGAGAGGCTGTAGCCTGCGACCCGCGTGGCGGGCGAGGGCGAGGCGTTGGACGAGAAGTCGGACCGGTAGGAGCCGTCATAGCCGAAGTAGAACTCCCCGCCCTGTCCCAAGACGTTACCCGGCGCGTTAGCTTCCGCGCCGAAGGAGAAGGCCCACTTCGATACGCCCGCAAGCCGCTGGCCCGAGATGTCGCAATTGGCCGGGCTGATCCCGCCCGGGGTACCGGGGGCAGACGGGGTCTGGCCCGCGGTCGCGGTGGTGCCGCCCGAAAGCTCGGGAGGGCAGGGTGCATCGACAAAACGGAGATACTTGGCGTCGGTATAGGCGCCGTTGACATAGGCGTTGAAGCGGTTGCTCGGGCGCACCGCGAAATCGGCCTCGATCCCCTGCGTGCGCACCTTGTCGGCATTGGCGAGGAAGCCGCGCAGCACGCCGAACTGTCCGTTGGTGACGGTTGCCTGATAGTCGCGGATATCGGTGCGGAACGCGGCAAGGTTGAGCGTTGCGCGGCGGTCCCAGAACTGCGACTTCACGCCGATCTCGAAGTGATCGAGGCTTTCCGGCTTGATCGTCCCGGCCGCCGCGATCGGGACGCCGTTGGCGTCGGTGGGCAGGCCGTTCTGGTTGATGCCGATGGTCTTGAAGCTCTTGGCATAGGTTGCATAGGCGAGCACGTCGGGTGCCACCTTGTAACTGAGCGTCAGGTCGTAGGTGAAGTTCCAGTCGGTGTCCGCGGGCGCGCTCAGCTGCGGCTGGAAGATGGCAAGCTGCGCGCGGCTGCGGGCATCGGTTTCTGTGCCGGTCAGCTCGACGCCCGCGCCGGTGAACACCCGGCGCTGGTAGAAGCCTTCCTTCTTGTCGTAGTTCAGCCGCACGCCCGGCTGGATGGTGAAGGCGTCGGTCACCTTCCAGCTCAGCTGGCCGAACAGTGCCGCGCTGGTGCTCTTGAGGAACTGGGTGTTGCGCGCGGTCAGGCCGTTCAGAACCGTCGGGTCATTCGACAGCGGGTTGGTGGGCGCGATGTTCCAGCGGCTGGCGGCAAGGCCCTGCGATTCCAGACCCTGTGTGTCGATCCGCTGGCTGAAGGCGAAGGCACCGACCACGAAGTCGAACTTCGGTCCGGTATAGGCGTAGCGGAATTCCTGCGTGTACTGGTTCTGCTGCGAAGGATTGTTCGACGCGCTGACGATCTGCAGGCCGGTGAAGTCGCGGTCGTTCCGCGGAACCCAGTCCCAGTAGCGCCATGCGGTCACCGAGGTGAAGGTGCCCGGGCCCACGTCCCAGTTCACGTTCAGGGCCACGCCGGCAATGACGTTGCCGGCGTTCAGCGGGGCGTCCAGATCGGTCAGCCGGTCGAAGGGGTTGGTGCTGGGCGGCGCGTAATTCTGGGCCGCAGCAAGGGCGGCGAACTGGCGGTTGAGGGGGCGCTGGGTCGCGACGGTGCGCACGAACACCGAGCCGCAGCAGACCGCGTCCTGCTTGTTGTAGTCGCCCACCAGCTTGACCTTGAGGTCATTCGTCGGCTCCCACAGAAGCTGCGCGCGCACGCCCACGTTGTCGAGGCTCTGGATCTCCTGCCCGGTGGTGACGTTGCGGATCGTGCCGTTGCGGCTGGTGCCCGAAAAGGCGACCCGCGCCGCGAGCTTTTCGGTGAGCGGACCGGAAATCGCGAGGCGGGCCTGCTGGAATTCGTAATTGCCCAGGCTGATTTCGGCCCTGCCCTCGAAGTCGAAGGTCGGCTGGTTTGTCTGGATGTTGATCGCGCCCGCCGTGGTGTTCTTGCCGTAAAGCGTGCCCTGCGGCCCGCGTAGCACCTCGATCTGGGCGACATCGAGGAAGTCGAAGGTCGCCGAGGCAACGCGCGAATAGTAGACGTCGTCGACATAGATGCCCACGCCCTGCTCGAACCCGTCGCTGGTCAGGCCGAAGGGCGCGCCGATGCCGCGGATATTGACCGCGGTGTTGCGCGGGTTCGAGGAATAGAACTGGAGGGTCGGCGCGAGCTGCTGGAGCCGGTTCACGTTGAAGGCGCCGGTCGCGTCCAACTGCGCGGCGCTCACCACCGACACGGCGAGCGGGATGTCCTGCGCGCTTTCCGAGCGGCGACGGGCGGTGACGAAGATCTCGCCGGAGGCCTCATCGGCGCCATCCTCCGTTGTCGTCGGCTGGTCGGTGGCAGCGGTGTCCTGTGCGAAAGCGGGCGCTGCGGTCAGCCCGGCAAGGGCCGCGCCCAGCAGCAGGGCAGTTCGGATGGCAGTGGTCTTCATGATGTCTCGCCTTTGCAAGCGGGCATGCATCCGGCCGTCCGGTCTGCGCTTCCCTGTTTATGGATAGTGGTGCGGCCCGACCTCATTCGGTCAGCCGCTTCCTTTCGGTGACGTCGATCTGCATGACCTTCCCGTCATGCACGGTCAGCTGGATGGTGCCGTAGCGCAGCCGCGAAAGCGCCTCGTCGACCACCGCGAGCGCTTCGGGCACGATCCCGCGCGCAGGCGAACCTTTCTCGGTGTGGTTCATGGATGGCCCTTTCGTTGCGCGGAAGATGTCCGCTGCGAACGAATTAAATTCAATCGAAATGATTGACAATGGGCTTGGCGGACAGAAATTCTGTCTCGGGCCGAAAGGTTTGCTTTGTGCGACAGGCCGCTCGGGGAGCGCTCAGGCCGCGTCCTCGGTGAAGGAAGGAACGGTCGCGATCGGATCGGAGAGCCGGATCCCGTCGAGGATCTGCGCGGTCCGGTCGCGCACATCGAGCATCAGCGCGCGGGTCCGGCACTCGCCTTCCTCGAGGCAGTTCTTGCACTTCTCGTGGGCATAGCGGCTGGCGCAGGGCACCAGCGCAAGGCTGCCGCGCATATGCCGGATCAGGTCGCCATAGGTGATGTCGAGTGGGGGGATCGCCAGCCAGTAGCCTCCATCGCGGCCACGCTGCGAATCGACAAGACCGGATCGGGTCAGCTCGGACAGGATCACGGTTAGGAACTTGGCCGGGATCTTCTGCGCCTCGGCAATCGCGGAAAGCTGGACCGGCCCGTCGCCGTAATGATCGGCAAGGTGCTGCATGGCACGGATGGCGTAGCGGGTCTTTTGCGAGAGCATGGATTGTCTATCTGCCAAGTAGGCAATGACGTCAACGGGCGAGGGAATGTCTTTTGTCACACCCCGCACCCGCCACCGTTCACCGCTTTACCCTGTCGGGTCGCCTGCATCTGTGTCTAGGCTGCGGCCTATGGCCACCTCACCCGCTAAGACCCCCACCGACGAGGTCGGCTCTAAGGACGGGGCGCCCGACTATTGCGACCTCGATCCGTTCCACGTCAGCGCGGCGGGACATACGTTCACCTTCTATCCGCACGGGCAGGACAGGCTGAAGGCGCTGGTCGAGCTGATCGACAGCGCGAAGGAATCGCTGCGGGTCTTCTACTACCTTTTCGCAGGCGACGTCGCGGGCACGATGGTGCGCGACGCCCTGGTCCTCGCCGCTCAGCGCGGCGTGTCGGTTGACCTCATCGTCGATGCCTTCGGCAATGATGCAGGCGCGGCCTTCTTCGCGCCGCTGGTCGAGGCGGGGGGGAGCTTCGCGATCTTCTCGCCCAAGTGGGGCACGCGCTACCTGGTGCGGAACCACCAGAAGTTCACGATCTGCGACGAAACCCGCGTGATGACCGGCGGGGCGAACGTCTCGGACCACTACTTCGCGATCCCCGCCGACAACGGCTGGTGCGATCTTTCGGTGATCATCGAAGGGCCGGTGGTGGAGCAGTTCACCCGCTGGTCGCGGATGCTCAGTGCCTGGGTCGCGAATGCCGCCAATGGCCGCACGTCGCAGCTCAGGCGGCTGCGCGACATCGTCAAGGACTGGGACGGCGGGGATGGCCCGGTGCGGCTGCTGGTCGGCGGCCCGCTGGTGCGCAAGGGGCACTGGGCCTGGGTGTTCAGGAAGGACCTCGTGGCGGCGAAACGCCTCGACACGGTCTCGGCCTATTTCTCGCCGCCCCGCAGCTTCAGACGCCTCATCGCGCGGGTCGGAATGCGCGGTGAAGCGCGCATGATCATGGCCGGCAAGTCCGACATCGCCGCCGCGATTTCGATGGCCCGTCTGCTCTACGGCCAGCTCCTGCGCGCTCGCGTGAAGATCTACGAATTCGCCATCTGCAAGCTGCACATGAAGCTGCTGGTGGTCGACGATGCGAGCTATATCGGCAGTGCAAACCTCGACAAGCGTTCGTTCCGCATCAATGTCGAACTGATGGTGCGGGTCGAGGATGCGGGGCTCGCGGCCAAGCTGCGGGAGATGATCGACCACCTCCAGGGTTCGAGCGAGCCGATCACGCCCGGCTGGTACGCGAGGCACAGCACCCCCCTCAACCGGCTGCGCTGGCGGATCGCCTACTGGATGAGCCTTGCCGATTACCGGATCAGCAAGGTCGGCACGAGCTAGGCAGGCGTGCCTTGCGGCGCGTCGCCCGGGTCGCGGTGGTCGATCGTGAGGTCGGCCTTGCGCCGTTCCACGCCCTTGGGCGGCGGCCCTGCTGGCTTGCCGCCGAGCCCCGCGCGCGGCACCGCGGCCCAGGCGGTCTTCTTCTTCAGGAAATGGACGACGCCGCGCAGCCGGTACCACTGGATGAGCTGCCGATAGCCGAAATTCTCCACCACCGCCGCCATCAGCAGCCAGCCGAAATCGGCGACGCCCGCCACCGGGCGCGGCTGCATCTCCTCGATGATCAGCACCCCTGCGCTCATCAGCGAGCCGAACAGGCAGGTCAGCAGGAAGTAGAGAACCGCCACGGCCGGATCGAGAATGCCCAGCGCCAGCCCGACCACCATAAGGACATAGCCGAGCAGCTCGGCGATCGGCCCGATCAGGTCCTCCAGCGCGAGCAGCGGAAAGGCGATCATCCCGAGCCGCCCGTAGCGCTTGTTGAAGAGCATCACGCGGTGCTTGAAGAACACCTGCAACCCGCCCTGCTGCCAGCGGGTGCGCTGGTTGCGCACGCCCTCGATGGTGAAGGGGGCCTCGGTCCAGCAGCAGATTTCGGGCAGGTAGGCGATGGTGTGCGGCCGGTTGTTCTCGCGGGCGATGCGCTGGAGGCGGACCAGCAGTTCCAGATCCTCGCCAAGCGAATCGTGCTGGTAGCCTCCCGCCTCGAGCAGCACGTCGCGACGGAACAGGCCGAAGGCGCCGGAGATCAGCAGCAATATGCCCCCGTGGGACGCGGCGACGCGCCCTGCCAGAAAGGCGCGGAAATATTCGAGCGTCTGGAACAGCGGCAGCCATTCGCGCCCGGTGCCGACCTTGACGACGTGTCCGCCCTTGATCGTGCAGCCATTGGCGATGCGGATGCTCCCCCCCACCGCGATCACCGAGCCATCGCCTTCGATGAAGGGCTGGACGGCGCGGACCAGGCCTTCGGGGTCGATCACCGAATCCGCGTCGATCACGCAGATGAGATCGCCCGAGGAATAGCTGATCCCGGCATTGGTGGCGTCGGCCTTGCGGCCGTTCTCCTTGTCGACCACCAGCAGGTTGTCGTGCTTTCGCGACGCGTAGCAGCCGACCACACGGGTGTGATGCAAGGCACGGTCGATGGCGCGCTCGGCCGGAACGAGGTCGAATGTCTCGCGGAGGATCTCCATCGTCCGGTCCTTCGACCCGTCGTTGACGACGATCACCTCGAGATCGGGATATTGCAGCGACAGCAGCGACTGGATCGACTGCGCTATCGACAGCTCCTCGTTGAAGGCGGGCGCGATCACCGAGATGCGCGGGGCCTGCGCCTCGGTGCGCTGCCAGAGGTCGAACATGTCCATCGTCGGCCGCGCCTCGCGCATGGTCGCCCGCAAGGCGACGGCGAGCTGGATGAGCGCCGCGCCGTTGCGCAGGATGACGGTGGCCACGCAGAACGCGACCAGCGCATTATAGAGGGCCATTCCGGCCACCTCGAACGGGGCCGGCATCACGCCACCCTGCGCGAAGGGTGGATCGGTGCGCGCAGCCGCGCCGCCGCGGTGCCGATCGCGGGCAGCGGGTGGTGCATGGCCTGATGCTGGGCGGCAAGCACGGCGAGCTGATCCTGAAAGGCGCGGGTCGTGACCAGCTGGACGAGGTCCGGAAGAACGTCCGGCAGGCGGTCCGCTATCAACTGGAATAGCGCCTGATGGCGCGGTGTCATGTCAGGCCCGGTTCCGTCGATCCAGATCGCCAGCGCGATCTCGGACGGGCTCGTGCCCATCGCGACGAAGGTGTAGAGTGCCTCCACCCGCAGCAGAGGCGTGGGGCCGCGGATCACTTGACGCAGCACCGCCGAGCGGAACGCCGGTCCGCGCGCGAACTGGAGGTGCTTCAAGGCCTCGATCTGGCGCGAGGCCACGCCGCTGCCGAGGGCCTTGATTGCCGGGTCGAACACGCCCGCAAGCTCTGCCTGTGCGATCACCAGGGCCTGCGTCTGGCCGCGATGCAGCCGCAGGAAGTGGAGGATGGATTGCAGCGGCGCCTGTTCGAGCGTGGCGCGCAGGTGATCGAGATCGACCGGATGTTCGCCCAGCACATAGGAGCCGAGCTCGCGGACCATGAACAGGTTGGCGGCCTGGGTCGTCTCGCGGCGCTGGGCGGCAAGCACGCGCCGGACCATCAGCCACGCGCAGATGCCCGCCAGCAGCGCGCAGCCGCCGAACATCGCATCGACCAGCCCTGCGGGAAGCCGCAGGGCGGGAAGGTAGCCCACGATGTTCCAGATCACGTTCATCTATCGGTCGATCGCGCCTTCAGAACCTCTTTTCGAGGCCGATGCTGACCGTCCGCGCGGTCCAGGTGTTCTCCAGCCGGGCGTGCTCTGCCGTCACGCGCAGGCCGATCCCGCGGCCCAGCTCGTGCCGCAACCCGACATAGCCCGAGGTCAGCTGCCGCACCCGGCCGAGTTCGTTCTCTGGGTAGCGCGAGGCGCCGGCGAGCAGGAAATCGCGGTCGCCGACATAGTAGAGCGCCCTGACTGCACCGCCGAACTGCCAGTCCTTGCGATCATTGCGCAAGGCGATCACCTGTGCCGAAAGCTCGAGCGGGGTGCCCTTGGGGGTGATGACCACGCCGGGATTGACCGCAAGGCCGGTGAAGGCGCTGCGCTGGCCCGCTGCGCCGGGCGTGCGATAGCGCGCGGCGCGGGCATCGAGCGTGAGTTGCAGCTGAGCGCTGATCCGCTGGACGATCCCGCCGCCCACGCCCCATTGCTCGCGCAGCGGATCGCCGCCGCTGGCCGAGGCCTGAAGATAGACCGATGTGTCGTCGGACAGGGTTTCGTCATGGCGCACCACGCCGCGGATGTTTTCGAGTCCGGGCCGCGCCGCGCGCTGCACCTCGATGGTGGTCACGCCGGTCCCGGAGGTGTTGAAGGCCGCGCCGCCGCTCGCTAGCGACCAGGTCCGGTCCTGCCCGCGCAGATCCACGAAGGAGACCGCGACCGAGCCGAACACCGACCTCACCGCCGGGCGGGGCGCGGCAGGCTCGGCAGTTTCAGCGGCCGGCTGGCTTGCGCTCTGGGCGATGGCAGGGGCGCCCGGGATCATCGCGAGAACCATGGCCGCACAGGCCGCCACGGCGGCTTTTCCGCTCGAGGTGTGGCGAGCCATCATGCTGCGATCACCGCTCGTTGGTGTGCGCGGGCCGATTCGGTGACCGGCCGTTCGAACGGCACCACGGCCGCTTCGCGCCGCGCGAGCGCGAGGCTTGTGCGCAGCGCCAGTTCACGCAGGTGGAAGGGCTTGACCACGTAGTCGCTCACGCCCTCTTCCAGCGCGCGGTCCATCTCGCGCTGCGAGGCGTTGGCGGTCACGAACATCACCGGGATGCTGGCTGCGAGGCCCAAGCCTTTGAGCGCGTTCAGAATATCGAAGCCCGAGCGCATCGGCAGCATGATCTCGGTCATCACCAGATGCGGCGCGTTCTGCATGATCGCGGTCATCACGGCGTCGCCGTGCTCTGCCCGGACGACCTCGTGTCCGCTCCGCTCCAGACACATGGCGATTGTCTCGCATGCGTAGGAGTCAGGATCTGCTACCAATATGCGCGCCACAGCTTCGCCCCGTCCTTCGGTTTTTCCTAGGTTCGGCGTTAACTTACTGTGGTGAAGAAAATGTTGACCGTCCGGCGCGGCCTGGCGTCCCCGATGGGCCGGGCGCCGAGCCGATCTCGAATTATCCCATCAATATCAAGAGCTTAAATCGGTGGCGGAGCGCCACCTATCCTTTAGGTCTAATACCGAAGTGCCTCGCGTGGTTAACATTTCGGCAGTGGCGGCCCTGCCGACCCGCCTCAGCCATGCGCGTGCCGCGCTACTCGAACCCGTAGTCCGAATAGTCCTTGAAGTTGGGCGAGGTGAACTTGGTGATATCGCTCTGGAAATGGAGCGGTACGTTGCCGGTCGAACCGTGGCGCTGCTTGGCGACGATCAGCGTCGCCTTGCCCACCATCGCCTCGAACTTTTCCTCCCAGGCGCGGTACTTCTCCTGCACATCGGGCGGAGAGCTCGCGTCGGGCGTGTCGGGCTTCACGAGCAGATGGTAGTAATCGCCGCGGAAGATGAACCACACCATGTCCGCGTCCTGCTCGATCGAGCCGGATTCGCGCAGGTCCGACAGCTGCGGCCGCTTGTCCTCGCGGCTTTCGACCGCGCGGCTGAGCTGCGAGAGCGCGATCACCGGGACCTGCAGCTCTTTTGCCAGCGTCTTCAGGCCGCGGCTGATCTCGGAAATCTCGTTCACGCGGTTGTCGTTGGCTCTTCCCGAGCCCTGCAGCAGCTGGAGATAGTCGACGATGATCAGGCCGATGTCATGCCGCCGCTTCATCCGCCGCGCGCGGGTGCGCAAGGACGAGATGGTGAGCGCCGGCGTGTCATCGATATAGAGCGGCAGTTCGGCGAGCCGCTGGCTGGCATAGGACAGCTTCTGGAAGTCCTCCCGCGTCAGCTTGCCGCTGCGCAGCGCCTCGGATGAAATCTCCGCCTGCTCGGCGAGGATACGCGTCGCCAGCTGGTCGGCGCTCATTTCGAGGCTGAAGAAGGCGACCGGCGCGCCGTAGTTGAACTCGCCGCCCTCGCGCTGCCATTCGAGATGCTTCTCGGCGCAGTTGAAGGCGATGTTGGTGGCGAGCGAGGTCTTGCCCATGCCCGGCCGGCCGGCGAGGATCACGAGGTCGGAATTGTGGAGGCCCGAGGTCTTCTGGTCGATCGTCGCAAGACCCGTGGTCTTGCCCGACAGGCCCCCACCCGAATTCATCGCGGCTTCGGCCATGCGGATCGCCTGCATCGCCGCTTCGCGGAAGGTCGCCGCCTCACGCCCGGTCGATGCGCCCTCGGCGACCTTGAAGAGGTCCGCCTCGGCCTGCGCGATGCGGTCCAGCGGCGAGGTGTCTTCCGAGGTGTCGAGCGCGCCTTCGACGAGCCCCCGCCCGACGCTCACCAGTTCGCGCAGCAGGGCAAGGTCGTAGATCTGCTGGGCAAGCTCGCGCGGCACCAGCAGGCCTGCGCCGTTGGCGGTGAGCTGCGCGAGATATGATGTGCCGCCCAGATCCTTCAGCGCCTCGTCGGCCTCGAAGAAGGGCCGCAGGGTAACCGGCGATGCGGTGGTGTTGCGCTCGATCAGGGTCAGCACGCGCTCATAGATGCGACCATGCAGGGCTTCGAAGAAATGCTCGGGCCGGATCGGCACCTGCAATTCCTCGATCACCCGGTTGTCGATCAGCACCGCGCCGAGGAACGCTGCCTCGGCCTCGAGATTGGCGGGCAGCTTGCGGATCGGCAGATCGCTGCCCTCGGCTTGGCGGTTGATCGGGGTCACTTTTTCGGGCTCGGCCATGCGGGCCTGATGCGCGCGAGTGGCCCTCCGGCGCAAGGGCGAGGGCAGGCAATATTTATTTCGCACGCTGTGGATAGTGGGGAGAGTGTGTGCCTGAGCCCATCGAAGTGCTTGAAGTGCGTGCCCTGCATCTGCGAAGGCAGGGTCCATGGCCCAGTCGCCGTCCGATTCCCTGCCCTTGTCCCCTGCGCCCGGCGCCGCGGGGGCGCACCGCATTGCCCACATCACGCTGGACGAAGCGACGATCCTGTGGCGCAACGCCGATGTCGAGCAGGAACGCCGGGTGGCGATCTACGACCTCATCGAAGAGAACACCTTCAAGCCCTTGCGCTCGGCCGAGCGCGGGGCGCCCGGGCCCTATCACCTCCACCTCTCGGTCACCGATGGGCGGCTGGGGATGGATATCCGCGACACGTCCGAGCAGCTGCTCGAGACGCTGCTGATCGGCATGGCCCGCTTCCGCCGCCCGATCCGTGAGTATTTCGCGATCTGCGATTCGTACTATCAGGCGATCCGCAAGGCGACTCCGGCCGAGATCGAGACGATCGACATGGCGCGGCGCGGCATCCACAACAATGCCGCCGAACTGCTGCTGGAGCGGCTCGAGGGCAAGGTCGAGACCGATTTCGCGACCGCAAGGCGGCTGTTCACGCTGATCTGCGTGCTGCATATCAAGGGCTGAGGGGCACCAAAGGCATGGCAAAGGCGGGCAAGGCCCGGGCGCCGGGCAAGCCGCGGCGCGCGCCCCGGCGATGGTTGTGGCGGCTCGCCGCGCTGGCGGTTCTGTTCGGCCTCGCCTTTGCGGCGTGGCTGTGGTGGGACATGCGCTCGTGGCGGCCCGATCCCGCGCTCTATCCCGAGCAGGGCGCCTTCGTCCCCGCCGGCGGCGGCGAGGTGGGCTTTCCCACGCTGAAGGCGGTCGGCGCGCAGTTCGTCTATCTCCCGCTCGCCCTCGGCGACGCGCAGGCCGAGGCGCCCGGCGGCTTTGCCGACCGCTTCGTGCGGGCGCGAGCCGCGGGCCTCCGGGTCGGGGTGGTCCTCGAATTCGACCCCTGCACCGGCGCCGATGCGCAGAGCGGGATGTTCGCGCAGATGGTTCCGCGCGACCGTGACCTGCTTCCCCCCGCGATCGGCCTCGATTCGCTGGCGGAGGGCTGCTCGCCCAAGGTCAGCGACGCGGCGGTGGAGAGCGAGCTCATGACGCTCATCAACCAGATTGAGATTCACGCCGGCAAGCCGGTGATCCTCAAGCTCTCGCGCGCCTTTCAGGAGCGGCACAACACCGCGACTACGCTGGGGCGCGACCTGTGGCTCGCGCGCGACCGGGCGCGGCCCGACTATGCAGGCAGGCCGTGGCTGCTATGGAGCGCCAACGGCGCGCGGATGACCGAGGCGAGCGCCGAGCCGGTCGAATGGGTGGTGGTGCAGAAATGAATCTCGATCTCTCGCAGGAACAGGCCCTCATCGCCGCCGCCCACGCTGCGGCCGAACAGGCCTATGCTCCTTATTCGGATTACCCCGTCGGCGCCGCGCTGCTGTTCGATGACGGCACGGTGATCACCGGCTGCAATGTCGAGAACGCAAGCTACGGCCTTGCCCTGTGCGCCGAGACCGTCGCCGTCGCCAAGGCGCTCGGCGAAGGGCGGCGGGGCGGGCTGACCGCGGTCGCCGTCGTGGGGCTGAAGGCCGACAGCGCGCCGATCACCCCATGCGGGCGCTGCCGCCAAGTGCTCAACGAGGTCGCCGCGCTCGGCGCCACCGACCCGCTGGTGCTGTGCGTGAGCAAGGACGACGTGCGGCGCGTGACGCTATCCGCGCTGCTGCCGCACGCCTTCGGGCCTTCGCACCTCGCTTAGGCGTCGCGCCCTTCCAGCCACTCGACCAGCGCCGCGAGGCATTCGCGGCCCAGCAGCTTGCAGCGTTCCGGCGACCAGCCCTGTTCGGGCTCGGGGAAGTCGGCGAGATCCTTGTAGGGCATCTCCAGCGTCATCGCGACCGCGCCGAAGCGTTCGGCGAGCTGGTTGGTGCTCATGCTGAGGTTCGCGGTGCCCGGGCGCGCCTTGGGGTAGCCGAGCTTCGTCTGGAAGTCGGGCGTGCGGCGGTCGAGGATGCGCTCGTAGCGATAGTAACCTTCGCCCTGTTCGTCCTTCCAAGAAGGGATGCCTTCGAAACCGGCGAGGAACACCGCCGGAATCGCCTCGTCGGCATGGACGTCCATCGCGAAGTCGACGCCGGTCTGGTCCATGCGGTTGCGGATCGCGAGCACCTCGGGGGACTTCTCCGGCGTGGGCTCGGCCCATTCGCGGTTGAGGTTGGTGCCGACCGCGTTGGTTCTGAGGTGGCCCCGGCGCGAACCGTCCGGATTGCAGTTGGGGACGATGTGCAGGCGGCACTTGGCGCGCAATGCCCGCGCCACCGGATCGGCAGGATCGGTCAGGCAATCGAGCGCGCCTTCCATCCACCATTCGGCCTGGGTCTCGCCCGGATGCTGGCGGGCGTAGAGCCACACCTGCGTTTCGCCTTCGCCCATCTCGAGGCAGTCGATCGGCTGACCGTCCAGCGTGGTGCCGAGCCGGACGTAGTCGACGCCTTCACAGGATGCCGCATCGGCGACGAGGTCGTGGTGGCGCTCCATCGAATAGGGCGCGAAATAGGCGCACCAGAACACGCCGCCGGCCGGCACGAAGCGGATCGTCAGCGTGCCGCCGTCCTCGTCCTTGTCGTAGCTCGACTTCGCCCGCTCCCAGTACTCGCGGTCCTCCGAGACGCAGGCGTCATAGTCCGGCCAGCCGCCCGGATAGGCGCTGGCATTGAGGCCGGTGAGCTTGAGCACGACCTCCTCGCCAGCCTTGGCCGACACGCGGAAGTGGAACCACTGGAAGAATTCGGACTGGTTGTCGCGGCGGATCGCGAGGCGCGCGGTGGCGCCTTCGATCCCCAACACCTCGATGTTGCCGCTGTCGAACCCGGCATCGATGAAAAGAGCGGTCATTTGGTTCCTTGAAGCTTCTTGACGTCGATCGTCACGGTCTCGCCATTGCCACCGGGGAAGTCGCGGAACAAGGCCGCCGCGAGGGTGCGGGCGCTGTTGGCGACCTGCGCGTAGGGGCTCTTCACGCCGGTCTCGATCTGCGAGCGGCCCTCCCACAAGGTGGCGCCGCCGCTGCGGGTGATGCGCACCGAGAGCTCGGTCGTCGCGTTGGGTCCCTCCCTCCCGCCGCCGAGGTTGATGCCCACGCCGAGCCCGACGCCCGAGCCGAAGCCGCCGGTCTGCCCGCCGACCCCGACGCTGACCGGGCCCTGTCGCTCGCGCGGGGCAGCGGCGATGGAATTGCGGCTGGTGCGGACAGCGGCGGTCTGGCTGGCGGCCGTGCCTTCGGGCACGACGGTGTAGCCGAGCCGCGCCAGCTCCGCACCGACGGCGGCGGCAAACGCGCTGCGTGCATTCTCGTTGGCGATCGCTTCGGGGAAGGTGATGGCGATGGTGCCGCTCCCCAGCCCGGCGCGCTCGGGCGCGGGGGCGACGAAACGCGTGACCTCCACCGGTCCGGTATAGGGCGTGGTCGCGCAGGCCGACAGCATCAGGGCGGCGGCTGGGACAATCAGTGCGAAGCGGGGCATAGGGAGCTTCCTTTGTTGGACCCGGACATCATAAGCCTCGGGCGACCCGGTGCACACCTCGTTTGTCTGCTCCAGGTTGAGATTTTCTAAGCGGATTTCGTGCTAAGGGGCCCCGCCATGACCTCAGACAGCAAACCTTCCGTCCTCGTCACCGGCGGCGCCGGCTATATCGGCAGCCACGCCGTCCTCGCATTGAAGGACGCAGGCTGGCCCGTGGCGGTGATCGACAACCTCACCACCGGCTTCCGCTTCGCGCTTCCCGAGGACGTGCCGCTCTATGAGGGCGATATCGAGGATGCGGGCCTGCTTGCGCGGATCTTCGCCGAGCAGGGAACAGGGGCGATCATGCATTTCGCGGGATCGATCGTGGTGCCCGAAAGCGTGGAAGACCCGCTCAAATACTACCACAACAACACCGCGAAGAGCCGCGCGCTGATCGCGGCCGCGGTGAAGGCCGGGGTCAGGCACTTCATCTTCTCCTCGACGGCGGCGACCTACGGTATCCCGGAGGTGGCTGCGGTTTCGGAAGACACCCCGCAGCGGCCGATCAATCCCTACGGCTGGTCGAAGCTGATGACCGAGCAGATGCTCGCCGACGTCGCTGCCGCGCACCCCATGAACTACGGCGTGCTGCGCTATTTCAATGTCGCGGGCGCCGATCCGCAGGCGCGCAGCGGCCAATCGACCGCCGGAGCGACCCACCTCATCAAGGTCGCAATCGAGGCAGCGCTGGACAAGCGCGAATCGGTGAGCGTGTTCGGCACCGACTATGCGACGGCTGACGGCACCGGGGTGCGCGACTACATCCATGTCAGCGATCTCGCCGCTGCGCATGTGCTGACGCTCGAAGCGCTGATCGCAGAGCCGGCGCGCTCGCTGACGATGAATTGCGGTTACGGACGCGGCTTTTCGGTCAACGAGGTGCTCGACGCGGTCGACCGGGTGACGAATCGCAAGCTCGACCGCCGCATCGAGGGGCGCCGCGCGGGCGATCCCGATTCGCTGATTTCCGATCCCTCGCGGCTCAAAGCGACGCTCGGCTGGGAGCCGGCCAACGCCGATCTCGACACGATCATCGCCCATGCGCTCGCCTGGGAGCGGAAATTGACCGAATTGCGAGGGTGATCCGGGCAGACTCGCATTGACGCCCGCCCGCGTCGCCGCTAACGGCAGCCCCTGAATTTTCCGCGCGTCGGCCGATCCGGCGCGCTTTGCATTTGGAAAAAAGCCATGAAGATCGTCAACAGCCTGAAGTCGCTGAAGGGCCGTCACCGCGACAACCGCGTGATCCGTCGTCGCGGCCGCACCTATGTGATCAACAAGACCGACCGTCGCTTCAAGGCCCGCCAGGGCTGAAGTCGGCGCGGCTGCCCGATGGGCGGCTGAGGAATTCGCGGCCCGCCTCCCGACCGGAGTGCGGGCCGCAGGCTTTTGGGGATCGGTATGCGTAAGGCCGTGGTGTTCGATGTGGGGCGGGTGCTGTTCGAGTGGCAACTCGGCGCCCTATTCGAAAAATTGATCGACGACACGGCTGAGCTCGACTGGTTCCTCGCCAATGTCGTGACCGAGGAATGGCACTTCGAGCATGATCGCGGCCGGGCGCTCGCCGACATGCTTCCCGAGCGGATCGCGCTCTTCCCGCAATATGAGCCGCACATCCGCGCCTATGCGACGCGCTTCAACGAGACGATCCCCGGCCCGGTCGAAGGCTCTCACGCGTTGGTGGAGCGGCTCGCCGCGCGCGGGGTTCCGCTGTTCTGCCTGACCAATTTCGGCGACGAGTTCTTCGCGGCCTTCCGCCCCACCCAGCCGGTCTTCGACCTGTTCGAGGATATCGTCGTCTCGGGCGTGGAGAAGGTCGCCAAGCCCGATCCGCGCATTTACGCGATCACCGAGGAACGGAGCGGGCGGGCAGGGGCCGAGCTATTCTTCACCGACGACAACCCCGCCAATATCGCCGCCGCCAAGGCGCGCGGCTGGGACGCGCACCTGTTCACGGATGCCAAGGCTCTCGAACGCCAACTGGTGGAAGTAGGGCTTCTCTAAGAAGCCTTTGTTTTTCGCTCGCCCCTCCGGGCGAGCGTCCTCGCCGCTGTTTCGCGCTTCGCGCGAGCGGCTGCGGGGTGGCCGCGTGGCCTTGCGGACCCTGCGGGTCCGAGGTGCCGCATCAGCAGTCACCATACAAAAACACCCCCGGTCGCTCGCTCTGGGAACAGCGGGCGCCGGGGGCTGTGGAGCTCCGTCCGGTGGAGAGGGGGACTTCCGGACGGAGAGGGACTTGGAGTCAGACGGCGTTTAGCCGTTGCACTTGGCCAGTTCTTCAGCGGCCAGCGGTTCGCCGCTCACCTTGAACTCGGCGACTTCGCCGAACTTGCGGTTGAGGCCGCGGCACACGCGCAGGGGGCGGGCCGAGGTCTTGTTGGCGACGCAGGTCTCGCCCTTGCAGGCCCAGGCCACGCCGTCGCTGACTGCGCGCACGTCGCTCGCCGGAGCGGTGAGGGTGGCGGTGTAATAGGGCGCGCTGGCGGCTTCGACCGGCGAGGCGCCGGTGGCGACGCCGAAAGTGAGGCCGGTATAGACCAGCGCCGATGCGAGAACGGCAAGCTTGCCGGTGCGGGGGAGGGAGAAGGTGTTCGTCATCGGGGTATCCTTTGCCTGTTTCTGTGGGGTCATTGCCCCTGATCTCTGTCACCGTATTCTGCAATGCAACATTTCGATTCGAAACCGGTTGCTATTCGCTACCTAACCGCATAGGTTGCGGGTTGCAACTGAAAACTGATTTTTTTTGTGAGGCGCTCGAAAAGCGGTTACACACAACCCCGGAAGGGGAAGGGACACGAGACCTATGGGTGAATTGAGAGAACCGCTGCGCGAGTTGATCGAATGCGGATTGCCGCAGGCGCTGGAGGTGATGGGCGAACGCTGGTCGTTCATGATCCTGCGCGCAAGCTTCAATGGTCTCAAACACTTCGAGGAATTCCTGAGCGAGCTCGGGATTGCCCGCAACATCCTTTCCAACCGCCTCGCCAAGCTGGTCGAGCACGGCATTCTCAAGCGCGAACCCTGCGCCGACGATCGCCGCAAGATCGAATATCGTCTCACCGAAAAGGGATTCGACCTGCTCCCGGCGATGCTCGCGCTGCGCCAGTGGGGCCAGAAATATGGCGCCGAAACCGTGATCGAGGACCCGGTGCTGGTCGACGAGCGTGACCGCCTGCCGATCGGCCCCGTTTCGATCCTCGCCCACGACGGGCGCATCCTGAGCCATCAGGACCTGTGGCTGACCCGCCCCGCCAACCTCGGCAAACGCGCCGACGGGACGATCGCGACGCCGGCCGCCGCACTCGGCACCGGCGACGTGGTCGATCTTACGGCCAAGAAGGCCTCGGTCGCTCGATAATCGGTCGATAGTCTCGCCAGCGCGGGTGCCCTTGCCGCCGGGCTTGGGCTAGGCGCTGGCTCATGCCCGGCCCCCCCACCTTCGAACCTGCCACCTTCCAACCCGCCACCGCCGACCTCCACGAGATCCTGCGCCGCACCTTCGGCTATACCGCCTTCCGCGGACAGCAGGAGGCGGTGATCGATCGCGTGATACGGGGAGAGCATACCCTCGCGCTGATGCCGACCGGCGCGGGCAAGAGCCTGTGCTACCAGATCCCCGCGCTCGCCCGTGCAGGGACGGCGGTGGTGATCTCGCCGCTGATCGCGCTGATGCACGACCAGATCCGCTCGGCGCAGGCCGCGGGCATCCGCGCCGCCTCGATGACCTCTGCGGATGCGGACAATGCCGCCACCGCCGAGGCCTTCCGGAACGGCGAGCTCGATCTTCTCTACGTCGCCCCCGAACGCGCCGCGACCGCCGGCTTCCAGAGCCTGCTCGAGCGTGCGCGCATCTCCCTGTTCGCCATCGACGAGGCGCATTGCGTGTCCGAATGGGGCCACGACTTCCGCCCCGATTACCGCGGCCTCAGGCCCCTGCTGGACCGCTTCGCGCAGGTGCCGCGCCTCGCGCTCACCGCCACCGCCGACCAGGCGACCCGCGCGGACATCCTGCGCCAGCTCGGCATTCCGGACGATGGCCTGATCGTCGCCGGCTTCGACCGGCCGAACATCCGCTACGCCATCACCGCGCGCGATTCGGGCACCCGCCAGATCATCGACCTGCTCGGCCGGCTCGAGGGCGCGGGCATCGTCTACGCGACGAGCCGCAAGGCCACCGAGGAAATCGCCGCGCAGATCGCCCGGTCGGGGCGGGAAGCGGCGTTTTACCACGCCGGGCTGGAGCCCGAGCGCCGCGCCGCCGTGCAGGCGTCTTTCGTGGCGTCCGAAAGCATGGTGATGGTCGCGACGATCGCCTTCGGCATGGGCATCGACAAGCCCGACGTGCGCTTCGTCATCCATGCGGGCCTGCCCAAGTCGATCGAGGCCTATTACCAGGAAACGGGCCGCGCGGGCCGCGATGGCGACCCGGCCGAGGCCCATCTGTTCTGGGGCGCGAGCGATTTTCTCCTCGCCCGGCAAAGGCTCTCCGAGGTTGAGCCCACCCGGCTCCCGTCCGAGCAGGCGCGGCTGAGTGCACTCGCCGCACTGGCCGAGGCCCCGACCTGCCGCCGGGCAATCCTGCTGCGGCACTTCGGCGAGCATCCTCCGGAGCGTTGCGGCAATTGCGACAACTGCCTCGAGCCGCCGCAGGTGCTCGACGCGAGCGAGCTGGCGCGGAAGCTGCTCTCGGCGGTGTACCGCACCGGGCAGAGCTACGGCATCGGCCATATCGAGAAGGTGCTGACCGGCCAGAGCGACGAGCGCATCACGACGCGGGGCCACGACAAGCTCTCGGTGTTCGGCATCGTCGGCGCCGGGGAGGCTGCGCTGCTGCGCCCGCTCGCCCGCACGCTCACCGCCCGCGGCATGCTCGCGGCGACCGAGCACGGCGGGCTGATGCTCGGGCCCGAGGCGCGCGCGGTGCTGAAGGGCGAGGCCGGCGTCACCATCGCCGAGCCCCCGGTCAAGACCCGCCGCAGCCGCCGCGAGCGGGGCGGCGGGAGCGCGGGGGCGCTCAACCCGATCGGCAACCCGCTGTTCGAAGCCCTGCGCGACAAGCGCAAGGCGCTCGCCGCGGAGCACGGCCTTCCTGCCTATGTCATCTTCCACGATTCGGTGCTGCGCGACATGGCGCACCGGTGCCCGGAAACGCTCGGCGAACTGGCCGGCATTCCGGGTGTGGGGGCGAAGAAGCTCGAAACATGGGGGGCAGACTTCGTCGCCGTCGTCCGCGAGTATCTGGCGGCTAGCGCGGCTTCTGGCCCACCGAATAGGTGATCCGGATCCGCACCCAGGATCCGAACTGCTCGCGCCCGTTGATCCGCGCGGGGCGCACCCGGAATTGCCATGCGGCCGCCAGCACGGCGCGCCCGATCTGCGAGCTGGGCGGACTCTCGCCAACCAGCACGCAATCCTCGACATAGTATCCGGTCACGGTCCGGCAGGCGATCAGCGCCACGCCGGGGCCGTTGGCGGTCGAGAGGTAGCCGGACAGCTCCTGATCGGTCGGTTCGCGGTACCAGCGCGCGGCGTAGAGCGGCTCGCCGTTAGGCGCGGTGCCGACCTGCTCGCTGTCGCCGGCGGTGCGCGGGTTGCCGGTGTTGGCTGGCCCGAAGGTCTGCCCCGGATTGATCCGCGCGCCGATCTTGGGGGCGGCGCTGGGCTGGGGTTGCGGCGTCGGATCGGGCTGGGTCGGGGCCGGTTGGGACGGCGGCGGCTCGGGGGCGGGCTTGGGCTTGAGCGCGAGCGGAGAGGGGCGCTGCGGCTGCGGAGGCGCGGTGACCGGCGGGCTTTCCTGCGGGGTATCCTCCTCCGGCTGCGCCTCGGCGGGCGCCGGCTGCTCTTCCTGTTCCGGCTCGGGGGCAGCGGAAACCTCGACAGCCTTGAAGGTCGTGACCTCCTCCTTGCCGTCCTCGACCCCGACGATATTGGCGCCAAGCGTCATCAGCAGCAGGAGGATCAGCGCCTCGATCCCCAGCGCGATGGCAAGGCTCGCCAGCTTGCGCCGCCGCGAGGCGTTACGCACCGCCGCCGCAAAGGCAGCGAGCCCACGCGGCTCTTCGATCACCGATGCTGAGGACCTGTCCAGAATCGCCACTGCGCCTTCGTTGAGGCCGTGCGCGAGAAAGGGGGGGAGTGCGCGACCTTCGGCGCCCCTTAGCCCGTCATCATCCGATAGGACAGGCCTTCCGCGATGTGGACACGGCCAACCGCGTCGGCTCCGGCGAGATCCGCGATGGTCCGTGCGACTCGCAGCATCCGGGTGTAGCCGCGCGCCGACAGACGCAGCTTTTCGGCCGCTTGCAGCAACAGCTTGCGTCCGGCTTCGTCAGGGGTTGCGAAGGCGTCGAGCTTGTCGCCTTCGAGCTCGGCGTTGGACCGGACGCCCCGCGCCGTCTGGCGGGCGCGGGCCGCGGCGACGCGCTGCGCCACCTCGGCGCTGCCCTCGGCGGGCGGGGGGAGCGCCATGTCCAGCGCGCTCACCGCGGCGACGTGGACGTGCAGGTCGATGCGGTCGAGCAGGGGGCCGGACAGCCGCGCCTGATAGTCGCCGACGCAGCGCGGGTATTTGTTGCAGTTCCTCGCCGCATCGCCCGCATAGCCGCAGCGGCAGGGGTTCATCGCCGCCACCAGCTGCACGCGGGCGGGAAAGGTCACGTGGGCATTGGCGCGGGCAACGTCGACCTTGCCGGTCTCGAGCGGCTGGCGCAGCGAATCGAGCACCGGGCGCTGGAACTCGGGGAGCTCGTCGAGGAACAGCACGCCGAGATGCGCGAGGCTCACCTCGCCCGGGCGCACCTTGAGGCCTCCGCCGGTCAGCGCCGCCATGCTCGCCGAGTGGTGCGGCGCGCGGAACGGGCGGGCGCGGCTGATGCGGCCGGATTCGAGGGTGCCCGCCACTGACTGCACCATCGACACCTCCAGCGCCTCAGCCGGGGCGAGTGGCGGGAGGATGCCCGGCAGGCACGAGGCGAGCAGGCTCTTGCCCGACCCCGGCGGCCCGACCATCAGCAGATTGTGCCCGCCGGCGGCCGCGATCTCGAGTGCGCGCTTGGCGGTCTCCTGCCCGCGCACCTGCCTGAGGTCATTGCCTGCGACGCCATCGGCAACCTTGCCGCGTTCGGGTTCCGGCAACACCAGCGAACCCTTGAGATGCCCGAGCAGGCTGACCAGATCGCGCGGGGCGAGGACCGGGACGCCGCTCGCCCAGCGCGCTTCGGGGCCTTGTTCGGCGGGGCAGATGAGGCCGCTGCCGAGCTCGCTTGCATGGAGCGCGGCGATCAGCACGCCGGGGCTCGCCACCACCCGGCCATCCAGCGACAGCTCGCCCACCGCGATCCAGTCGCCTAGCTGTTCGGCATCGGTCACGCCCATTGCCGCCAGCAGGGCGAGCGCGATCGGCAAGTCGTAGTGCGATCCGTCCTTCGGCAGGTCCGCAGGGGAGAGGTTCACCGTGATCCGCTTGGGCGGCAGCGCAAGGCCCATCGCCGCGAGCGCGGCTTGCACCCGTTCGCGGCTCTCGCTCACCGCCTTGTCCGGCAGGCCCACGAGGTTGAAGCGCGGTAGGCCCGGCGCGACCTGGCACTGCACCTCCACCGCGCGCGCCTCCAGCCCGAGGTAGGCAACCGTCCTCACCAGCGCGACCATTGGCTTGCCCCCTCTTCTGCCCCGATCGCGATTGTGCAGCCTTAAGAGTGGCTTGTCGAGCGCCTCGCGGTAATGTGGCCGTCGACCTGCCGCCCTCCGCATCACTACGCAGGCATTTCGTAAGGATAAATCTTCGCGAATTGTCAGGCCCCGAGAGGCGACACAGGCTGCGATGAACCGCGCTGTCGCCCTGCTCCTTGCCGCCCTTGCTCTGCTGCTCCCCGGCAGCGGCGCGCTGGCGCAAGGCCACGCAAGCGGCGCGCGGGTGGTCTCGACCACCAGCTGGGTCGAGGAATGGGACCCGGCCAGCGGCCAATGGGTGCGCGTGAACGACGCCCCGGCCACCCTGATGCGCGCTAGTTACGAGAGCGCCGCTCCGCGCACCACCGCGATCATCCGCGACGGTAACACCGTCGTCACTGAAACCGTGACCGAACAGCCGGTGCGCTTCATTGCCGCCCGGGCGCGCCCTGACCTCCAGTCCTCCGGCATCGCCCGCTTCGGCCCGTTCCGCGTGCTCGACGCCGGCCACGCTGCGCTGGTCGGCGCCACCGACGCCGCCAGCCCGCAGGCCTTCGCGGCGATGATGGCGGCCTATCCGCACCTCCGGGTGATCGAGTTCCTCGACGCGCCGGGCACCAGCCACGATCTTGCCAACCTTCGGCTGGGCCGTGCGATCCGTGCCGCGGGGCTTGCGACCCATGTTCCGGCGGGCGGCTCGGCACGCTCGGGCGCGGTCGAGTTGTTCCTCGCCGGCACGCAGCGCTCGGTCGATCCGGGCGCATTGTTCGCGGTCCATTCGTGGCGCGACGAGCTGGGCCGCGAACCTGCCGACTTCGCACCCGACGCCCCCGAAAACCGCCTCTACCTCGATTACTATGCCGAGATGGGCATGAGCGCCGATCAGGCCCTTGCCTTCTATGCCATGACCAATTCGGTGCCCCACGCGGGCGCACGCTGGCTGGAGGGCGCGGAAATGGCCCGCTGGATCGCGGCCGAGGCAACGCCCGGCGACACGGGCCCGCGCGCGCCTGCGGCCGGGACGCTCGATCCGCTGCTGGAGACCTCGCTGCGCCACGCGCTCGCCCGGTCGGGCGGGGTGCTGGTCGGGGCTTTGCGCGATGCCTTGCGCACTCCGCGCGCTGCTCTTGCGGAGCCGGGCTTCACGCTCCCGCTCACCCCCAGGCTCGCTTATGCCGATCTGGGGGTCCGTCCGGGCGTTCAGGCGAGCACGGGTCTGCTTGACTCGTGGTCGGCTTTCCCATAACGGCCCCGGTCTGTTTTGCGGCTTGCTGTGTGGCGAGCCCCGGCCTCTCGCGCCGGCCAGTTTTTTCGAGGATGATATGAAGCGTACCTTCCAGCCCAGCAATCTCGTGCGCGCCCGTCGTCACGGTTTCTTCGCCCGCAAGGCGACCCCCGGTGGCCGCAAGGTGCTCCGCGCCCGCCGCAACCGCGGCCGCAAGAAGCTCTGCGCTTAGTTTTCTGGCGCCCTCAGGCGCCGGGCGCGGGCCGTCCGGCCCGCTTGGCTTTCGCGGCATAAGCCGCGGCGGGCAGTCGCCCTAGCGGGCTCCCTCCGGGAGCCCGTTTGCATTATTGGCGAAAGCATGATCTCGGTCCTCACCAAGCGCGCCGATTTTCTCGCGGCCAATTCCGGCACCCGCAATGCGCGGAGCGGCTTCGTGCTGCTGACCCGCCCGAACGACGGGCAGGGCATCCGCTTCGGGATCACCGTCACCAAGAAGATCGGCAACGCGGTTGTGCGCAATCGCATGAAGCGGCGGTTCCGCGAGCTTTTGCGGGCCGCGCTGCCGACGCAGGGCCTGCCCGATCACGATCACGTCCTGATCGGCCGCGCCGGCGGGGTCGAGCGGGACTTTCACCTGATGGCCGAAGAACTCGCCAAGGCGCTTGAGCGCGCGCGCGAAGGGCGGGGCGATCCGTCGGGCGGGCGGCGTCCGCGCAAGGGCAATCGCGGGGGGAGCAAGGGACGGTGAAGCAGGTCCTCATCCTCATTGCGCGAGGCTGGCAGCTCGGCCCGTCGCGCCTCCTGCCGCCCTCGTGCCGCTACTCTCCCTCTTGCAGCCAGTACGCGATCGAGGCGCTTGGCAAATATGGCGCACTCAAGGGTGGATGGATGGCGTTCAAGCGGCTAATGCGCTGCCATCCGTGGGGCGGACACGGACATGATCCGGTCCCCTGAGGCAATTTAGCCCGGGGGCTGGAAACCGAACTGTTCTATCCCCATAACACACCGATCCGTCGCATTTCTACGAAGGCGTTACCTTGGACAACCGCAACCTCCTCCTCGCTGTCGTGCTTTCGGGCCTGCTCATTCTCGGGTGGGACGTGGGGATGCGTTACTTCTACCCCGAGGCTGCGGTCTCGACGCAGGCCAGTTCGCCGACCGCGACCAAGTCCGCCGCGGCGACGCAATCGGCTGCCGGAACCGGCAACACGGCGGCGCCAGGCAGCGGCAATCTCGGCGGCGATGCGGCGGCCTCGCGCAAGGTCGATCTGAAGGCCGCGCTGGCCAGCCCCAACCGCGTCGCGATCGATACTCCGCGCCTGACCGGCTCGATCAATCTCGTCGGCGCGCGCATCGACGATGTCGAGCTGAAGGACTACCGCGAAACGCTCAAGAAGGATTCCGGCCCCGTGCGCCTGTTCGCGCCCGAAGGCACGCCGGCGCAATACTTCGCCGAGTTCGGCTTCGTTTCGGGCGGCGTGCGCCAGCCTTCGAACGCGCTGTGGCAGGCCGACGGCGCGAAGCTGACGCCGACGACGCCGGTGACCCTCACCCGCACCGATGCCGCCGGGATCACCTACCGCATCCGTTTTGCGGTCGACGCCAATTACATGATCACCGCCACCCAGAGCGTCACCAACGCCGGCGCCGCGGCGGCGATCGTCCAGCCCTTCGCGCTCATCAAGCGCACCGACAAGACCGCGACGATCGACCAGTATGTCTCGCATTCCGGCCCCGTCGGCGTGTTCGGGGACACGCTGTGGGATCCGCATTCCTACAAGGAGCTCGCCGAAATCGGCGGGGAGAGCCCGGTAGGCAAGCCCGACTGGCTGGGCTTCACCGACCAGTACTGGCTCGCCGCGCTGATCCCGGGTGACGGGAAGGGCAATGTCACGGTCGACGACGCGGGCTTCCGCTCATTGGGCGGCGATCTGTTCCGCACCGATCTGCTCTACAGTGCCACCACCGTGCCGGCCGGTGGCAGTCTCACACAGGAGACACGCCTGTTCGCGGGGGCCAAGGAAAGCCAGATCCTCGACCAGTACGAGGACAGCGGCATCACCCGCTTCGGCCTCGCGATCAGCTGGGGCTGGTTCTGGTTCTTCGAAAAGCCGATCCTGTGGCTGCTGCGCTCGCTCAACGGCCTCGTCGGCAATTTCGGCGTGGCGATCATCCTGCTCACCGTGGTGATCCGAGGGCTGATGTTCCCCGTCGCGCAGAAGGGCTTCGCGTCGATGGCGGCGATGAAGGCCGTGCAGCCGAAGATGAAGGAGATCCAGGAGCGCTTCAAGGACGACAAGCAGCGCCAGCAGCAGGAGATCATGAAGCTCTACAAGGACGAGAAGGTCAATCCGCTCTCGGGCTGTCTGCCGATGGTGATCCAGATCCCGGTGTTCTTCGCGCTCTACAAGGTGCTCGTGCTGGCGATCGACATGCGTCACAAGCCCTTCGTATTGTGGATACACGACCTGTCCGCGCCTGATCCTGCGCACATCCTCAACCTGTTCGGCATGCTCCCTTACGAGGTGCCCGCAGGCTTCCTCGCGATCGGTCCGCTCGCCGTCCTGCTCGGCATCACGATGTGGCTGACCTTCCGCCTCAACCCTTCGGCGATGGACCCGATCCAGCAGCAGATGTTCTCGATCATGCCGTGGATCCTGATGTTCGTGATGGCGCCCTTCGCGGCCGGCCTGCTGCTCTACTGGGTGACCTCGAACCTGCTCACCGTGGCGCAGCAGAGCTACCTCTACTCGCGTCACCCGCAGCTGAAGGCGGCGAATGCCGCGGCGGCGGCGCCCAAAACGGGCAAGGGATAGCGGCGTGCTCGAACCTGATGATCAGGACGCGCGCGAGGAAGCGGCATCGCGGCTCTTTTCGGGGCCGGTCGACTTCCTGCGTTCGGCCCCGCAGCTGCAGTTCCTGCCCGATCCGATCGTGCCCGAGATCGCGTTCTGCGGGCGAAGCAACGTCGGCAAGTCCTCGCTGCTCAACGCGCTAACCGGCCGCAAGGCGATTGCGCGCGCATCGGTCACGCCGGGGCGGACGCAGGAATTGAACTTCTTCGATGTGGGCCGTCCTGAAGAGGAAGGCGCCCTGCCGCTGTTCCGGCTCGTCGACATGCCCGGCTACGGCTTTGCCAAGGCGCCGATCAAGGTGGTCGACAAGTGGAAGGCGCTGGTGAACTCCTACCTGCGCGGGCGGCAGGTGCTGGCCCGCACGCTGGTGCTGGT
>JAIYAM010000039.1 GCA_027489065.1 Erythrobacteraceae bacterium | reverse complement strand
TTCGAACCCACGGTAGGCTTGCACCTACGGCGGTTTTCAAGACCGCTGCCTTAAACCACTCGGCCACCTGTCCTATGCCGCAATCGGCTAGCGCCGAACGGCGGTATTGTCACCTGCGGTGACATCTCCGGCGCATTCGCGCCTCCGAAACCAGACCGCTGCCTTGAACCATGCGGGCCGCCTGTCCGTGAACCGCCCCTAGCCAGAGTTCGCTCGCAAGTCATCCCCAGTTCGGTTGTTGGGAATTCATCCAAGGTGTGACATCCCTAGGCCGATGATTCCCCGTGTCCTTCCTGCCCTTGCGCTGGCGCTTGCGGCGCTTGGTGCCCCGCCTGCGTCCCTGCCGGCTGCTGCCCAGGCGGTGAGCGCCGACGGCCTGACCTTCGACGCCTATCTCGAACTGCTCAAGGCGCGCGCCCGGGGCGAGGGCGTTCGCGAGGCGACGCTCGAGCGGATGACCGCCGGGCTCGCGCCCAACCCGCGCGTGATCGCCCTCGACAACAACCAGCCCGGCAGCGGCACCGCGCGCGGCTATCCGCCGATGTCGGGCTATGTCGCCACCCATGTCGATGCGGCGCGGATCGGCGGCGGGCGGGCGGTTTACGGCCAGCACCGCGATCTCCTCGCGCAGATCGAGGCGCGGTACGGTGTTCCGGGACCGATCATCGTCGCGATCTTCGGACATGAGACCAGCTATGGCAGGGTGAAAGGCGACTTCGACCTTTCCCGCAGCCTCGCCACGCTCGCATGGGAAGGGCGTCGCCGCGACCTGTTCGCCGACGAGTTTGTCGCGCTGATGAAGATCGCCGACAAGGGCTATGACCGTTCGCAGCTGGTGGGCAGCTATGCCGGGGCCTTCGGCAATCCGCAGTTCCTGCCCAGCGTCTACTTGCGCCTTGCTACCGACGGCGACGGCGACGGGCGCGCCGACATTTTCACCAATCGTCCCGACACCTTCGCCTCGATCGCCAACTATTTCCGCGACGCCGGCTGGCGCCCCGGGCAGCCGTGGGGCGTGCGCGCGAGCGTGCCATCGGGCTTTGACGTCTCGCCCTATCGCACCCGCCTTGTTTCTCCGGTCTGCCCCCGCGTGCACGAGCGGCTCAGCCGCTGGATGACCGTGGAAGAATGGCGCAGCATCGGCGTGGCGCCGCAGCGCCCGCTCGCCGATGACGTCATGGTGTCATTCTTCCAGCCGGACGGTCCCGGCACCCCGGCCTGGCTGCTGACCGGCAACTACCGCGCGATCCTCGAATATAACTGCTCGAGCTATTACGCCCTGAGCGTGGGGCTACTCGCCGATGAAATCGTGAACTGAGGGGCTTGCCTGCCTCGCCAAGCTGCCAGGTGCCCGGTATAGGCAACCCCGTGATGCCGCCTGAAAAACCGCGCCGCGTGATGCGCCTGATTGCCCCTGCCGCTTTCCTCGCCGCGCTCCTCGCCGCGCCGCCTGCGCGCGCGATGGTGCCCGATCCGGGCGCGGTTCCTCCCGCGGTTCCCACCGCCGCCGAGGCACCGGTCGCGCTGCTGGTCGATCTGAATACCGGACAGGTGCTCCACGCCCGCAATCCCGACCGGCGCTTCATGCCCGCATCGGTGACCAAGGTGATGACGCTTTACCTCGCCTTCGAGCTGATGAAGGCGGGCAAGCTCTTCCCCGATCAGGTCTTCATGATGCGGCCCGAGGTCGCGCGCGTGTGGCGGCGCAAGGGTTCGACCATGTTCCTCGCTGCGGGCGATCAGGTGCGGGTCGAGGATCTGCTGCTCGGCATCGCCAATGTCTCGGCCAATGACGGCTCGGCCGTGCTTGCCGACGGGCAGGCGGGCTCGATTGCGGCCTGGACAGAGGCGATGAACCGCACCGCCTGGGGCCTCGGCATGAACGGGAGCCATTTCAATTCGCCCAACGGTTTCCCCGACGAGGGCAAGACCTTCACCACCGCCACCGATCTCGTGACGCTGGCACGGGCCCTGATCACGCGGCACCCCGACGCCTTCGGCTACTATGTCGGGCGCATGGGGTTCGACTACAAAGGCATCGCGCAGGTCAACCATGATCCGATGATCGGGCGCGTGCCGGGAGCGGACGGGATCAAGACCGGCTTCACCAACGAATCCGGGTTTTCCTATCTCGGCACGGCGCGCCGCAACGGCCAGCGGCTGGTGCTGGTGCTCGCCGGGGTCGAGAACGGCAGGCTGCGCGCGAAGCTTGCCAAGGCCTATGTCGAGTGGGGCTTTTCCGCCTTCGAGCGACAACAGCTCTACGCGCCGGGTGCGGTGATCGGCGAGGCGCGGGTGCAGGGCGGCAATTCGCGCGCGGTGGCGCTGAAGGCGGCCGGGCCAGTGACGATCGACCTGCCGCGCGGCAGCACGCCGGAGCTTACCGCGACGATCCGTTACGACGGCCCGCTGCGCGCACCGCTCGCTGCGGGTCAGGAGGTCGCGATCCTCGAAGTGACCGCGCCCGGCGTCTCGCCTGCGCACATCCCGCTCTACGCCGCCGAGCCGGTGGACACCGCGGGCCCGCTCGACCGGATCGTCAACGCGGTCGCCGGGATGTTCTCGTGAGCGCGGTGCCTCCGAGCAGCAGCGGGGGCCGCTTTATCGCCTTCGAGGGCGGGGAGGGGGCGGGCAAGTCCACCCAGGCGCTGCTGCTGGCCGAGGCTCTGCGGGCGCGCGGCCTCACCGTCGTCGTCACTCGCGAACCGGGCGGCACGCCGGGCGCCGAGGCGATCCGCGCGCTGCTGCTCCACCCGCCGGGCGACACCGGCTGGACCGCGCAGTCCGAAGCCCTGCTGTTCGCCGCCGCGCGCGCCGATCACGTCGCGCACATGATCCGTCCGGCGCTCGCCCGCGGCGATTGGGTGATCTGCGACCGCTTCGTGGATTCGAGCCGCGCCTATCAGGGCGGGGCAGGGGGGCTGGGTGACGAGGCCGTCACCGCGCTCCACGCCTTCGGCAGCGATGGCCTGCGCCCTGACCGGGTGATCCTGCTCGAAGGGGACGAGGCTGCGCTGGCGGGCCGTCTTGCTGCGCGCGGCGAGGCCGCCGACGCGATCGAGGGCCGTTCCGCCGCCTACCACCGCGCCGTCGCCGCCGCCTTCCATGCGCTCGCCGAAGCGGACCCCGAGGGCTTTGCGCGGATCGAGGCCGTGGGCGCTCCCGAGGACGTCCACGCCCGCATCCTTGCGGCCCTGAGCGATCTCCTCCCGTGACCAGCTGGCCCAACCATGCCGAGGCCTGGCGCGCATGGCGCGATGCGCTCGGCGGCGAACGGATGCATCACGGCTGGCTGCTTGCGGGCAAAGCGGGGCTCGGCAAGCGCGACTTTGCCATGGCCGCCGCGCGCGAGCTGGTGGCGGAGGAGGGCGTGCCGCAGCCCGCGGGCGAGCACCCCGATATCATCACCCTGACCTACGGCCCCAAGGACGACAAGGCCGAAAAGGCGCAGGCCGACGGCAAGCCTTTCGAACTCGCCCGCTCGATCCGCATCAAGCAGATCCGCGCGATGCAGAAGCGGCTCGTCACCCGGCCGACGCTGGGGAGCCGCCGCGCGATCATCATCGACCCGGCCGACGACATGGAGAAGGCCGCTGCCAACGCGCTTTTGAAGAGCCTCGAGGAGCCGCCTGTCGGCACCTTCTTCCTGCTTGTCACCCACCGCCCGGCGCGCCTGCTGCCGACGATCCGCTCGCGCTGCCGCACCCTGCGCTTCCCTGCGCTGTCGGACAGCCAGCTCGCCGCGATGCTGGACGAGGCGGGTATCGTGCCCGACCTTCAGGCGATCGCCGCCGCCGAAGGCTCCTTCGGCGCGGCGCTGCGCTTTGCCGAGCTGGACCTCGCACCGCTTGCGAGGGTCATTTCCGGGCTGCTCGCCACCGGCGACAGCGGCATGACGGGACGCGGCGAGCTCGCCCGCCTGATCGGCCCCCGCGCCGAACGCGAGCGGGTGCAGGCGGTGCTCGAACTGGCGCAGTCCCTCACCGCCCGCGCCGCACGCACGACCGAGGACCCGGCGAGGCGCGGAAGGTTGATCGACACCCACAGCGCGCTGGTAAACCTCGCCGCCGAAGCGCCGACCGCCAACTTCGATCCCGCGATGCTCTCCTACGAGATCGGCACCTTGCTTGTCGCCGCCGCCCCCGCTAGCGAACCGGCCCATGGCTGACACCACCCCCTTCTACATCACAACCGCGATCAGCTACCCCAACGGGCGGCCGCATATCGGGCATGCCTACGAGGCGATCGCCGCCGACGTGATCGCGCGCTTCCAACGGCTTCAGGGGCGCAAGGTGCGCTTCCAGACCGGCACCGACGAGCACGGGCTCAAGATGGCCCGCAAGGCCGAGGAACAGGGCCGCACGCCCGCCGACCTTGCGGACGAAATGTCCGGCTATTTCCGAAGCATGTGCGATGCTCTGAACGTGTCGTATGACCGTTTCATCCGCACTTCCGAGCCCGATCACCACCGTGCAAGTCAGGCGATCTGGCAGGCGATGGAAGCCTCCGGTGACCTCTATCTCGACCGTTACGAAGGCTGGTACTCGGTCCGCGACGAGGCCTATTACGACGAGAGCGAACTTGTCGAAGGCGAGGGCGGCCAGAAGCTCTCGCCGCAAGGCACGCCTGTCGAATGGACGGTCGAGGAAAGCTGGTTCTTCCGGCTCTCGAAGTATCAGGACCAACTGCTTGAATTGCTGAAGACCCCCGGCTTCCTCAAGCCGGCAAGCCGCCGCAACGAGATGATCGCCTTTGTCGAACAGGGCCTGCGCGACCTTTCGGTCAGCCGCACCTCCTTCGATTGGGGCGTGAAGGTGCCGGGGTCCGAGGGCCATGTCATGTATGTGTGGGTCGATGCGCTCACCAACTATCTGACCGGCCTCGGCTATCCCGAAGATATGGGAGATTTCTGGCCCGCCAGCCTGCACCTCATCGGCAAGGACATCGTGCGCTTCCACACGATCTATTGGCCGGCCTTCCTGATGAGCGCCAAGCTGCCGCTGCCCAGGCAGGTGTTCGGTCACGGCTTCCTGCTCAATCGCGGGCAGAAGGAATCGAAGTCGCTCGGCAATGTTACCGATCCTCTGGCGTTGGCCGAGACCTTCGGCGTCGATGCCTTGCGCTACTTCCTGATGCGCGAAGTCGCCTTCGGACAGGACGGCAGCTATTCACCTGAAGCCATTGTTCTGCGAGCCAATGCCGAGCTCGCCAACAGCTTCGGCAACCTCGCGCAGCGCACGCTCTCGATGATTGTGAAGAACATGGACGGCAAGCTTGAGACCTTTGAGCAGGCAGAGGCGGATGCTGCGTTACTGTTTACCGTCAAGATCGCCTGTGCCGAGGAACTTCCGCGTGAATTCAACGCGCTCAGCTTCTCGACCGGGATCGAGGCGTGGATGCGTGCGGTCTATGCCTGCAACCAGTATGTCGACGAGCAAGCACCCTGGGGCCTCAAGAAGTCCGATCCGGAGCGCATGAAGGCCGTTCTCCAGACGCTGTTCGTGGCGCTTCGGGATCTCGCCATCGCCATCCAGCCTGTCGTGCCGAGCAAAGCCACAGCGCTGCTGGACCAGCTCGGCATTCCCGAGGACGAGCGCGGCTATGCGGCGCTGGAAGACGGGGAATGGTTCCAGCGGCTCGTCGCTGCGGGCTTCACCGTCGCGCCGCCGACGCCGCTGTTCCCGCGGCTCGAACTGCCGGAGACGGAGGCGGCCGCCTGATGCTGGTCGATAGCCACTGCCACCTCGAGTACAAAGGCCTCGTCGAGGACCGCGAGGGCGTGCTCGCGCGGGCACGGGCCGCAGGGGTGGGCGCGTTCCTCAACATCTCCACCCGCCAGAGCGAATGGGAACAGGTCGTCGCCACCGCAGCGCGGGAACCCGATGTCTTTGCCAGTGTCGGCATCCACCCGCACGAGGCAGACGCGCACCAGGATCTCGGCCGGGCCGCCTTGCTTGAGGCGACGCGGCACCCCAAGGTCGTCGCGATCGGCGAAACCGGGCTCGATTACTATTACGACAAGTCGGACAGAGAAGCGCAGAAGTCGCTGTTCCGCATGCATATTGATGTCGCGCGCGAGACGCAGTTGCCGCTCATCATCCACACCCGCGATGCCGAGGACGACACCCACGCGATCCTTGCCGAAGAGATGGGGAAGGGGGCTTACCCCGCGCTGATCCACTGCTTTACAGCCTCGGCCGACTTTGCCGAGAAGGTGCTGGCGCTGGGGCTGACGATCTCGCTATCGGGCATCGTCACCTTTAAGAACGCCAAGGACTTGCAGGAGGTCGCGAAGATGATCCCGGAAGATCGCCTGCTGGTCGAAACGGACAGCCCGTTCCTTGCTCCGGTGCCGCATCGGGGCAGGGTGTGCGAACCCGCCTACGTCGCCGATACAGCCGCTTTCGTGGCGGGGCTTCGTGGAACGAATGTGGAACACCTCACGCAGGTCACCACGGCCAATTTCTTCAACCTCTTCAACAAGGCGCGCCCGTGAAGCTGGTGATGCTCGGCTCGGGCACCTCGACCGGGGTGCCGCGACTGGGCGGAGCGGACGGCGCCGGCGACTGGGGCGATTGCGATCCGGACGAGCCGCGCAACCGCCGCACGCGGGTCTCGATCATGGTCGAAAGCGACGAAGGCAAGCGGCTGCTGGTCGACACCTCGTCGGATTGCCGCGCCCAGCTGCTGGCCAACCGCGTCGGGCATATCGACGCGGTGTTCTGGACCCATGACCATGCGGACCACTGCCACGGCATCGATGACCTCAGGGTGCTGCGTTACGGTCGCGGCGGCCCGATTCCGGGCTTTGCCGAGACCGAAACCGTGCGTCGGCTGCGCCAGCGCTTCGGCTACGTATTCGCCGGGCAGGAAGGCTATCCGACGATCTGCACGCTCGACACGCTCGACCGGCTGCGGATGATCGCGGGGTTCGGGGTCGACTGGTGCCAAATGGCGCACGGACCGGGCGAAACGACCGCCTATCGCTTCGAAGCCGATGGCAAGAGCATCGGATATGCGACGGACTTCAGTGCAATTTCCGACGAAATGGTCGACCTGTTCTACAAGGTCGACATTCTCGTCAGCGATTGCCTGCGCCGCGAGCCGCATCCGACCCATGCGCATCTCGCCATGGCGATCGAGCTTGGCGAAGCGTGCCGCGCGGGCCGGATGGTACTGAGCCATCTCGACAAGAGCATGGACTACCGGACGCTGTGCAGCGAGGTGCCGGACTTCGTCACCGTGGGCTACGACGGTCTGGAGATGGTCGCGTGAGCATGGATCTGGTGGTTCCGGTCATCGCAAGTCTTGCCTGGCTGTTCTTCGCCGGAAGTGCGCTGGCATCCTTCCGCCTCGGGTGGAGCAAGCTGGCCCGGATGGCGCTGGTGTGGGTGGCGATCTTCGCAGGCCTTTATCTGATCGTGATGTGGTTCGAGATGGCCCAAGGTGCCGCCTCGGCCGTGCTCTAGATTTTACATAATATATATTATCCATCTTGAGGATCGGGATGAGCGACACGCCTTCACAGCCCCCACTCGAACGCCTTCTCGCCATCATGGCCCGCTTGCGGGATCCTGAGCGTGGCTGCGAATGGGATCTGGCGCAGGATTTTGCGACGATCGCTCCGTATACGATCGAGGAAGCCTACGAGGTCGCCGATGCGATCGCTCGCCACGATATGGCCGAGCTCAAAAGCGAACTTGGCGACCTGCTGTTCCAGGTCGTGTTCCATGCCCGCATGGCCGAGGAAGCCGGCCACTTCACCTTCACAGACGTCGCCGCAACCATCGCCGAAAAGATGGAAGCGCGCCATCCGCACATCTTCGGCGGCGCCGGCGGCACGATGGACGAGACGCGTTGGGAAGACCTCAAGGCTGGCGAGCGCGCCGCCAAGGGCGATGCCAGCGCGCTCGAGGGCGTGGCTCTCGCGCTGCCGGCATTGATGCGCGCGGAAAAGCTCCAGAAGCGCGCGGCGCGGACCGGGTTCGATTGGCCCGATCCTTCAGGCTCCGAGGCGAAGATTGCCGAGGAAATCGAGGAGCTCAAGTCCGCCCCTTCGGACGAAGCCAAGGTCGAGGAAGCCGGTGACTTGCTGTTCGCCGTGGTCAATTACGTGCGCGCGCATGGCATCAGCGCCGAGGGAGCCCTTCGCGCCGCCAACGCCAAATTCGAGCGCCGCTTCCGGGCGATGGAAGCTCTGGCAGGATTGGAGGCGTTCCCAAAGCTCTCGCTCGAAGCACAAGAGGCCCTGTGGCAAGAGGTCAAGAAGGTCCGATAAGCCTCAGACGATACTCGAGAATTGCCCCAATTCCTTGGGGTTGAGCCGCACCGTGAGGCGTCGCAACGGCCCGCCGTCATCCGCTTCGCCCGCCTCTTCCTCGGCAAGCACGTCGCCATGGGCATGGAGCCAGGCGATCCGCCGTCCGTCGCTGACCGGCAGGATGAAGCTGACCTCGCGCGCCCCGCCGGTGAGCAGGCGAGCAAGTTCGGCCTCGAGAAGGTCCACCCCCTCGCCTGTCACCGCCGACAGGATCACGGCGCCCTGCCCCTCCCCCGCCTCGCGCAATTCTGCAAGGGTTTCAGCGTCCAACAGGTCGCACTTGTTCCAGATCTCGAGGATCGGGATCGAGCTCGTGCCGGTCTCTGCGTCAACCACGTCGAGGTCCGCCAGCACGTCGAGCACCTGCTTCTTCTGCGCAGCATGGGAAGGGTTCGCCATGTCGCGCACGTGGCAGATCACGTCGGCGGCGGTGACCTCCTCCAGAGTAGCGCGGAAAGCGGCGACGAGCTGAGTCGGAAGGTCGGAAATGAAGCCCACCGTGTCGGAGAGGATCGCCTTCTCCACACCCGGCAGACCGATTGCACGCATCGTGGGGTCGAGGGTCGCGAAGAGCAGGTCTTCGGCCATCACCTCTGCGCCGGTCAAGCGGTTGAACAACGTGGATTTTCCGGCGTTGGTATAGCCGACCAGAGCTATGATCGGCCACGGCGCACGCCCGCGGCGGTCGCGGTGGAGCTGACGGGTCTTGCGCACCTGATCGAGTTCACGGCGAAGGCGGCCCATGCGCTGGCGGATCATCCGCCGGTCGGCCTCGATCTGGGTTTCGCCCGGCCCGCCGAGGAAGCCGAAGCCGCCGCGCTGGCGTTCGAGGTGGGTCCAGCTGCGCACCAGGCGGCTCTGCTGGTAGTCGAGGTGGGCAAGCTCGACCTGCAAGCGCCCTTCCGCGGTCGCCGCGCGCTCGCCGAAGATCTCCAGAATGAGCCCGGTGCGGTCGATCACCTTGCGCTTGAGCCTGTCTTCGAGATTGCGCTGCTGGATCGGAGTGAGCGCGCCGTCGACGATCACCAGCTCGGCTTCGTGCTGCTCGCACCAGGTGGCGATGTTCTCGACCTGACCCGAGCCGAACAGCGTGTTGGGCTGCATCTGGCGAACTGGGAGGATCGCGGTTTGCGCAATGACGACGCCGATCGCCAGCGCCAGACCTTCGGCCTCGGCGAGACGCTCGGCAGCGTCGAGATCGTAGCGCAGTTTGCGGATGTCGGGGCACAGGACCAGAGCCCGCGCGCCGCGGGTCACCTCGTCCTGAAGATCGCTGTCAAAGCTCAGTCGTCTATCCCGTCATGGTCAATGTCGTCATCATCGTCATCGACACTGAGATCGACCGGCGAGGCCGGCTGAATGGTCGAGACGGCGTGCTTGTAGGCAAGCTGCACCGCGCCGTCGCGTTCGAGCAGCATGCAGAACAGGTCGTAAGCGGCGATGCGCCCCTGGAGCATCACGCCGTTGACGAGGAACATGGTGACCTGCACCTCGGCTTCGGCGACGCGGCTCAGGAACACGTCCTGCAGCAGCTTCTGCTTGCGACCGCCCGCCTGGCTACCGAATTGCGCCGGGTCGAGGGATTGACCCGGCATGATGGTGCTGATCGCGTGCTTGTAGACGAGCTGAGACTGGCCGTCGCGGCGCAGCAGGATCGAGAAATTGTCGAACCAGGTGACGATTCCCTGCAGCTTCACGCCCTTCACCAGGAACATGGTGACGGGGATCTTGTTCTTTCGCAGCAGGTTGAGGAAGGCGTCCTGGAGATTGCCGGGGCGCGTGCTCGCTGCGCCGGCCTTGCTTTCGGTATCGCTGCTGCGCACGTCGCTCGGCGTGGCAGCGCGCTTGACCGGACGGGGGGAGAGCGTTCGCCCGTTGGACATGGTCGTGGCTCCTGTTTTTGGCGGCCGCTTTTTGCGGTCCGCGTGGGGAAGGCCGTCGCATCCTCCAAGGGTACGACGGCCTCACGGGCGATATAATGGCAACTGGAGCCCCCTGCGACAAGGCTTGATTTGACGCAAAATTCCGGGAAGCCGAGCCCGCCTCAATCCTCGTCGTCGCGGCGCTCGGCCATGCCGAGAAGCTTGAGCTTGCGGTGCAGGGCCGAGCGTTCCATGCCGATGAAGCTCGCGGTCTTGGAAATGTTGCCCGAAAAGCGGCGGATCTGGATCGAGAGATATTCGCGCTCGAAACTGACCCGCGCCTCGCGCAGCGGAACGCCCATGATCGCCGAAAGGCTGTCGCTGACGAGCCCGATCTGACCGCCGACGATTTCCGGCGGCAGCATATCGGGCTCCACCGTGCCGAGCCGGTCGCGCGGGGTCATGATGATCGTGCGTTCCACCACGTTGCGCAGTTGTCGCACGTTGCCCGGCCAATCATAGGCCTGCAGCGCCGCCATCGCCTCGGCCGAGATGTCCGGCGGGGCGAGGCCCTGATCGTTCGAATAGCGGGTGAAGAAATGCTCGGCGAGCGCCGGGATGTCCTCGCGCCGCTGGGCGAGCGAGGGGATGGTCACAGGCACCACATTGAGGCGGTAGAACAGGTCCTCGCGGAAGCGCTTCTCGGCCATCTCGACGGTGAGGTCGCGGGTGGTCGAGGAGACGACGCGCACGTCCACCCCGATCTGCCGCGTACCGCCGACGCGCACGAAGCTCTGGTCGGTCAGAACCCGCAGGATGCGCGCCTGCGTCGATAGCGGCATGTCGGCGATCTCGTCGAGATAGAGCGTTCCGCCGTCGGCCATCTCGAGGAGGCCGGGGCGCACCTGCTTGCCGCCCACTTCCTCGCCGAACAGCTCCTGTTCGAAGCGTTCCGGGGTGATGCGGGCCGAGTTGACCAGCACGAAGGCACCGTTCGCGCGCGCGCTCCAGGCGTGGAGCAGGCGCGCGGCGACTTCCTTGCCCGCCCCTGCCGGCCCCGAGATAAGCACCCGGCTGCCGGTGCTGGAGACGCGCTTCAAGGTGGCGCGCACCGCGTTGATCGAAGGCGAATTGCCGGTGAATTCGGCACTGCCCCAGCTGCCTTCGCGCAGGCGGCTGTTCTCGCGCCGCAGCCGCTCGGTCTCGGTCGCACGCTCGACGAGAAGCAGCAGGCGTTCGGCCTCGAAAGGCTTCTCGATGAAGTCCATCGCCCCGCGTCCGACCGCGGCGACCGCGGTGTCGATGTTGCCGTGGCCCGAGAAGATGATCACCGGCAGGTTCGGCTCGCGCGCCTTGATCGCGTCGAGCAGTTCGAGCCCGTCCATCTGGCTGCCGTGGAGCCACACGTCGAGCAGCACGAGGCTCGGCCGCCGCTCGTCGATCGCGGCGAGCGCTGCGGTGCTGTCGGCAGCGGTACGGCAGGCATAGCCTTCGTCGCCGAGCACGCCTGCCACCAGTTCGCGGATGTCGCGTTCGTCGTCGACGATCAGGATTTCAAGCGCCATCGGTGGGGTCCTTCGGCTGGAGGTGGTGGGAGAGAAGCGGGGTCACGCGCCGTCACCTTCGACAGGCAGAGGGTCGCGGGCGAAGCGCAGGGTGACGCGGGTGCCGCCGCTCGGCGCGCTGGCGAAGCTCATGTCCCCGCCATGCTCGTCGACGATCTTGTTGACGATCGCCAGCCCGAGGCCGGTGCCCTTCTCGCGGGTGGTGACATAGGGCTGGGTCAGGCGCTCGGGGTTGGCGGGAAGGCCCACGCCATTATCCTCGATGGTGACGACGATCGCCTCGCCCGCGTCACGCACGGTGACGGCGATGGTACCGGCAAATGCGCCCTTCGCCTCGAGCGCGCGCGCCTCGACCGCCTCGACCGCGTTCTTGAGCACGTTGGTCATGGCCTGGCCGAACTGGTGGCGGTCGCAACGCACCTCGCGATCGGTAAGGTCCCGGGAATCGACCGCGAAGGCGATCCCCGCATGGGCGACTTCCTGAAGGAACACCGCCTGACGAACCAGATCGAGCGCGTCCTCGTCGCGGAAGACCGGCTTGGGAAGCCGCGCGAAGGAGGAGAATTCGTCGACCATCTTGCGCAGGTCCCCGACCTGCCGGACGATCGTGCTGGTCAGCTCGTCGAACAGGTCGCGATCCTCGTCGCCGACCTGCGTGCGGTAGCGGCGCTTCAGGCGCTCGGTGGCGAGCTGGATCGGGGTCAGCGGGTTCTTGATCTCGTGCGCGATCCGCCGTGCGACATCGGACCATGCGGCTTGGCGCTGGTCGAGCAGCTGGCGGGTGATGTCCTCGAAGGTGATCACATGGCCGCTCTTGCCCGGCGCGACCTTGACCGCGAGAGTGAGAAGTTCAGTGCCAGCGGCGTGGGTGACGACCGCGCGCTCCCTTCCCTCGGCGATCACGCGGGCCAGCTCGGGCGACACGGCGCCGAGCGACTGGCCGGTGAGGCTCGCGGCACCCGGAGGGGCCAGCAGGGCCTGTGCGGAGGAATTCATCAGGGTCACGCGCGTATCGGCATCGATCGAGACCACGCCCGCCGTCACGGATTCGAGCACAGCCTCGGTAAACGCCCGCCGATCATCGATCTGGCGATTGGCGCTGACCAGCGCCTGGGTTTGCTTTTCGAGCTGCGCGGTCATGCGATTGAAGGCGCGGTTGAGGAGGCCGATCTCGTCCGCTCCGGTGCGCCCTTCGAGCCTGAGCGCGAAGTTGCCCTGCCCCACCTTGCGCGCTGCGCCGACAAGATCGGTGAGCGGCTGGACCTGCCGGTCGGCAAAGCGCAGCCCGAACCAGATCGCAAGGCCGACGAGAAGGAGGCTCACCGCCACCAGCGCCACGTTGAAGCGAAGCTGGAGCGTGCGCGCGCTGCCGGTCAGCCGGTCATAGGCGGTGACGATCGATTGCGCCTTCGACCACGAGTTGAACATCGTCTCCTCGGTCGTGCGCGCATTGTAGAGATAGACCCCCGACTGCGCATCGATTGGCACCAGCGCCTCGATCCGTTCGGGGCTGCCGACCACCACCGCAAGCTCGCCGCGATCGAGCCGCGGGAGTGCGGCGCGGCTGAAGGCGAGCGGGTTGTTGTCCTTCGTCAGGTTGAGCGCCGCGGCGGTGCGGAACGATCCGTCGGGCATGCGCTGAAGCACCGCGCTTTCGGAAATCTCGCGGGCCTGCGCCTGATAGGCGTAGAAGTCGGGAAAGTCGGGATCGGTAATCGGCACCCGCGCAAGAATGTCGCGCATGTCGGTCGCCATGGTGACGGTGTTCTGTTCGACCCCGCGCTGGTTCGCGTCATAGTAGTTCTTGGCGAGCGCGTTGGCGTTCTCCATCAGCCCGCGCGATTCGTCGGAGAACCAGAAGTCGACGCCGGTCTGGAACAGGAACGCGGCAAACCCCGCGACCAGCAGCGTCGGCACCGCGGCGACCATCGAAAAGAAGAACACGAGCCGCACGTGGAGGCGCGCCGTGCTCCCCGCCGCGCGGCGCAGCGCGAGGCGGCGGCCAATCAGCACCAGCAGCGCCATTGCCGGCACCAGCGTGGCCATCAGCAGGGACGAAACCTCCATCGTCGGCAAAAGGTCGCCCGCCGCGCCCGATCGGCCATAGGCGGACCAGGTGGCGATGATCGCCGAGACCAGAGCAACGACCGAAATCCCCTCGAGCCACAGGAAGATGTTCGCCCGGCGCGCCGCGATCATGAAGCGCCGCCACCAACGCGGCGGCTGCCGGGGAACAAGCCTGAAGGCGCGGGGTGGGGATTGCTCCATCGTTGCCGCTTTACAACGATGGTGTGGCACTTTTGCAAGGGTAAACTGCTGCAACCCCCGCCGACTTGCGATCTCAGGTTGCCGAGAAGCGATCAGGTTCGAGCCCCAGCTCGCCGATCCGCTTGCGCAAGGTGTTGCGATTGATGCCGAGGAGCTGCGCCGCGCGCAGCTGGTTACCCCCTGTGCGCCCCAGCGCATATTCGATCAGCGGCTTCTCGAAGGCGGCAAGAGCGCGGTGATAAAGCGCGCCCGCCGGTGGGCTCTCGGCGGCGAGCCAGCCTGCCAGAGCCGCGCCGAAGCCGCCCTGCCCGTCGCCCGCGGCCATGGTGGTCGGCGCGATCTCCGGGCCGATCACGTCGTTGACCGCGTCGGCGTCGATGCGCTCCTCGCGCGCCATCAGCGCGAGGCGATAGACGACGTTGCGCAGCTCGCGCACGTTGCCCCGCCAATTGCGCTGCTCGAGCCGCTCGATCGCTTCGGCCGAGAGCACGCGGCGCGGCAACCCGTCCTCGGCGGCGAGCACCAGGAAGTGCTGCGCGAGCGCGGCAATGTCCTCGCGCCGCTCGCGCAGGGGCGGCAGCACGATGGGAACGACGTTGAGACGGTAGAACAGGTCCTCGCGGAACGTGCCCGCCGCGATCATCGGGGTGAGGTCGCGGTTGGTGGCGGCGATGATGCGGACGTTGACCGCAATCTCCTGCCGTCCGCCGACACGCCGGATGCGCCCCGATTGCAGCGCGCGCAGCAGCCGGGTCTGGGCTTCGGCGGGCATGTCGCCGATTTCGTCGAGGAACAGCGTGCCGCCATTGGCCTGCTCGAACTTGCCGATCGCCTGAGCGATGGCGCCCGTGAAAGCGCCCTTCTCGTGGCCGAACAGCTCGCTTTCGACGAGGTCGGCGGGGATCGCGGCGGTGTTGACCGCAACGAACGGCCCGGTTCGGCGGTTGCCGAGCTCGTGGATCGCCTCGGCGACCAGTTCCTTGCCCGTCCCGCTCTCGCCGGTGACGAGCACGGTGAGATCATTGCGCAGCACGCGCGTGATCATTCGGTAGACGCCCTGCATCGCCGGACTGCGCCCGACCAGCGGCATCTTCTCGCCCTCGCCCCCTGCGAGCGCCGCGCTGCCATCATCGGCCGATGGCGCCCGCGCGCCTGCCGCCTGCCTGACCGCATGGACCAGCTCGTCGAGATCGAAAGGCTTGGGGAAGTATTCGAAGGCGTCGCTTTCGCTGGCGCGAACGGCGGTATCGAGGGTGTTCTGCGCCGATAGCACGATCACCGGCATGTCGGGCGCGCGTTCGCGGACCGCAGAGAGGCTGGCGAGCCCGTCACCGTCCTCCAGGATCACGTCAGTGAGCATCACCGCAAAGCTGCGGCTGGCCAACTGCCGATCCCGCGCGGCGATGCTGGTGCAGTGGGCGATGGCAAAACCCTCGTCCTCGAGCGCGGCGACGATCACGGTCGCGATCGCGGCGTCGTCCTCGACGAGCAGGATCGGATCGGGTGCGGGCGCGGTGGGCATGGCAGTCAGTTCGCGTCCTGCGCCTGCGGCAGATGCAGGCGGAAATGCGTGAGCCCGCTGCGCTGGTCGCGATCGTGGCTGACATTGCCGTTCATGTCGCGCACCAGCTTCCTCACCAGCGACAGGCCGAGGCCCTGGCCCGAGGGCTTGGACGACACGAAGGGCTCGAAGACATGGTCGCGCAAGGCCGGATCGATGCCCGGCCCATTGTCGCTGACGGTGATCTCGATCGGCAGCGGCACCGCGCGCCCATTTCGGATCGCGCTGAAGGCGAGCCCGCTGACGAAGCGGGTCTGGACGACGATCAGGCCTTTTTGCCCCGTGGCCGCGCCCGGCTTGCCGCCCTGTCTGAGCGTCGCATCGCGGGCGTTCGAGACAAGATTGATCAGCACCTGTTCAAGCGCGTCGCGGTTGGCGAGCACCGGCGGAAGCGAGGGATCGAACTCCTCGCGGATCTCGATGCCGTCGCCCTCGCCCCCTGCGGCGCGCATCGTGGCGACCGCCGTGCGGATCGCCTCGTGCGGGTTGCAGGGCTGGACCGGACCGGTGCGGGTGCTGCCCAATTGCTGCATCCGGTCGATCAGCCGGGCGATGCGATCGACCTCGTCGGTGATCATCCGGGCGAGCTTTTTGTCGACGTGGGGCAGCTTGCGCGAAGCCAGTTGCGCCGCCCCGCGGATCGCGGCGAGCGGGTTCTTGATTTCGTGCGCGAGCACTGCCGGCGCCCCGAGCAGGCCTTCGCCGCCAGTTTGGCTGGAAGCCTCGTCATGGCCGATCTGCGAAAGGGTCACGACCTGCCAGCCCTGATACCCGCCGAGCGGCGAGGCGGTGAGATTGACGCGCGCCTCGTGCGGTCCGACCCGGATCGCCAGATCGCGCGCCACCAGCGCCTCGTCGCTCGCCGTCAGGCGGGCTTCGACACGCGGATCGAGCGGGCCGATCCGGTCGGTCAGCCGCGTGCCGATCAGGCGGCTCGAACTGGTGCCAAGCAGGTCTTCGGCGGCGTGGTTGACCTCGGCGATGCAGCCTTCCGGGTCGATCAGCACTACGGCAAAGATCATTCCGGCAAGCTGCGCGCGGGCATCGGGGCGGGAGTCGCCGAACTCGCTCACGGCGCTTGCCACGCGTCAGGCCGCCTGCTGCATCAGGAAGGGCGTGTAGAAGCGTTCGATGGTGGCCAGCACCTCTTCCGCATCATCGATGAAATTGGCCTGGTTGCGGAACTCGGCCGAGCCGTGGAGCCCCTTGGTGTACCACCCGAGGTGCTTCCTCGCCATCTTCACGCCGGTATCGCGCCCGTAGTGATCGAGCATCCGGCGGTAGTGTTCGACGACGAGCGCATATTGCTCGTCGATCCCAGGCGTCGGGCGTGCCTCGCCCGTGCGCCACCAGTGCATCACCTGACCGAGCAGCCACGGCTTGCCATAGGCCCCGCGCCCGATCATCAACCCGTCCGCGCCCGATTGCTCGAGCGCGCGGGCCGCGTCCTCGATGGTGCAGATGTCGCCGTTGACAATGACGGGAATGCTCACCGCTTCCTTGACCTTGCGCACGAAGGCCCAGTCAGCGCTCCCCTTGTACATCTGGTTGCGGGTGCGGCCGTGGACGGTGATCATCTGCACGCCGAGGTCCTCGGCCATGCGGGCGAGTTCTGGCGCGTTGAGGCTGTTGTGATCCCAGCCCATGCGCATCTTGACCGTCACCGGCACCTTCACAGCCTTGACCGTCGCTTCCATCAAGCGGACCGCCAGCGGGACCTCGCGCATCAGAGCCGAGCCTGCGAACTGGCCGACGACTTTTCTCACCGGGCAGCCGAAATTGATGTCGATAATCGCGGCGCCGTTGCCTTCCTGGATCTTCGCCGCCTCGGCCATGCTGGCGGGATCGCAGCCGACGAGCTGCATCGAAACCGGCTCTTCGATCCGGTCCCACGCGGTCTTCTGCGTGCTGACGCGGGTCTCGCGGATCGCCGCCTCGCTCGCCACCATCTCGGTGACGTTGAGCCCTGATCCATAACGCCGCACCAGCGTGCGGAACGGCATGTCGGTGACGCCGGTCATCGGCGCGAGCACCACCGGTTCGGCAACCGTCACAGGGCCGATGGCGATCGGCTTCAAGGCCGGCGGAGGAGGGAGCATCGTCATGTCGGAAGAGGTTGCCTAAAATTTGAGCATGCGCTTAGTGGATTGCCGTGAGGCCGTCCAGACCCTAAGCGAACGCCCCGATGGGCAACCTCTCTCCCCTCCCCTCATTCGCCGCCATCGTCGTTGCCGCAGGCAAGGGCCTGCGCGTTGGCGGGGACACGCCCAAGCAGTTCCGCAACTGGCGCGGCAAAGCGCTGATCCGTCATTCGATCGAGGCGCTGCAGGCTGCGGGGGCCGATCCGCTGGTGGTGGTTGTAGCCGAGGATGCGCGCGGCCACGCCGAGGCGGCCTTGTCGGGCATCGCCGGCCTGCAATTCGTGACCGGCGGTGCAACCCGGCAGGATTCGGTGCGCGCCGGCCTCGAGACGTTGGCCAAGGCCCCGCCGGAGCGTGTGCTGATCCACGACGCGGCCCGGCCCGATCTTCCGCGCGAGGTCATCGCCCGGCTGCTCGCTGCGTTGGGCGAGGCTCCGGGCGCGATCCCGGTGCTCGCCGTGGTCGACAGCATCGCCATCGCAAACGAAGCAGAGCACATGGCCGGCAAGGCGGATCGCGAACAACTGCGCCGGGTCCAGACCCCTCAAGCCTTCCGCTTCGACGCCATTCTCGCGGCGCACCGCGCCTGGGACGGTCCAACCCATGCAGGTGACGACGCACAGGTGTTGATGGCACAGCATGGCGCGGTGGCGCTGGTCGCGGGTGACGAGCGTCTCAAGAAGATCACCTTTGCGGAGGATTTCGTGGATCAAGGCACAGCTCCCGCGTTCCGGATCGGTCAGGGCTTCGACGTGCACCGGCTCGAGGCCGGCGAGGAGCTGTGGCTGGGCGGAGTACTGATCCCGCACGACAAGGGCCTCGCCGGGCACTCCGATGCCGACGTGGCGCTTCACGCGATCACCGACGCGGTGCTCGGCGCCGTCGGCGAAGGCGATATCGGCACGCATTTCCCGCCGAGCGACCCGCAGTGGCGCGGCGCACGCTCAGGGCGCTTCCTCGAACACGCCGTCGGCCTCGCCCGCGCGCGGGGCTACGCCATCGCCAATGTTGACCTCACCCTGATCTGCGAGGCGCCCAAGATCGGCCCTCACCGCCCCGCCATGCGCGCCGAAGTGGCGCGGCTGATGGGCGTGGGCGAGGATGCGGTCAGCATCAAGGCGACCACCACCGAGAGGCTCGGCTTCACCGGCCGCGGCGAAGGCATCGCCGCACAGGCCATCGTACTTGTCACCCGCGCTGTTTGAGGACCTAACCATGACCCGACGCCTTATCGCCCCTGTCATTGCTCTCGCCGCCCTTGCCTCGGCCCAGACCGCGCAGGCCCAGCAACAGGCCTGCGCCGCTTCGGCTGACGTGTCCGATGCGGCAGTCTACGCCATGCCGATCGCCTTCGACGCGGCGCGCACGACCTGCGCCAACCGCCTGACCCGCAATGGCTTCATGGCGACCAAGGGCGAAGCTTTCGTAAGCCCGTTCCGCGCCGGCCAGACCAAGGCCTGGCCGGGCGCCTTCCGCCTGCTCAAGGTTTTCATGGCCCAGAAGAGCGCGGGCGAAGAGGCGAGCGGCGTCGATATCGGCGCGGTGCTCGGCGACATGCCCGAGAGCGCGGTGCGCCCCTTTGTCGATGGGCTGGTGGGCCAGATGATCGCCGAAGAGATCAAGCCGGACGACTGCGGAAAGATCGAACGCGCGCTTGAGCTGATCAGCCCCTTGCCCACCGAGAACGTCGGCGGACTCTTCGCCTTCCTCGTCGAGATTGCGAAGATCGACACCCCTCAGGTCTGCACCGCGGCTGCGGCCTCCGTGCCCAAGCGGTAGGCCAGCCATGCCGCTTTCCCTCCTGCCCGATGACATCGCCGCGCTCGCCGCGCGAGTGGTGTCCGAAAACGCCGCCGCCGGCCGCAAGGTCGCGACAGCCGAGAGCTGCACCGGCGGCCTCGTCGCCGGCGCGCTGACCGAGATCGCAGGATCCTCGGCGGTGCTCGACCGCGGCTTCGTGACCTATTCGAACGAAGCCAAGATGGAGATGCTGGGCGTTTCACGCGACATCATCGAGACCTTCGGCGCGGTCTCGATCGCCTGCGCATGGGCGATGGCCAGCGGCGCGCTCGAACGCTCTAAGGCGGACGTGGCGGTGGCGATCAGCGGCGTGGCCGGGCCCGGCGGCGGAACGCCGAAAAAGCCGGTCGGCACCGTGGTGTTTGCGCGGGTGATTCGTAACGAGGCGGGCGACCCCGAGGGCGAGCTCAGGTTCTTCGAGGGCGGCGAAGGCCCCGACGGCCGCGCCGAAATCCGCCGTCAAGCGACGCTCTGCGCGCTCGAGTTGTTGCTGCCGTAAAGGGCTGCGGCACGCGTCTCGAAGGCCTCGACCATCTTGCGGAAGGCCTTGTCGAAATACTGCCCCGCGATCTTCTCGAAGAGACGGTTCTTGAAGGTGAAATCGACGAGGAAGTCGATCTCGCACGCATGATCATCGACCGCCCGGAAGGTCCAAACATTGTCGAGGTCGCTCAAGGGCCCGTCGACATAGTGCACCGCAATCTCCCGCGCGCGCACCTTGGAGACACGCGAGGTGAAGCTTTCGCGGATCGCCTTGAAGCCGACGACCATGTCGGCAACCATTTCGGTTTCGCTGTTCGATCGCACGCGGGTGGCGATCACCCACGGCAGGAACTCGCCGTAACGGCCGACGTCCGCAACCAGATCGAACATCTGTTCGGCGCTGTAGGGCAGACGGCGGGTTTCGCGGATGCCGGGCATCAGGCGCCAGCCTTCTGCGCCCTCGCCTGATCGCGCGCCAGCTTCTCCTCGCGCGCGGCGCGCATGACAGCGAAGTCCTCGCCCGCGTGGTAGCTCGACCGCGTGAGCGGACTGGACGCGACCTGCAGGAAGCCCTTGGCCCTTGCGATAGCGCCGTAGGCGGCGAATGCCTTGGGGGTCACGAACTCTTCGACTGCGGCGTGCTTCGGCGTCGGCTGGAGGTATTGCCCCATCGTGATGAATTCGACGTCAGCACAGCGCATGTCGTCCATCACCTGGTGCACTTCGAGGCGCTGTTCGCCCAGACCCAGCATGATCCCCGACTTGGTGAAGATCAGCGGATTGTGCGACTTCACTTCCTCGAGCAGCCGCAATGAGGCGTAGTAGCGCGCCCCCGGGCGGATCGTGGGGTAGAGCCGGGGCACGGTTTCGAGGTTGTGGTTGTAAACGTCCGGCCCCGCCTCGCAGATCATCTCGACCGCGCGGCGCATCTTGCCGCGGAAGTCGGGGGTGAGGATCTCGATCGTGGTGTTCGGGGTGTTGCGGCGCAGGGCCTCGATAACCTTGACGAATTGCGACGCACCGCCATCCGGCAGGTCGTCACGGTCGACCGACGTGATGACGATATGTTCGAGGCCCATCTTGGCCGCGGCGATTGCGGTGTTCTCGGGCTCGAAGGGATCGACCGTCTTGGGCATCCCGGTCTTGACGTTGCAGAAGGCGCAGGCCCGGGTGCACACGTCGCCGAGGATCATCACCGTGGCGTGCTTCTTGGTCCAGCACTCGCCGATGTTCGGACAGGCGGCTTCCTCGCACACGGTGTGCAGGTTGAGCTCGCGCATCAGGCGGCGGGTCTCGTTATAGCCCTCGCTGACCGGCGCGCGGACGCGGATCCAGTCGGGCTTGCGCTGGCGGGCGGGCCGTTCCGGGGTTGCCTGAGGCTGCGGCGTGCTGGCAAGGTCGTTCATCAGGGCCATTTAGGCGCGCAAGGGCGCTCCCGCAAGCGCTGCGCCGGTTGCAATTCCGGCAAGGCCCCTCACAAAAAAGAGCGCCGGACCCGAGGGCCCGGCGCTCCATGAAGGTCTTCGCGTTAGAAGCCGTCAGCTGCCAGCGGCGGGTGCCGCGGCAGCAGCGGGCGCTCCGGCAGCCACTTGGCCGGCATAGGCGGTCCACAACCGGGCGACCGGTGCCCGCGGCCCTTCGACCTTGGCAAACGTCTCGCGCGCGGCCGCAGCATTGCCCAGCCCGACCTGCGCGATGCCCAGCCGGGTCAGCACGAGGTTGCGATCGGCGCCCGGCATCCCGAGAGCACGCTCGTAGAAGGCGGCGGCCTTGCCGAACTCGTCATAGCTCAGGAAGCCGTCGGCCGCAGCCATGACGGTGCGCAGCTGCGCGGTGGGAGCATTGGCATCGCGCTCAAGCACCGGCAGTGCGGTCTTGTCCTGCACGATCAGGTTGGAGGCGACCTTGTACTGCTCGTCGATCCAGCTGTCGCTGCCCCTCGCGATCACGCCGCGCGTGAAGGCTTCCTCGATCACACGCTTGACCTCGGCCGGAAGACGGCGGGTGTCGGCTGCCTCGATGTAGTAGACGTAATCGTTCTTGGCGTTGATCGAATCCACCCGGTCGCCGAGCCGGAACAGGTCGAGCATAATCGGCGCTTCGAACTCGTTGAGGTTGCGGGTCAGGTTGACCGCATCACGCCAGTTTTGCGGTGTCGGGTAGTCCGCGACCCAGCCCTGCACGAAGTCATAGACCTGCGGGGTGATCTCCCCGGCGTAGGCGACCGACACGCCGCGGCGATACCACTTCTCGTCGACCGCGCCGCCCTGCGCCTTGCGCGCGGCGATGGCATCGCTGAGGTACTTGAGGCCTTCCTGATCGCGCTTCTCCGAGAAGTAGAGCTCGGCCATGCTGAGCTGCAGGTCGGAAGTGGCGATGTTCGGCGCGCTGTAGCCTGCGTCGATGGCTTTCTGGAGATAGCCGCGCGCCTTGTCGTACTGGTTGAGCTGACCGGCGATCTGCGATGCCACGATGTTGTAGCGGCCGAGATCGTCGCCGGTCGGCTTGCCGCTGGCGAGCATAAGCTCCACACCCTGAAGCTGAAGCGCCGGATCCTTGGCGGCGATCGCGGTGTTGTACATCATCACGCCCACGGCGAGCTTCTCGTCAGGCGAAACGCTGAGCGGAACCAGAGCGAGGATCTGCGGCTTGAGCGCGGCCGCGTCGGCGCCCGGCGCCTTCAGCGCGGTCTCGAGCGGGGTGTAGGCTGCGACGAATTCCTTGCTGTAGGCCGCCTTTGCAGCCTCCTGCTTGTCATCCTTCTTTTTCTTCTGGGCATGGGCCGCATCGGTGAAACCGGGGACGGCCAGCAGCGCGGTGCCGCTGGCAAGCGCCACGGCAAGGGCAAGCTGGCGCGCAAGGCGGGCCGGACGACGGGGCGAAGACAGGTTGGTCAATGCATCCTCCACAAGTTGAGCAGCCCTTACGCCCCTTCGCGGATGCGCGCACTGCCCGAAATCCGCGAGAGCCTTTGAACGGCTCAGGCGGGATTTGCAATTCTTCGCTAGGTGCACCGTGCTGAACGCGCTTTGAATGCATCCGAATGAAGGCAGACAGCAAAATGGCCGGGAAATGTGGAAAAAGGCGCCGCGTTCCTGATGTGTTCCGGGCTCAAGGTGGCGAAAGCTCGGGCATGTGCCTAAATGGAGGTCTGCAACCGGCCCTGACAGGGCCCCGCCCGCCGGAGCGGGACAAGAACACCAACAGAAACGGCCCACACCTTGAGCGACGACAGCGACATCCTCGATCCTCCTTCCGCAACCCCGATGGGGGGGTTCGAACGCATCGACATCGTCGATGAGATGAAGTCGAGCTATCTCGACTACGCGATGAGCGTGATCGTCAGCCGCGCGCTGCCGGACGTGCGCGATGGTTTGAAGCCGGTCCACCGCCGCATTCTTTTCGCCAGTCAGGAAGGCGGCTTCGTCGCCGGTCGGCCCTATCGCAAGAGCGCCAAGATCGTCGGCGACGTCATGGGCAACTACCACCCGCATGGCGATAGCGCGATCTACGACGCACTCGCGCGCATGACGCAGCCTTGGTCGATGCGCGTGCCGCTGATCGACGGTCAGGGCAACTTCGGCTCGATGGACCCCGATCCGCCGGCCTCGATGCGCTACACCGAGGCGCGGCTGGCGCGGGTGGCGAACTCGCTGCTCGACGATCTCGACAAGGACACGGTCGATTTCACCGACAACTATGACGGCAGCCGCAAGGAGCCGACGGTACTGCCGGCGCGCTTCCCCAACCTGCTGGTCAACGGCGCGGGCGGGATCGCGGTCGGCATGGCGACCAACGTGCCGCCGCACAACCTGGGCGAAGTGATCGACGCCTGCTTTGCCTACATGGACAATCCGGCGATCACCTCGGAAGAGCTGATCCAGTACATCCCCGGCCCCGACTTCCCGACCGCCCCGCTGATCCTCGGCACCCACGGTGCGCGCCAGGCCTATACCACCGGGCGCGGGTCGATCCTGATGCGCTGCCGCCACGAGATCGAAAGCACCCGCGGCGCCAAGAGCGAAGGCCGCGAGAGCATCGTCTTCACTTCGATCCCCTACCAGGTCGGCAAGTCCAGCCTCGTCGAGAAGATCGCCGAAGCCGCCAAGGAAAAGCGGATCGAGGGCATTTCCGACATTCGCGACGAATCCTCGCGCGAAGGCGTGCGCGTGGTCATCGATCTGAAGCGCGATGCCACCGCCGAGGTCGTTCTCAACCAGATCTGGCGGCACACCCCGGCGCAGTCCTCGTTCCCCGCGAACATGCTGGCGATCCGCGGCGGCCGCCCGGAAACGCTGCGCCTGCGCGACTTCATCCAGGCCTTCATCACGTTCCGCGAGGAAGTGATCACCCGCCGCACCAAGTTCGAACTCGCCAAGGCGCGCGAGCGGGCGCACATCTTGCTCGGCCTCGTGGTCGCGGTGTCGAACCTCGACGAGATCGTGGCGATGATCCGCAGCGCCCGGAACCCTGCCGAGGCGCGCGCGCGGCTGCTCGCCAAGGAATGGCCGATCGGCGAGATCGCCCAATACATTCGTCTCGTCGAAGCGATCGAGCCGAGCGCCGATCAGGAAGGCGGCACCTACAAGCTGTCCGAACGGCAGGTTAAGGCGATCCTCGAACTGCGCCTCCACCGCCTCACCGCGCTGGGCCGTGACGAGATCGGCGATGAGTTGAAGGGCCTCGCAGCGGCCATTGCGGAATTCCTCTCGATCCTCGCGGACCGGGTCAAGCTCTACGGGGTGATGCGCACCGAGCTCGAAGAGATTCGCGCGACTTACGCCACCCCGCGCCTCTCCGAGATTGCGCCCGCCTGGGACGGGCTCGACGACGAGGACCTGATCGAGCGCGAGGAGATGGTCGTCACCGTCACCCACGGCGGTTACATCAAGCGCACCGCTCTCGACACCTTCCGTGCGCAGGGCCGCGGCGGCAAGGGCCGCTCGGGCATGGCCACCAAGGACGAGGACGCCGTCGTCGAGCTGTTCGTCACCTCGACGCACAACCCGGTGCTGTTCTTCACCAATACCGGCCGCGTCTACCGCATGAAGGTCTGGAAGCTGCCCGAGGGCGGCCCGCAGACCAAGGGCCGGCCGATGGTCAACCTGCTGCCGCTGGGCGACGACGAGCGCGTCACCAACGTGTTGCCGCTTCCCGAGGACGAGGCCTCGTGGGCCGATCTCAACATCGTCTTTGCCACCGAGCAGGGCATGGTGCGGCGCAATTCGATGGACGCCTTCACCAATATTCCGACGGCGGGCAAATACGCGATGGGCTTCGTCGAAGGTTCGGGCGACCGGCTGATCGGGGTCAAGCTGCTCACCGAGGAGCAGCAGATCTTCCTCGCCAGCGACAGCGGCAAGGCGATCCGCTTCGCCGCCACCGACGCACGCGAGACCAAGAGCCGCACCGGCATCGGCGTGCGCGGCATGAGCCTCAAGAAGGGCGGCAAGGTCGTGAGCATGGCGGTGCTCGACCCGCTCACCGCCGACATGGAAACACGCGAGGCCTATGTCCGCGCCGCGGCGTGGAAGAACAATGGAGCCGTTCCCACCCTTCCGGCCGAACAGGTCGAGGCAATGGCGGAGGCCGAAGAGTTCATCCTGACCATCACCGCCAACGGCTACGGCAAGATTTCTTCGGCCTATGAATACCGCACCACCTCGCGCGGGGGTCAGGGGATCACCAATATCGGCACGCCCGAGAGCAATCCGGACCGCAACGGGCCGGTGGTGGCGAGCTTCCCGGTGAAGCACGGTTCGCAGCTGATGCTGGTGACCGATCAGGCCAAGCTGATTCGCCTCGGCATCCACTTCCGCCACCTCATCGAGGGCGGGTTCGAGAGCCTCAAGGGCTTTGCGATCAGCGGGCGCGGCTCGTCGGGCATCCGGATCTTCGATGTCGCCAAGGGCGAACACATCGTCGGCGCGGCGTTGATCGACGAGACGACCGAGCCGGAGAACGAGGCCGAGGAAGCGGTAGCGGCGGAAATGACCGAACTCGGTCTCGATGCCGGCGAAGGCGAAGCACCCGTCACCTGACGGGCTGCTTTGCCCGCAGGCCCCTGCAACAGCCGGTCATCTGACCGGCTGTTCGCCCCGCAGGCCCCCAGAACAACCGGTCACCTGACCGGTTGTTCGCCTCTCAAACACTGCACGATGCCGGTCGCGATCATCACCTGTCCCGCGTAGTAGAGCGGCCAGATCAGCAGATCGGGCAGAGGGGCCAGATCGAACGCTCCCATGCGCGAGAAGATCAGCCAGTCGCTGACCACGAACAGCACCGCGCCCGTGCCGACGCGGTAACGCGGATAGTGGCTCATCCAAGCGGCTGCAGCCATCGCACCGAGGAAGGCTGCGTAGATGGCGACCGGGACCTGTGCGCTCAGAACATAACTGACAAGCGGGGTGCCGATCAGCAGCGACAGGCCCATCAGGTTCTGCGTCGGCGAAGGGCGCTTGTGGCGGTTGCGCAGGTAGAGCACCACCGCGACGACATGCGCCGTGGCAAAGCACGCGCCGCCGATCAGGAAATCGAGCTCGATCGCGACATCGCCTGCCGCCGCCAGCGCCAGCGCGCCGACCAGCAGGAACCCGTCACCCCGGTGCTTGCCTTGGGGCACGCGCAGCAGCACGTAGAGCGCGAGCAGTGCCACGCCCGCGCCCTTGAGCAACAGGCCCCACACCCCCTCGCCGATCGGATTGTCGCGCAGGAAGTAATAGGCGGTCGCCGCAGCCACGCTCGCGAGCAGCCACGGCCTCTGTTCGATCAACGCGCGCTTCGCCATTGGCACCCTTCCCTCAAGCGAAACCCTCAAGCGGGCTTGCAGGCGGGCTAACACGCAATTACCTGCCCCGCCATGACCGCAAACGCGACTATGCACGATGTGCACATAATCGGCGGCGGCCTCGCCGGGAGCGAGGCGGCCTGGCAGCTCGCGCAGCGCGGGGTAAAGGTGCGCCTGTCGGAAATGCGCGGGAGCGGTGAGATGACCCCGGCGCACCAGACCGATGGCCTCGCCGAGCTGGTCTGCTCCAACTCCTTCCGATCGGACGATGACACCAAGAACGCGGTCGGCCTGCTGCACCACGAGATGCGCGCCCTCGACAGCCTCGTGATGCGCGCCGGCGAAGTGGCGCGTGTGCCGGCCGGCAGCGCGATGGCGGTCGACCGTGACGTGTTCTCGGCCGAGGTCGAAAAGGCGCTTTTGCAGCACCCCAACGTCACCGTCGTGCGCGAGCGTGTCGATACCCTGCCCGAGGCAGGCCTCACCATCGTCGCCACAGGGCCGCTGACCGCCGAGGCGCTGGCGGGCAGCATCGTGCGCGCCACCGGCTCAGAACGCCTTGCCTTCTTCGACGCCATCGCGCCGATCGTCCACCGCGACTCCATCGACATGTCGAAGTGCTGGATCCAGTCGCGCTGGAACAAGACCACCTCGGCCTCGAACGAGGGCGGCGACTACATCAATTGCCCGATGACCAAGGAGCAGTACCTCGCCTTCCACCGCGGGCTGATGGAAGGCGAGAAGACCGAGTTCAAGCAGTGGGAAAAGGACACGCCCTATTTCGACGGCTGCATGCCGATCGAGGTGATGGCCGAGCGCGGAGTGGAGACGCTGCGCTATGGCCCGATGAAGGGCGTCGGGCTCGACAATCCCTTCGACACCACGCCCGAGTTCCCGCAGGGACGCTGGCCCTATGCGGTCGTGCAGCTGCGGCAGGACAACAAGCTCGGCACGTTGTGGAACATGGTCGGTTTCCAGACCAAGCTCAAATATGCCGCGCAGATCGAGCTGTTCCGCACCATTCCAGGCCTCGAGAACGCCGAGTTCGCGAGGCTTGGCGGGCTCCACCGCAACACCTTCCTCAACTCGCCCGAGGTGCTCGACCGGCAGCTGCGGCTGAAGGCCGCACCGCATATCCGCTTTGCAGGGCAAGTGACGGGCTGCGAGGGCTATGTCGAAAGCTCGGCGATCGGCCTCGTGGCCGGCATGATGGCCGCCGCCGAACTGGCGGGCCGAGAGTGGCAGCCCCTCCCCGCGACGACAGCGCTGGGTGCGCTGCTCAGCCACATCACCGGGGACGCGGAGGCGGCCACCTTCCAGCCCATGAACGTCAATTTCGGCCTGTTCCCGCCGCTTCATGAACTCGGCAAGAAGGTGCGCAAGGAAGCCTATACCGACCGGGCCAAGGCCGATCTCGCGCGCTGGATCGCGGGCACGCGCGAGGCTGTTCCCGCCTAGCCGCTCAGCATTTGCAGCCGGGTTTCTTCGCCGCCGGCTTGGGCGCGGTGGTGGCGAATTCCGCTGGCGTAAGCCGCCCGTCCTTGTTGGCGTCGGCCCCTTCGAAACGGCCCACGGTCGTCACGGCCCACTCCTCGAAGGTCAGCAGGTTGTTGCCGTCCTTGTCGAGCTTGCGGAAGCCGTCGGTGCGGGTCGCCAGCATCTCGTTGCGAGTGATGATGCCGTCGCGATTGCGATCGAGATTGGCGAAGCGCTGCTGTTCACGGCTGAGATTGCTCAGTTCCGGCGGCGCGGGCCCCTGCAGGTCGCCCGGGTCGGCGAGCGGGAGCTTTTGCGGATCGGGCCGGACGTATGGCGGCGCAGGCGGCGGAGCGCCCTGCTCGATCGCGGCACGACCTTCCCACCAGAATACCCCCACTCCGGCGAGGGCAAGCCCCCCCAGAACACCCAATACCGCCTGTCGCAAAGGTCTGCCCCCTTATGCTCCGATGCTCAGGCAACTACACGTAATCAGGCGCGAAAGATAGCCGCTCGCAGGCCTGCCAGGGGCGCGCCGCGGCCCTCCATCAGCGGGCGCCCACCATGTCGCAAGGCCCGCTTGGCAAGCGCTTCGAGCACCGCGACGCCGCGAAAAGCGCGCGGCAAGCGGCCTGCGGTGTCACTTGCGGCAAGGCCGGCGGCGACCAGTGCGGCGCGTTCGTCCTGATCGGATACTCCGGCCGCAGCATCGGCGAGCGCCCAGCACGTCCCCGCCGCCGCGAGCCTCGCCCGCAGGTCCTCCGGCGCAGGATCGTCAGCCAGATCGGCGAAGAACGCAGCACGCCCCGCCGCGAAGCCCGCGATCTCGTCCGAGCCGAGCCGCTCGGCAGTAACCAGCACCTCCCAGGCGTTCACCAATGCGACAAGCGGTGCCTCGCGGCCCGCCCAGTGAACACCGATGCCGTCAAGCACCAGATCGCCCCGCGGCCGATCAACGACGCACGCGGTAAGCACGTCGCGCCACCAGGCAAGCCGCATCTGCCCGAGCATGGGCTCGGTCGTGCGCGCCACGATGCGGGCCAGTCTGCGATCAAGCTGAAGAGCCATGCTTAATGGCCCGCGAACTTTTGCGGGGCTCCACGCCAGGGCAAGCTCGGCTTCGGGAGGGAGGAGATCGGCAGCGGCTTCGGTCACGATCCGAGCGACTAGCCAGACACCTGCCGGCTTGGCAAGCGAACTGTCCCGCCGGGGGACGCCGCTTCGATCCGTGACCGGAAAGCCGCGTTAGCATTTCGCTAACCATAGTCTTTGGCGATGCGCTTACCAGACCGTCTTATGGCCGGAAGGTGAATCTGGAATGCCTGCGCAATACGTGCAGGCTTCAGGAAGAGGGCACCGAACCGATGGGGCGAGAAAATCAGGCTGGCAAGTCGTTCATGCAACGGCTGCTGCACGACATCACCGCCAACACGCTCGCAATCGCCGCGGCCTCGCTGATGCCGCTGCTGGCGATGGTCGGCGGGGGGGTCGACGCGAGCCGTTACTACATGGCCGCGGCGCGACTGCAGAACGCCTGCGACGCCGGCGCTCTCGCCGCGCGGCAAGCGATGGTCAGCGCGACCTTCACCACCGCGCACCAGACGATCGCCAACACCTTCTTCGACCAGAACTTCCACGATGGTATCTTCGGCACGACCGGCCGCACCCGCAGCTATTCGGCGACCAGCACCGGCGTGGTCAACGGAACCGCGACCGCGACCTTGCCGACCACGATAATGGGTGCCTTCGGCTTCACGACCTTCCCGCTTCGCGCCACCTGCTCAGCGGAGATCAACGTCGCCAACACCGACATCATGTTCGTGCTCGACGTCACGGGCTCGATGGCGGACTGCCCCAACGGCTCGAGCTGCAGTTCGGGAGCCGGCTCCAAGATCGTCGCGCTGCGCAGCGCGGTGATGAGCTTCTATGACACTCTGCAGGCCGCAGCCCCGCCTACCGCACAGGTGCGTTACGGCCTTGTGCCCTATTCGCAGCAGGTCAATGTCGGTTTCTCGATCCCGCGCCAATATCTGGCCGACAGCCATTCCTACCAGTCGCGTGTTGCGCGCTTCAACAATGCGACCTGCCAGGGCAGCCGTGTCGGCGACCCGTGCGTCTACAGCCAAGCGACCGAATGGATCACGCGGCTGACAAGCAATCTTGGCTCGGGGACGACGAGCCTCTATTACTACAACAACAACGCGACCAACTCGAACACAGTCGATACGGCGGATCGCGATCGGTGCCAGATCACCAACCGGGGTACGTTCACGGTCGGCAGCGAAACCTGGGAAATCAGCAACACGCAATATGTTCTGAACCAGTACCCCAGCGCGCCGACGGGCACCCGGGCAGGGTGCCGGGGTACCGTGCGAAAGACCCGCGCGGCAACGGTCGCCGACATCACCCCGCCCTTCCGCGACTGGCTGTTTTGCCAGGTCACCACAGGTGAGGCGAACACTTGCGGCGTGACCAACCCGGCCGGCAGCCCTCCGGGCTGGGAAGCGGTCGACCTCAGCACAGTCTATAACACCGGCAACACCGTCCAGATGCCGAACGGCACCAGCGGTGCGATGGCGCCATATCAATGGACAGGCTGCCTGGAAGAGGCCGACACGGTCCTGACCGACAACTACAACCCGATTCCGGCAGGCGCCTTCGACATCGACATCAACCTGGTGCCGCAGAACGACGCGCAGCGTTGGAAGCCAGCGCTGAACGGGATCATCTATCGCCGCGCCGACACCGCCGCCTCGACCTCAGCCAGCTATGCGAGTCTGACATGTCCACGCGCTGCGCGCCGGCTCAGCGCGATCTCGCGCTCCGATTTGCAGAGCTATGTCAATGGCCTTACTGCGGCCGGCAACACCTATCACGACATCGGCATGGTATGGGGCGCACGCTTCCTCTCCCCGCGCGGGATCTTCGCGGTGGAGAACAACCAGGCGCCCAACGGCGACCCGATTTCGCGGCACCTCATCTTCATGACCGACGGTGAGCAGGTCAACAACATCAACAACTACTCGACGCACGGAGTCGAAGTGACCGATCGCCGCATCACCGGCAATGGCAACAGCACCACGGAGTTCAACCGCCGCGCCGCGCGTCTCCAGGCTGTGTGCCGCGCCGCTCAAGCCGAGAACATCACGGTCTGGGTCGTCGCCTTCGGCACGACGCTGACCAGCAACCTGACCACCTGCGCCTCGCCCGGTCGCGCCTTCCAGGCGAATGACAGCGCGACCCTGAACGCACAGTTCCAGCAGATCGCGAACCGCATCGCGGCCCTGAGGCTCACCTCGTGATGCGTCCCGTGATCTTGCCTTTCGCGCTGTTGCTGCGACGGATCGCGCCCGAACGCGCGGGGACGACGCTCATCGAGTTCGCCATCGTCGCCCCGGTGCTGATGATGATGATCTTCGGGCTGTTCGACATGGCGCACACGCAATATTCGGCCTCGATCCTCAACGGGGCGATGCAGAAGGCCGGCCGCGACTTCACCCTGCAGAGCGCCGCCACGAGCGAGAGCGCCATCGACAGCCGGGTACGCGATCAGGTCCAAGCGGTCATGCCGCCGAGCAGCACGATCACCTTCCGGAAGCTGTCGCAGTTCGACTTCTCCGACGTCAACACGCCCGAGGATTACACGGATCTCAACAACAACGGACGGTGCGACAACAACGAACCCTTCACCGACAGCAACGACAACGGTGGCTGGGACCGCAACCGCGGCCGGGACGGGATCGGCGGGGCGCGCGACGTGGTCGTGTACCAGGCGACCGTCACCTACCCTCGCTTGTTTCCGCTCTTCACCATGATCGGCCTGCCGCAGAACGTGACGCTGACTTCGTCGACCGTGCTGCGCAACCAACCTTTCGCTCAGCAGCAAGCGCGCACAACCACCGTAAGGAACTGCACGCCATGACCCGCACCATCGGACGCAAGACCAAGGCGCTGATCGCGCGCGTGACCCGCCGGCTCGGCGGCGACACCTCGGGCCTTGCCCTCGTCGAATTCGCTTTTGCGGCGCCCCTCGTGCTCAGCATGGGCATGCTCGGCACCGATACCGCGCTGATGGTGATCACGCATATGCAGGTCAGCCAGATCGCGATGCAGGTCGCCGACAACGGCTCGCGCGTGGGCGATGACAGTTCGCTCTCCGCACGCCGCGTCTTCGAGCGCGACATCAACGATACGATGATCGGCGCGGAGCAGGTTGGCGCGAACATCGGCATCTTCCAGCGCGGCAGGGTCATCATCTCGAGCCTGCAGCGCAATGCCTCCGGCGGGCAGTGGATCGCCTGGCAGCGCTGCCGCGGGGCCAAGGTCTTCAACTCGAGCTTCGGCACGGAGGGCACCGGCCGGACCGGCACGACCTTCGCCGGCATGGGTGAGTCGGGCCGCCTCATCACCGCCTCGGCGGGAACGGCGGTGATCTTCGTGGAAATCGCCTATGACTTCGATTCGGTCACGCCGATGAACCTCTTCGACAACCAACAGATCCGCTACACCGCCGCCTTCAACGTGCGCGACAACCGCGACCTTACCGGCGGTCCGGACGCGAACGGCCTGTACGCCGGCGGCAACCGCGCGCTCTGCTCGGTCTATTCGGCGAACCGCACCTGACACGAGGCTGGTTCGCCGAACGCGGGCCTCACTTCACGTAGCAGACCTTGCGCGCCGCCTCGGCAATCCGCGCGGCGTCGATCAGCGCAAGCTTCTCGAGGTTCGCGGCATAGGGCAGCGGCACGTCCTCGTTGCACACCCTAAGCACCGGCGCGTCGAGGTGGTCGAAGCCTTCCTCCATGCAGATGCTGATGATCTCGGACGCAATCGAGCAGGTCGGCCAGCCTTCCTCGGCGACGATCAGCCGGTTGGTCTTGGCGAGGCTTTCGAGCACGGTCTGCTTGTCGAGCGGGCGCAGGGTGCGAAGGTCGATGACCTCGGCTTCGATCCCCTCCTCGGCCAGCTTCGTCGCGGCATCAAGCGCGAGGCCGACCCCGATCGAATAGCTGACGATGGTGACGTCCGTGCCCTCGCGCACCACCCGCGCCTTGCCGATGGGGAGCACGTGATCCTCGACATCGGGCACGTCGAAGCTTCGGCCATAGACGAGCTCGTTCTCGAGGAAGACCACCGGGTCTTCGGAACGGATCGCGGCCTTCATCAGCCCCTTGGCATCGGCCGCGTCGTAGGGCGCGATGACGATGAGGCCGGGCACGCTCGCATACCACGGGCCATAGTTCTGGCTGTGCTGCGCGCCGACGCGTGAAGCCGCGCCGTTGGGACCGCGAAACACGATCGGGCAGCGCATCTGGCCGCCCGACATGTAGTTTGTCTTTGCGGCCGAGTTGATGATGTGGTCGATCGCCTGCATCGCGAAGTTGAAGGTCATGAACTCGACGATCGGACGCAGGCCCCCCATCGCAGCGCCCGTACCGATGCCGGCAAAGCCGTATTCGGTGATCGGGGTGTCGATCACGCGCTTGGGGCCGAATTCGGCAAGCAGGCCCTGTGTGACCTTGTAGGCGCCCTGGTACTCGGCGACTTCCTCGCCCATCACGAAGACCCGCGGATCGCGCCGCATCTCTTCGGCCATCGCATCGCGCAGCGCTTCGCGCACCGTGGTGCTGATGAAGGTCGTGCCCTCGGGAAGCGCCGCATCGTGGGCGGGCGCGGCCTTGGCCTTCAGCGGCTCGGCAGCGGGCTTGGCGCTGTTGCCCTCGCCCCTCCCCTCTTCGCCGCGCGCGGCAACGTCGGGTTCGGCTGCGGCAGGAGCCGGCGCGGGTTCAGCCGGAGCGGAGGCCGACTCCTCCCCTTCCCCCTTGATCAGCGCGATCACCGCGCCGACCGCCACGTCCTCGGTCCCGGCGGGCACGAGGATCTTCTCGAGCACGCCTTCGTCGATCGCCTCGAATTCCATCGTCGCCTTGTCGGTCTCGATCTCGGCGATGATGTCGCCCGGCTCGATCCGGTCGCCTTCTGCCTTGAGCCACTTGGCGAGCGTGCCCTGCTCCATCGTCGGCGACAGCGCCGGCATCTTCAGTTCGATACCCATGGCTCAGTACTCCTCCACCAGCACGTCGGTGTAGAGCTGGCCTGCGCCCGGCTCAGGCGAGGTCTCGGCGAAGTCGGCGGCCTCTGCCACCTGAGAGCGGATCGCCTTGTCGATGGCTTTCAATTCGTCCTCGGTCTTGCCGGCCTCGATCAGGGTCTTCTTCAGCCCCTCGATCGGGTCGTGGTGGTCACGCTGTTCCTGCACTTCCTCGCGGGTGCGGTACTTGGCAGGGTCGGACATCGAATGCCCGCGGTAGCGATAGGTGTTGCACTCCATCAGGACCGGACCCTTGCCCGCACGCACGTGGGCGAAGGCGACTTCGGCCGCGGCGCGCACTTCGAGCACGTCCATCCCGTTCACTTCCATCCCCGGGATGCGGAACGCGGTGCCGCGGCGGTAGAAGCGGGTTTCTGCGGAGGAACGCTTGGTCGCGGTGCCCATCGCGTATTGGTTGTCCTCGACGACGAAGACGATCGGCAGGTTCCACAGGGCGGCCATATTGAAGGTCTCGTAAACCTGACCCTGGTTGGCCGCGCCGTCGCCGAAATAGGCCAGGCACAGCCCGCCATCCTCGTTGTACTGGTGCGCGAGCGCGAGGCCCCCGCCCAGCGCCACCTGCGCGCCGACGATGCCGTGGCCGCCGTAGAATTTATGCTCGGTCGAGAACATGTGCATCGACCCGCCCTTGCCCTTCGAGATCCCGGCCTCGCGGCCCGTCAGCTCGGCCATGATGACCTTGGGATCGATCCCGTAGGCGAGCATGTGGCCGTGGTCGCGGTAGCCGGTGATCACGCTGTCGCGGTCATTGTCGAGCGCGCTCTGGAGCCCGATCGCGACCGCTTCCTGACCGATGTAGAGGTGGCAGAAGCCACCGATCAGGCCGAGCCCGTAAAGCTGGCCCGCCTTCTCCTCGAAGCGGCGGATGAGCAGCATCTGGCGGTAGAATTCGAGCATCTCGGCTTCGCTCGCGGCGTAGCGCTTCTTAGCCTCGAAGGCCTGCTGCAGCGAACGGAGCATGAAATCGGTATCGTCGCCCTCGGCGACGGGCGGTTTGGCAGGCTGTCGGGCCAAAACAAGTATCCCTCTCTAGGGCGCGCTCATGGGGAGGAGATGCGCCGTCCACTACCTGTCTCTATAGGCAGGCTCCCACGGGTGACGCAACGGCAAGGAGTTGCAGAAAATGCAGCCCGCATACGAAATCAGGGTTTGCCCGATTCCTCACTTACCGCGGTTTCGTCCTCGTCGAGGGTGATCACCACCTCGTCCTCGCGCATCACCCCGAGGTGTTCGCGCACGAGTTCGCTGGCAAGGTCGGGATCGGCAGCCTCGGGGTCGAGCAGCTTCACGCGGTTGCGAAGGCCATCGCGTTCATGGGTGAGCTTCGCGATCTCGGCCTTGCGCGCATCGAGCGCTGCGGCGTTCTCGCTCCATGCGAGAAGCCCGGTCGGGCCGGCAACGGCGAAGCCGGCAAGCAGCAGCAGCGCGGCGAGTGCCACCAGCCGCTTCAACCTGCTGTCTGTCCCCGCTCTGCGCACGTTTCCGAAAATCCCCCTGCTCGCGAAGCCTTAGAATCATACTTGCCGCCAAGCTGCAAGAGCAATGCGGTGTAATGCGGAGGAATCGCTCCCGAACTAGTACGAACGCGGGAGGCCGAGCACGTGTTCGGCGAGGTAGGAGAGGATCAGGTTCGTCGAGATCGGGGCCACGGTATAGAGCCGCGCCTCGCGGAACTTGCGCTCGACATCGTATTCCTCGGCAAAGCCGAAGCCGCCAAAGGTCTGGACGCACATGTCGGCCGCCGCCCAGCTCGCCTCGGAAGCGAGGAGCTTGGCCATGTTGGCTTCCTCGCCCGGATTGCCGCCCTCGTCATAGACGTGCGCGGCGTGGCGGACCATCAGCTCGGCGGCACGCATCTGGGCGTAGCAGCGCGCGATCGGGAACTGTACGCCCTGGTTCTGGCCGATGGGCCGGGCAAAGACGCTCCGGTCCTTCGCGTAGGCGGTGGCCTTCTCGATGAACCACTTGGCGTCCCCGATGCACTCGGCGGCGATCAGGATGCGCTCGGCGTTCATGCCGGAGAGGATGTAGCGGAAGCCCTTGCCTTCCTCGCCCACCAACGAGGCTGCCGGGATGCGCAGGTCGTCGAAGAACACCTCGCAGGACGAGTGATTCATCATCGTGCGGATCGGCTTGACGGTCATGCCGTTCCGGAGCGCCGCCTGCATGTCGACCAGGAAGATCGACAGCCCTTCCGTCTTGCTCGCCGCCTCCTCGCGCGGAGTGGTCCGGGCCAAGAGCAGCATGAGATCGGAATGCTCGGCGCGGCTCGTCCAGATCTTCTGGCCGGTGATGACATATTCGTCGCCGTCCCGCACGGCCCGTGTCTTCAGGCTGAGCGTGTCGGTGCCGCTGGTGGGTTCCGAGACGCCGAAGGCCTGCAACCGCAGCTCGCCGCTGGCGATGCGCGGCAGATATTGCGCCTTCTGCGCCTCGGACCCGTACCGCAGCAGCGTGTTCATGATGTACATTTGCGCGTGCGCCGAAGAGCCGTTGCAACCCGATGCCTGAATTTCCTCCATGATCACGCAGGCCGCCTCGAGGCTAAGACCGCTGCCGCCGTGCTCGGTAGGGATGAGCGCGGCGAGGAAGCCCGCTTGCGTGAGCGCGTCGACGAATTCAGCGGGGTACGCACGCACCGCATCCTTGGCCCGCCAGTACTCGCCCGGAAAACCCTCGCACAGACTGCGCACCGCACGGCGGATTTCGGCGAGTTCCTCGGGCTCGTGACGCGACATTACCACGCATATCCTCCTGTTGGCGGCGGTGGATTGCCCGCTCGGCAGCCCCAAGTCCACCTCATCAATTTGGGTGCTTTCCGACACAACGCGGGTTCTGGCAATCCCGTTTCGATCTGCTACTCAATGCCTCATAGCGAGGAGCATCCATGAAGATCATCGCCCACGACCCGGCACGCTTTGCTCACCTTCCGGGCTACCCCTTCGCCGAGAACTGGCTGACCATCGACCTCGGCGAAGGCCTCAGCGCACGAATGCACTATCTCGACGAGGGGCCGAAGGATGCCCCGCCGCTGATCCTCTTCCACGGCGAGCCTTCGTGGTCCTACCTCTACCGCAAGATGATCCCGCTGCTGGTTGCCGCGGGCTTCCGCTGCCTCGCCCCCGACCTGATCGGCTTCGGCAAGAGCGACAAGCCGGACGATCAGTCCTTCTACACCTATGCCCGCCACGCCGATTGGCTCAAGCAATGGCGCAATGCCGTGGTGCCGGCCCAGGCGGGACTGTTCTGTCAGGACTGGGGCGGGCTTCTGGGCCTGCGCCTCGTCGGGCAGGAGCCCGAGCGCTTTGCCTTCGTCGTCGCCAGCAACACCTTCCTGCCGACCGGCGGCGGCAAGGCCTCTCCCGGCTTTCTTGCATGGCGCGAATTCGCCCGGACCTCGCCCGATTTCCGGATCGGCGGGATCATGGACCGGGGCTGCCAGAGCGAACTGAGCGCCGCCGAAGTCACAGCCTACGACGCGCCCTTCCCCGACGAGCCCTCCAAGGCGGGCGCGCGCGCTTTCCCGCAGCTCGTCCCGGTCGAGGACGACAAGCCCGGCGTCGCCGACAACATCGCCGCGTGGGAGGGCCTTGCCAGCTTCGACAAGCCCTTCCTCACCTTGTTCGGCGAGGACGATCCGGTGCTGGGCAAGGCAGGCCCCTTGCTCTCCACCCGGATCAAGGGCGCCGAGGGCCAGCCCCATGCGATGCTCTCGCGGTGCGGGCACTTCAGCCAAGAGGACCGACCGCAGGAACTCGTCCAGGGCGTGATCGACATGGCAAGGCTGGCGGGCTTCCTCGCTTGACCGAAAGCACCGCCGCCCCCGCCTACCTCACCCTGACGCAGGAGCGGGCGCTGGCGCTCACCATCGCGGTGGTGACGGCGAACGCCTATTACATCCACCCAATCATCGGCGACGTCGCCAAGGCCTTCGGCGTCGGCGAGGCGACCATCGGCCTTGTCCCGGCATTGAACCAGCTGGCGCTGGCATTGGGCATCCTGCTGCTGCTCCCGCTCGGCGACTTCACCTCCAACCGCAAGCTGTGCCTGATCTTCGTCGCCGGGCAGACGCTGTGTCTTGGCGGGATGGTGCTCGCGCCCAGCTTCGTGCTGTTCACCGCCGCCTCGACCCTGCTGGGCTTCTTCACCATCGCCCCCTACCTCATCCCCGCCTTCGCCTCGAAGCGGGTCGCGCCGGAGCGGCTCGGGCAGGTCACCGCAAAGCTCACCGCGGCGGTGATCTTCGGCATTCTGGTGGCGCGGGTCGGGGCCGGTATCATCGCCGCCCGTGCCGACTGGCACACGGTCTATGTCTGCGCGCTGGCGGTGATGGCGGCTGTCACCGCCTTCCTGCCCTTCGCCATGCGCAGCGAACCGACACCGGCCAAGCAGCCACAGGCAGGCTACGGTGCGCTGATCGCCTCGGTCTTCACGCTCGCGGCCAAGCATCCCGACATGCGGCTGTCGGCGGCGATGCAGGGATTGAACTTCGCGATCTTCACGGCGAGCTGGCTGGCGCTGTCTCTGCACCTCACGGGCCCGGAGCTTGGCTACGGCACCGACGATGTCGGCTACCTTGCCGGGATCGCGGCGATCAGCGTGTTCACTACGCCTCGGCTCGGACGCTGGGCGGACCGCGTCGGCCCGCGCCGTGCGCGCATCGCGGCAGCGCTCGTGCAATTCGTCGGCATCGCGCTGTTCTATCCGCTGGGCTTCAGCATCTGGGCCGTGCTGGTGCCGCTGTTCATCGTCAACACCGTCGGGCCGAGCATCGATGTCACGGGCCGCATGACCTTCTTCAGCCTCGCGCCCGAGATCCGCACCCGGCTCACCACGAGCTACGTCGTCACCATGTTCGTGGGCGGGGCGATCGGCAGTGCGCTGGGTACGGCGGTGTTCGAATGGGGCGGCTGGGGCGCGACCTGCGCGCTGCTTGCCGCCATGTCGAGCGGGGTGGTGGCGCTCGCCCTCTATGCGGAGCGGCACTGGAGGCGATTGAACGAGGGGTAGTGGTGACCCCGGCGCGATTCGAACGCGCGGCCCCCAGATTAGGAATCTGGTGCTCTATCCGGCTGAGCTACGGGGTCCCGCGCGCTTCATAGCAGCGCAGCCCCACCATTCAATTCAGTTTATCGGGCGGCGCCACGGGGAACGGCAGCGGCGCGACCGGCACGCCCTCCTCGATCAACGCCTTGGCCTCGGCGAGGCTCGCCTGCCCGTGGATCGGCGCCTCGTCACGCTCGCCGTAGTGCATCTTCCGGGTTTCCTCGGCGAACCTGTCGCCCACCCATGTCGAGTTCTTCAGCGCCTCGGCCTGCACCTTGGCAAGCGCGGCCAGCGCCTTCTGCACCTCCGGCGGCATCGGCGTGTTGGCCATCGGCTGGGCCGGCGTCGGCTGTGCGGAGGGCGGGAGCACCTCCTGGCGCTGATTGCCCTTGGCCGGGACGGCCGGGGCCATCGGCGCCTTGCTCACCTCTCCCGAGCCGCAGGAAGGGCAGGCGAGGAGCCCGCGCGCGCGCTGGTCCTCGTAATCGGCCGAGGAGCCGAACCAGCCCTCGAAGCGGTGTCCGGCTGTGCAGGCGAGGTCGAAGACGATCATGGCGTGTGAGATGCGCCAATCGGGCGGCGGTTGGCAAGGGACGGCACCTGCGCGCGCACCTCGGCCACCCGGGCCAAGTCGATGTCGCAGAACCCGAGCCCCGGTGCCTCGCCGCCCATGTCGAGCAGCACCTCGCCCCAAGGGTCGACGACAAGGCTGTGCCCGTAGGTTGCCCGGCCATCCTCATGCTCGCCCACCTGCGCGGCAGCGATGACGAAGGCGCTGGCCTCAATTGCGCGGGCGCGTAGCATCACGTGCCAGTGTGCCGCGCCCGTGGGCCGGGTGAAGGCGGCGGGCACCGCGATCGTATCGCAGCGACGGTTGCCGAGTTCGCTGAACAAGGCGGGGAAGCGCAGGTCATAACAGACCGCAAGCCCAAGCCGCCCGACGGGCGTGCCCTCTTCCGTGACGACCTCGTCGCCCGGCCGATAGGCGGCACTCTCGCGCCAGCTCTCGCCTGTGGCGAGTTCGACATCGAACATGTGGATCTTGTCGTAGGTGGTGGGGCGCTCGCCGCTCGGCGGGAAAATCATCGAGCGGTTGGCGTATTTGCCGCCCGGCACTGCCACCGCCATCGATCCGAGCGCAATCGTGAAGCCGCATTCCTCGGCGACATTGCCGAGCATGGCGACATAATGCGACTCGTCCTGCGGCACGATATGCTCTGCCGCGCGCTCGCGGTTGCGGTCGAGCAGCAGCGACATTTCCGGAGTGAACAGCATCGCCGCCCCACCCTCGCGCGCCGCATAGGCAGCATCGCGGATGCTCTCAAAATTGCGGCCCGGGTCGATGCCCGAACACATCTGCAATACGGCGATCCGCGGCATCAGCCCGCCAGAAGTGCGTCGAGCTTGCCTGCCCGGTCCAGCGCGGCAAGATCGTCCGATCCGCCCACGTGGGTCTCGCCGATGAAGATCTGCGGCACAGTCATCGCGCCCGGTGCGCGGGCGAGCATCTCGTCGCGGCCAGGCCCGCCCATGGTGATGTCATGCTCGGTGAAGACGGCGCCCTTGTCGGTCAGCAGGCGCTTGGCGCGCACGCAGAAGGGGCAGGCGAACTTGGTGTAGATGTCGATCTGCGGGGCAGCCATGAGGTCCCTCTTGCCATAGGTCTTGAAAGCGGTGGTCTGCAAACCAGATAAGCGCAGTCGCCGCGTTTCGCCAGTCTCGGGAAATGCACAAGGCGGCAAGGCGGGTGCTGCATCCGGCAGGCCCGCGTCAGGTCCAGATTGCTCAGACGAGGATTTGCACACATGTCACGTTTCGATTTCACCCCCTATCGCCGCTCCACCGTGGGCTTCGACCGCCTGTTCGACCTGCTCGAGAACCAGGCGCGGCTCAATGCGGGCGACAACTACCCGCCCTTCAACATCTCGCGCCAGGGCGAGGACAATTACCGCATCACTCTGGCGGTGGCGGGCTTCCGCGCCGGAGATATCGACATCACCGCGCAGCAGAACCTGCTCGTCGTGCAGGGCAAGAAGCGCGAGGAGGTCGAGGACGGCTCGGAGCTGATCCATGTCGGCATCGCCAACCGCGGCTTCGAGCGCCGCTTCGAGCTTGCCGATTTCGTGCGGGTCGAGCGGGCGGACCTGGCTGACGGGCTGCTGATCATCGACCTCGTGCGCGAGGTGCCCGACGCGATGAAGCCGCGCAAGATCGCCATCGGCGGGACGGCGACGCTCACCGCGGTGCCCACCACGACCGAAGGCGACGAAGCCGCCAGCGCGGCCTGAGGCCACTCACACATCGAGGAATGAAAAGGGGGCGGACCTTGCGGTCCGCCCCCGCGACTTTCGTCGCCTCGCATGGTCCTGTCCGTCCGGGTCGCAGAAGACGTACAAAACCACGCAAGCTCGTCGTAAGACGGATCGCGCACCGCCACCGGGCCTTGCCCGATGCCGGCCCCGGACAGCCCCGCCAAGCGGCTGAAGGACTGATGGGCCGCGAACCCTCACAAACGGTGAAACTGCGCCTGCCGTCTAATGCGGAATCGCATTTCTGCGCAAGGGCTAACTGCAAGTCCTGCAAGGTTTGACAGGCCCGACTCGCCCTTGCGAAACAAGGGATTGCAAAGCCACATTAATCATGTGGAACCATGGCCTCCCGCGCCGGCCACGAAGGCCGCCAGCGGGGGCAATACCACCCTAAATAAGTTCAGATCGGCGGCTCAGACGAGTCGTGATTGCTCGAGCGCGGCGGCGATGAAGCCGGCAAACAGCGGGTGCGGATCGAAGGGGCGCGACTTCAGCTCCGGGTGGAACTGCACACCGACGAACCACGGGTGGTCCGGGCGCTCGACGATCTCGGGCAACAAGCCGTCAGGCGACATGCCCGAGAAGATCAGGCCCTGCTTTTCCAGAGGCTCGATGAAGGCGCTGTTGACCTCGTAACGGTGGCGGTGGCGTTCGGAGATGACCTCCGCTCCGCCATAGATGCGCGAGGTGTGGCTGTTGGGGCTGAGCTTGGCCGGATAGGCGCCGAGCCGCATCGTGCCGCCCAGATCCCCGCCCTCGGCACGGCTCTGGAGGCCTTCTGCGCTCATCCACTCGGTGATGATGCCGACCACCGGCGCGTCGGTCGGGCCGAACTCGGTCGAGGAGGCGTGCTCGAACCCGGCCGCCCGCGCGCTTTCGATGCAGGCCATCTGCATGCCGAGGCAAATGCCGAAGAACGGCACGCCGCGTTCACGGGCGAAGCGCACGCTCGCGATCTTGCCCTCGCTGCCGCGCTCGCCGAAGCCGCCCGGGACGAGAATGCCGTGCATCGGTTCCAGCGCGGCGATGATCTGGCTGTCGTCGTCGCCCTCGAAGATCTCGGCGTCGATCCAGCGGATGTTGACCTTGACCCGGTTGGCGAGCCCGCCGTGGATCAGCGCCTCGTTGAGGCTCTTGTAGGCGTCCTGCAGGCCGACATACTTGCCGACCACCGCGATCGTCACTTCGCCTTCGGGGTTGAAGTGGCGGTCGGTAACGTCTTCCCACGACGACAGGTCAGGCTCGGGCGCATCGGTGATGCCGAAGGCACGCAGCACCTCGCGGTCGAGGCCCTCGGCGTGATATTGCTGCGGCACCGAGTAGATCGAGGGCGCGTCCAGCGCAGGGATCACCGCCTCGGCGCGCACATTGCAGAACTGCGCGATCTTGCGGCGCTCGCTCTCGGGAATCGGGTGCTCGGCGCGGCACAGCAGGATGTCGGGCTTGATCCCGAGGCTGGCAAGCTCGCGCACCGAGTGCTGGGTCGGCTTGGTCTTCAGCTCGCCCGCTGCCTTGATGTAGGGCACAAGCGTGACGTGGACCGACAGCGTCTGGAGCGGCTCGAGCTCGTTCCTGAGCTGGCGGATCGCCTCCATGAAGGGCAGGCTTTCGATGTCGCCCACCGTGCCGCCGATTTCGCACAGGATGAAATCAATGTCGGCCTGATCGGCCAGCGCGAAGGCCTTGATCGCGTCGGTGACGTGCGGGATCACCTGCACCGTCGCGCCGAGATAGTCGCCGCGGCGTTCCCGCGCGATGATGTCGCGGTAGATGCGCCCCGAGGTGATGTTGTCGCTCTGGCGCGAGGAGACGCCGGTGAAGCGTTCGTAGTGGCCAAGGTCGAGATCGGTCTCCGCCCCGTCGTCGGTGACGTAGACTTCGCCGTGCTGATAGGGGCTCATCGTGCCCGGATCGACGTTCAGATAGGGGTCGAACTTGCGGATGCGTACCTTGTAGCCGCGCGCCTGGAGGAGCGCCGCCAGCGAGGCAGCCATGAGACCTTTGCCGAGCGAGGAGACCACGCCGCCGGTGATGAAAATGAACCGCGCCATGGGAGTTGGGCCTTAAGCGTCAGGAGGGATTCGGGGCAAGCGAATTGCGGGCGCGAGGCACCCGCCATCCACAGCGGTGTTGCTGTCGGGTAAGAAAGGGGCGCCGAAGTGCCCCTTGGGACAATTACTGCGCGGGTGCCTTTTCAGCCGGAGCCGGAGCCGGGGCAGGAGCCTCGGCCGGAGCAGGCGCAGCGCCGGTCCCCGCCGGAGCGGCGGCCGGGGGCGCGACCGGATCGGCGAGCAGGTCGGGTCGTGCCGGAGTGCCGCGCTCGAGCGTGCTCGTCACCCCGCCCACCCGGCTCTCGCGCACCGCGAGCGCGGCGAGCACGATCGACAGGGTGACGAAGGCGATCGCCAGCCACTTGGTCGAGCGGGTCAGAAAGTCCGCCGCACCGCGCGCGCCGAAGGCACCGCCCGGGCTCGAGCCGATGCCCAGCCCGCCGCCTTCGGAACGCTGCATGAGCACAACGCCGACCAATGCGGCGGCGATGATCGCCTGGATCACGGTGAGGAACAGGAAAACGGACATGAAGCAAACTCGCAGCTGGGCGCATGGGCGCCCGGTGACAATTGTGTCGGCCATGTAGGGCCGCAAAGCCCTCCCGGCAAGCCCGAGGGGCGCCGGAAGGATCGGGACGCGGCCTTGCTCAGCTCTCGAGCGGATCGCTCGCGGCGAGCGCTATGCCCATGAAGCTGTCGGCGGTGAGGCTTGCCCCGCCCACCAGCGCCCCGCCCACTTCGGGCACGGCGAAGATGGCATGAGCGTTGTCCGGCTTGACCGAGCCGCCGTAGAGGATGCGCACCTCCGCGCCGTGATCGGCCCCGAGCAGCTCGACCAGCAGCGCGCGGATTTCTCCGTGCATCTCGGAGATGTCATCGGTGGTCGCGGCAACGCCGGTGCCGATCGCCCAGATCGGTTCGTAAGCGATGCACAGGCGGTCGGCGACTTCGGCGGGCAGCTGATCGGCCGGCGGCAGCGAGGCGGCGAGCTGTGCGCGGACGAAAGCGACCGCCCCGCCCGATTCGCGTGTTTGCAGGCTCTCGCCGCAGCACATGATCACGCGCAGGCCCGCGGCAAAGGCAGCCCCGGCCTTGGCCCGCACCAGCGCATCGGTCTCGCCATGGTCCTGGCGCCGCTCGGAATGGCCGAGGATGACGAAGCTCGCGCCCGCATCGGCGACCATCGCGGCGGAGATGTCGCCAGTGTGCGCGCCGCCGTCCTCGTGGTGGCAATCCTGCGCGCCGACCGCGATCTGCTCGGCCTCGCGGTGGATCGGGTGGATCAGGGTGTAAGGCGGCGCGAGCGCCACCTCGACCTTCATGTGACGCTGGGCAGCGCGGTCGATGGCGCGCGCTTCGGAGAGCATCGCGCGGGTGCCGTGCATCTTCCAGTTTCCGACGATATAGGGTCGGCGGGTCATGATCTGTCCTGCACTTTGTTATTAATGAGAGGGATAGGCCGAGGGCGCCATTGATTCTGTGTTTTGCTGTAGTGCCCCGGGGCCGGGTCCGCTAGCCGCCCACGACGCAACTGTCAAAACCCGCGCTCACCTGTTGCCGCGCGGTCGCAGGGCCTCTAAAGCGCACCCCGCGCCGGGGCTGCACGCCCTGTTCGCGAGAGGCGCCAGCAGCGCCTTGCCGTCAGCCAGCCTGGGATCGGGTCGATACGCACATGATTTCGTTTTTCCGCCGCTTTTTCGCCTCGAAGATCGGCCTGCCGATCGCCCTTGCCTTCCTTGCGCTGATGGGCCTCGCCTTTGCCGCGTCGGACATCCAGGGCAATGCGCTGGGCGGCCTGTCGGGCGGGGACAACATGGCGGTGGTCGGCGGCAAGGCGATCCCGATCAGCGAACTCACCGTCGGGGTCAACACCGCGCTCGACCAGGTGCGCCAGCAGAACCCGACGCTGACCATGCCCGAATTCGTCGCGCAGGGCGGCTTCGATGAAGTGGTGACCCAGCTCATCGACCGCTTCGTGGTCGGCGAATATGCCCGCCGCCACGGCCTGCGCGCCGGGGACAATCTGGTGAACAGCGAAATCCTCAAGATCCCGGCGTTCCAGGGCCTGACCGGCGCCTTCGACGAGAAGACCTACCTTGCCGCGCTCGGCCAGCGCGGGCTGACCGACCAGACCTTCCGCCGCGGGCTCGAGGGTGATCTGCTCGCCCAGCAACTGCTCGCCCCGGCCGTCGCCGCCCCGCAGCTGCCCGAGAAGATCGCGCGCCAATATGCCTCGCTGGTGCTCGAAAAGCGCAAGGGCGAGATCGCGCTGATCGCATCTGCCGCCTTTGCACCGACCGGCAATCCGTCCGACGCCCAGCTTTCGGCATGGTACGCCGAGAACCGCACCCAGTTCATCCGGCCCGAGCGCCGCACGCTGCGCTTCGCGGTGTTCGGAACCGAGACGTTGAAGGTGAATGCAACGCCCACGCCCGCCGAAATCGCGGCGCGCTTCCAGAAGGATGCCGCCAAGTACGCGGCCAGCGAGAAGCGCGGGTTGAGCAGCTTCGTCGTCCCCACGCAGGACGCCGCCAAGGCGCTCTCGGCCCGCATCCGCGCCGGGGCCGCGCTTGAAGCGGTGGCGCGCGAGGCCGGGTTCACCGCCTCCAGGGCCGATCCGCGCGATCAGGCTGCCGTCGCCAGCGCGACCAGCGCCGCCTTCGCCAGGAACGCCTTTGCCGCGGCGCAGGGCGCGGTGATCGAGCCTGCGCAGGGCCCGCTCGGCTGGTATGTCGGCAAGGTCGACCGCATCGAGCGCATCGCGGCGCGCAGCCTCGCGCAGGCCACGCCCGAGATCACCGAGACCCTCACCACCGAAAAGCGCACCGCCGCGATCGCCGACCTCGTCGCCGAGATCGAGGGCGAGGTCGACAGCGGCACCGCGCTCGCCGATGTCGCCAAGGCGTATGGTCTCAAAGTCGAGACGACCCCGGCACTGCTCGCCGACGGCACGGCCTTCGGCCAGCCCGGCGCGAAGATCGTGCCGCAGCTCGCGCCCGTGCTCCAGACCGCTTTCCAGATGGAGGAAAGCGAGCCGCAGCTCGCCGAGGTCGTGCCGGGCAAGGACTTCGTGATCTTCGAGGTCGCGCGGGTCGATGAAGCCTCCGCCCCGCCGCTCGGCGAAGTGCGCGAAGGCGCGATCGCCGGGTGGAAGCGCGCGCAGGGGGCGCTCCTTGCCAAGCAGGCCGCCGACCGGATCCTCGCCAAGGTGCGCGGCGGCATGGCGCTCGGCGCGGCGCTGGCAGCGGAGAACAAGCCCTTCGAGCGCGAGCCGATCGACCTCGAACGCCGCCAGCTCATCGCCCAGCAGCGCCAGCGCGTGCCGCCGCCGCTGGTGCTCATGTTCAGCATGGCCGAGGGCACGGTGAAGACGCTCGAGGCGCCGCGCAATCTCGGCTGGTATGTCGTCAGCCTCGAGGACATCAGCACCCTGCCGCTCGACAAGGCACCGGAGCTGGTCACCCAGACCCGGCAGCAGCTCGGGCAGGCGCTGAGCGACGAATACCGCCGCCAGGCGACTGCCGCGATGCGCAAGGAACTGGGCGTGACCCGCAATGCCGATGCGATCACCGCGGTGCGCAAGCGGCTGGTCGGCGAACAGCAGTAAGCACGACGAGCCCGTGACCGCCGCCGGATTGCCCGAAAACGCCGCCGCCGCTGCCGCCATGCTCGCCCAGGGCAAGGCGGCGCTGGTGTGGCGGCGGATCATCGCCGACAGCGACACGCCGGTGGGCGCGGCGCGGCGGCTGATCGTACCGGGGCGCGGCGACTTCCTGCTCGAAAGCGTCGAGGGCGGAGAGGTGCGCGGGCGTTACAGCCTGCTCGGCCTCGATCCCGACCTCGTGTTCCGCGCCAAGGGCAACGCAGCCGCGATCAACCGCGACTGGCGCACCGACCGCGAGGCTTTCGCGCCTTGCCCGGGCGACGCCTTGGCCGAGCTGCGCGCACTGGCCGCCGCCTGCCGGATCGACCCGATGCCGGAAGGGCTCCCCCCGGCGCTGGCCTGCCTCGTCGGCTATCTCGGCTACGAGACCATCGGCCTCGTCGAGACCCTGCCGCGCGCGCCCGACAGCCCGCTCGATCTGCCCGACATGCTGTTCGTGCGGCCCACCGTCATTCTGGTGTTCGACGGGCTGACCAACGCCCTGTTCGCCATCGCGCCGATCTGGGAGGCTACCGATCCTGAAGCCGCCGTCGCCCGTGCGGGCGAACGGATCGATGCGGCGCTGAGCCAGCTCGGCACGGCCATGCCTGCCGAGGTCCGGGACGCCCTGCCCGACGCCCTGCCCGACCTCGCGCCAGTGATCGCGCCCGACGACTACAAGGCGATGGCGCTCAAGGCCAAGGACTACATCCTTGCCGGCGACATCTTCCAGGTGGTGCTCGCCCAGCGTTTCACCTGCCCCTTCACCCTCCCTCCGCTGGCGCTTTACCGCGCGCTGCGGCGGGTGAACCCCTCGCCCTTCCTCTATTTCCTCGACCTGCCCGGCTTCGCGCTGGTCGGATCGAGCCCGGAAATCCTCGTCCGCGTGCGCCCCGATGCGAGCGGCAGGACCGAGATCACCATCCGCCCGATCGCGGGCACGCGTCCTCGCGGGCAGTCTCGCGAGGAGGATGTCGCCAACGAGGCGAGCCTGCTCGCCGATCCCAAGGAGCGCGCCGAGCACCTGATGCTGCTCGATCTGGGGCGCAATGACGTGGGGCGCGTGGCGGCGGCGGGGACCGTGGAGGTCACCGACAGCTTCACCATCGAGCGCTACAGCCACGTGATGCACATCGTCAGCAACGTCGTCGGCCAGCTCGATCCTTCGAGGGACGCGCTCGACGCGCTGTTCGCAGGGTTCCCGGCCGGCACCGTCTCGGGCGCGCCCAAGATCCGTGCTTGCGAGATCATCGCCGAACTGGAGCCCGAAACGCGCGGCGCCTATGCGGGCGGCGTGGGCTATTTCGCGCCCGACGGCAGCCTCGATAGCTGCATCGTCCTGCGCACCGCAGTCGTGAAGGACGGGGTGATGCACGTTCAGGCGGGTGCCGGCATCGTTGCCGATTCCGAGCCCGATTACGAACTCGCCGAATGCCGCGCCAAGGCCGGCGCGCTGATCGCCGCCGCGCGCGAGGCGGTGCGCGTCGCGGGCGAGCCGGGATACGGGCAATGAAGCAGGCCCTCCTCATCGCCGCTGCCGCGATGCTGGGCCTTTCCGGTTGCTCGGACAGCCCCGCAGGCAAGCCCGTGACCCGCGCCGAGCTCGATGGCTCGGGCGTGGACGCCGCCCCCGAACCCTCGGCTTCGCCGACCCAGGCGCTGGGGCCGTCCGCCTGCGAAAGCGTGACCTTCGAGGATGTGCCGCTCACCCATTGCATCGCCGATCCCGCGCAGCACCGCATCGGCATGGTCAACCTCGGCCCCGACAAGCAGCCCTTCGCCAGCCTCGCCAAGTTCGCGGCCAGCGTCGATCCTGCGACAATCGCCTTCGCTATGAACGGCGGGATGTATGGCGACGACCTCAAGGCGCTGGGCTACTATGTCGAGAAGGGCGAGCGGCTGAAGGAACTGGACCGCGGGGACGGCACCGGCAATTTCTACATGAAGCCCAATGGGGTGTTCTTCGGCAGCGGCGGAACGTGGCGCGTGATGGGGAGCAACACCTTCTTCAACACCGTCGGCGACCGTCCGGAATTCGGCACGCAATCCGGGCCGCTGCTGCTGGATGGCGGCAAGCTCCACCCCGAGATTCAGGACGACGGGCCGTCGAAGGCGATCCGCAACGCGGTGGGCGTCGATGCTTCGGGCAAGGCGCATTTCGTGATTTCCGACGCACCGGTGAGCTTCGGCCAGCTGGCGCGTTACTACCGCGACGTGCTGAAGGTGAGCAATGCGCTCTACCTCGATGGCGCGGTGTCGAGCCTGTGGGACCCGGCGGGCGGGCGGCAGGATGGCGGGCGCGTCGGCCCGATCATCGTGGTGACGAGGCGCGCGGCGGCACAGCCGGCAAAAGAGACAGCGACAGAGGCACCCGAGCAATGATCCTCGTCATCGACAATTACGACAGCTTCACCTTCAACCTCGTCCACTACCTGATGGAGCTGGGCGCCGAGGTCCGCGTGGAGCGCAATGACGCCTTGAACGCCGCCGACGCGCTGCGGACCAATGCGTCCGGCTTCCTGATCTCGCCCGGCCCCTGCACGCCCAACGAGGCAGGCATCAGCCTCGATCTGGTCGCGGCCTGCGCAGATGCGGGCAAGCCGCTGATGGGCGTGTGCCTCGGGCACCAGGCGATCGGCCAGCATTTCGGCGGGACGGTGCAGCGCGGCGGGTTGATGCACGGCAAGACCTCGCCCGTCACCCATGACGGGACGGGGGTTTTTGCAGGCCTGCCCTCCCCCTTCATCGCGACGCGCTATCACAGCCTCGAAGTGGTGAACGTGCCGCCCGAGCTGGTCGCCAACGCCCATGCGGAGACGCCGGGCGCGGACCACCCGAGCGTCATGGGCTTCCGCCACGCCTCGCTTCCCATCCACTCGGTGCAGTTCCACCCCGAGAGCATCGCGACCGAGCACGGCCACGCGCTGCTCGCCAATTTCGTGCGACTGTGCGGGCTCGAGCCGGTGCTGCCCGCAAGGCTCTCCGCATGAGCCAGCTCCCCGATGTGACGGCTCCGCTCTCGGAGGCCGAGGCCGAGGCCGCGTTCGGCGTGCTGCTCGACGGAGGGCCATCGGAAGAGGCCATTGCGGACTTCCTCGTGGCTCTCTCCGCGCGCGGCGAGACCGCCGACGAGATCGCGGGTGCGGCGCGGGCGCTAAGGGCGCGACTTATCCCCATTCAGGCCCCCGAAGGCGCGATCGACGTCTGCGGAACGGGGGGCGACGGGCACCACACATTGAACGTCTCGACCGCCGTCAGCCTCGTGGTCGCGGCCTGCGGGGTGCCGGTCGCCAAGCACGGCAACCGCGCCGCATCGTCCAAGGCGGGAGCGGCGGACACGCTGGAGGCGCTCGGCCTCGACATGGACGCCGCCGGGCGCACGGCGGAAAAGACCCTCGCCGAGATCGGCATCTGCTTCCTCTTCGCCAAGAACCACCACCCGGCGATGGCGCGCATCCAGCCCATCCGGGTGCGCATCGGTCAGCGTACGATCTTCAACCTGATGGGCCCGCTGTCGAACCCGGCCAAGGTCGCAAGCCAGCTGATCGGCATCGCCCGGCCTGCCTATGTGCCGATCTATGCCGGCGCGATGGCACGGCTCGGGACGGGCAAGTCGCTGATCGTCTCGGGCGACGAGGGGCTGGACGAATTGAGCCTCGCGGGCGGCAACGAGGTCGCGGTGGTGACCGGCAACGCCTTCACCATGGAGCGCCTCGATGCCTCCGCCGCGGGCCTGCCCTATGCCCCCATCGAGGCGATCCGCGGCGATGACGCGAAGCACAACGCGGCGGCGCTCAAGGCGCTGCTGATGGGCACCCCCGGGCCCTACCGGGACGCGGTGCTGTTCAACGCGGCCGGCGCGCTCACCGTGGCCGGGCGCGGCGCCGACTGGCCCGAACGCGCCGCCATGGCCGCCGAGGCGCTGGATTCGGGCGCGGCGCTGGCACTGCTCGACAAGTGGATCGCGCTCGCCCATTGAGCGTGAAGTGAGGCACATGAACAAGCTCGAGGAAATCTGCGCCACCAAGCGCAAGGAAGTCGCCGCCCGCAAGGCCGCCACCTCGATTCCCGCGCTCGAAGCCGCCGCCGCCGCCCAATCCGCCCCGCGCGGCTTCGAGGCAGCCCTGCGCGCGCGGGCCGCCTCCGGCTATGCGCTCATCGCCGAGATCAAGAAGGCCAGCCCCTCCAAAGGCCTGATCCGCGCCGACTTCCGCCCTGCAGATCATGCCGCCGCCTACGAACAAGGCGGCGCCACTTGTCTCTCCGTCCTCACCGACGCACCCTATTTTCAGGGGCACGAGGATTACCTCATCGCCGCCCGCAACGCCTGCACACTGCCGGTGCTGCGCAAGGATTTCATGGTCGATCCCTGGCAATGCCTCGAAGCCCGCGCCATCGGGGCCGACGCGATCCTCATCATCGTTGCCGCGCTCGAGGACAGCGCCATGGCCGAGATCGAGGCTGCCGCGACGCAGTTCGGCATGGATGTGCTGGTCGAGGTCCACGACGAGGCCGAGATGGAGCGCGCCGTCCGCGTCCTCAAATCGCGCCTCATCGGGGTCAACAACCGCGACCTCAAGACCTTCACCACCAGCCTCGCGACCACGGAACGCCTCGCGCCGCTCGCTCCGCAAGGCACGCTGCTGGTCGGCGAGAGCGGGATCAACACCCACGCCGACATCGAGCGCCTCGCCGCCGCGGGCGTGCGCACCTTCCTCGTCGGCGAAAGCCTGATGCGCGCTGACGATATTGCGAGTGCCACCGCCAGCCTGCTGGGCGCACAAGCGGCGGCATGAGCAAGCTCACGCATCTGGGCGAAGACGGCGCCGCGCGGATGGTCGATGTCGGCGGCAAGCCTGCGACCGCCCGCCGCGCGGTCGCCAGCGGGCGGATCACCATGTCGGCAGAGGCCCTCGCCGCGATCCGCGAGGGCAATGCGCCCAAGGGCGACGTGTTGGGCACCGCGCGCATCGCCGGGATCATGGCCGCCAAGCGCACCGGCGAGCTGATCCCGCTGTGTCACCCTCTCGGGCTCGAGGCGGTGAACATCGAATTCGACTTCGAAGCGGACGGGATCGCAGCTACCGCGACCGCCTCGCTCACCGGGCGCACCGGCGTCGAAATGGAAGCCATGACGGCGGCTTCCATCGCGCTCCTGACAATCTACGACATGGCCAAGGCCATCGACAAGGGCATGGTCATCTCCGACGTCCGGCTGATCGCCAAGACCGGCGGCAAGTCGGGCGACTGGAAAGCGGACGCTTGACCGCGCCGCTCGGCCTCGAGGAGGCGCAGGCCCGCCTGCTCGCCCTCGCCCCTGCGCTGCCCTCCGAGACGATCCCTACCGAGGCCGCGCTTGGCCGCTTCCTCGCCGAAGACCTCATCGCTGCGCGCACCCAGCCCCCGGCCGACCTTTCGGCGATGGACGGCTATGCCCTGCCCTCGGGCGACGGCCCCTGGACACTGGTTGGCGAGAGCCGCGCCGGAGCGCCCTACCGCGATGTTCTGGCCCCGCACGAATGCGCGCGCATCTCGACCGGCGCGATGGTGCCGCCGGGCGCGGACCGGGTGCTGCTTCAGGAAGACGCGACCGCCGCTGCGGGCCGCATCTCCGCCACCGAAATCCCCCCGCCGGGTCGCCACATCCGCACGCGCGGTTTCGACTTCCACGAAGGCGACCTGCTGATCGGCATGGGCACGCGCATCACCCCCGCACGCCTCGCGCTCGCTCTGGCGGGAGGGCATGGGCAGCTCTCCGTCACCCGGCGCGTGCGCGTGGCGGTGATGGACAGCGGCGACGAGCTGGCGAGTGACCCCGCCGCCTGCCTCCCTCACCAGATCCCCGCCAGCAATGCCGCGATGATCGCCGCGATGCTCAGCCCCCTCGGCTGCGAGGTGACGCGCATCGGCCCCGTCCCCGACGACCGCGAGGCCCTCGCCGCCGCGCTGGCGCAGGCCGAGGGTGCCGATATCCTCATCACCTCGGGCGGGGCATCGGTGGGCGACCACGACCTCATCAAGCCGGCGCTGGCCGAATGGGGCGCCGAAACCGCCTTCTGGCGGGTCGCGATCAAGCCGGGCAAGCCGCTGCTGGTCGCCACCAGAGGAACGCAGGTGATCCTCGGCCTGCCGGGCAACCCCGTGTCGAGCTTCGTCACCGCCTTCCTCTTCGCGCTCCCGCTGGTGCGCGCCGCGATGGGCGATCCTGCCCCCCTGCCCCGCGCCGTGACCATGCAGGCGGGCGAGCCGCTCCCCGCCATCGGCCCCCGGCGCGAATTCCTGCGCGCTGTCGGGGATGGGGCCGGGGTGCGGCTGGCAGGCTCGCAGGATTCCTCGGCCTTGTCGGCGCTGGCGGCCGCCGACTGCCTGATCGACCGCCCTGCCCATGCCGAAGCCGTCCCCGTCGGCGCTCCGGTTCGCGTGTTCCTGCTCCGGAATGGCTGAATTCCTAGGGTTTGGCGTCGGGCGCGCTTGACACCGCCAAGCGGGTTGCCTAATTGTTCCTTGTTCGTTCACCTTAAAGACGGACCTTCGCCTCATCGGCGGGGAGTGCAGCAAAGCACCTTGGCCTGTTCGGGCCGGCGTGCCTCTTGGCGCACACAAGGGATTGGCACGGCGCGTCTTTCGATGGGCGCATCGTGGGTGCGACCACAGGAGTTTTGACAATGCTGACCGCAAAACAGCACGAGCTCATCCGTTTTATCCAGCAGCGGCTGGAGGAGACCGGGATTTCGCCGAGTTTCGAGGAAATGAAGGAAGCGCTCGATCTCAAGAGCAAGTCGGGCGTGCACCGCCTGATTTCCGCTCTGGAAGAACGCGGCTTTCTGCGCCGCCTGCCGAACCGGGCGCGGGCGCTCGAGGTGATCCGCCAGCCCGGCGACACCACGCCTGCGCGTGCAACTGCGCCTGCTGGTGACAACGTGGTGCCGATGGTCCCGCCCGCCCCGCGCATCGCGGAATCGGTCGCGGCCAATGACGTGATCGAACTGCCGCTCCACGGCCGGATCGCCGCCGGCGCGCCGATCGAGGCGCTGGAAGGCCAGTCGACCCTTCCCGTCCCCGCCGCGCTGCTCGGCCCGGGCGAACATTATGCGCTCGAGGTTTCGGGAGACTCGATGGTCGAGGCCGGGATCTTCGACGGCGATTTCGCGCTCGTCCGCCGCACCAACACCGCGCGTGACGGCGAAATCGTGGTCGCGCTGGTGCGCGGCGAGGAAGCGACCTTGAAGTACCTGCGCCGCGAAGGCGGGCAGGTGCGGCTCGATCCGGCCAACGCGTCCTACGACCCGCAGTTCTACCGCCCCGACGAGGTCGAGGTGCAGGGCAAGCTTGCAGGCCTGCTGCGCCGCTACCACTGAGCCGGCGCAGGGCCGCTGATCCGGGTCGCACCGGGGGACGGGTTCGCCTGCTCCCGGGGTGACCCACGGGTTCTGGTCCGGCATGGCCTCCAATCAGGATGTTGGAAAAGGAGGGGCCTCTCGCGAGGCCCCTTTTTCTTGCGCCCAGACCCCGCCAGATCCTGATCAGACCCCCTCCAGACCCCTGTTAGACCCCTTTCAGACCTTCGCCAGGGGGGCTTTGCGGCCGGGGCCGGTATTTGCCTACACGCGGCGGCGGCTCCCTCCACCAGCCATGTTCGCCTTGGCTCTCTGCCACCGAGGTGATCCGCTCGTCCGCAAGGTCGATCGCGAGACCGCCGCTGCGCTCGAGGTATCGCCGGTCGGCCTTGAGCCAGCGCGGGCGGCAGGAACGGGGGAGAAAGCGTTCCGAAACAACGATATCGGCGCGCCCGCAGGCGGCGGCCAGAGCCCGCTCCTCGATCTGCGGGCGACCGCGGCCGAGCAGCAGCACCCAGTCCCGCCCCCCGCGCCGCAGGGTGACGGTGCAGAACGCCGAGGAGCAGCGCGCCCCGTACCACGTCGCGAGCGGCACCGGCTCGGCGGCGACGCCTGCAAGCTCCATCAGGTTCTCGCGCGTGTAGGAGGAGCGGCTGTCGCGCAGGGTGATGAGGCGCGGCTCTCCATCAGCGCCGGTCGCGGTGATGCCCACCTGCTGGCCGTCACCGGCGATGAGGAGATCGGGGATCGGGGTCGTCGCCGCAAGCATGCTCGCCGCCGCGACGGGCACAAGCCCCGCAAGCCGCGCCCGCCCGCGCCACAGGCCCAGCCACAGGCCGCCGGCCGCGAAAAGCGCAACCGCAAGCCCGCCGATCTGCGGCATCAGCCTGACCGATCCGGCCAGGCCGGCGGTGAAGTGCGCGATGGCGAGAAGCAGCGCCAGCGACTTGTCGACCACCCACCAGAACGGGCCGCCCGCGCCGATGAGATCGGCCAGAAAACCCAAGGCAATGAACGGCATGGCGATGAACGTCACGAGCGGGATCGCAACCACATTGGCGATGGCGCCGTACATGCCTGCGCGGTGGAAATGGAACGCCACGATGGGCATGAGCGCCAGCTCGATCACCACGCCCGTCACGAACAGCATGACCGTGTTCCTCCCGAGCCGGACGATCCACGGCTCGTCGCGGGGGGCGAGGAAGGCCTTGATGGGCGCGGCGTTCGACAAGGCGACCAGCGCCAGAACGGCGGTGAAACTCATCTGGAAGCTCGGCCCGATCGCGCTCTCGGGCCACAGCAGCAGCACGAAGCCCGCGGCCAGCGCCAGCATCCGCATCGACAGCGCGTCGCGCCCCAGCGCCAGCGCGCCGAGCACCAGCAGCGCGGCCACGCAGCTCCTCACGGTGGGCACCTCCGCGCCGGTCAGGAGCGTGTAGCCGATCCCCGCCAGCGCTCCAGCGGACGCGGCGACCACCGGCAGACGCACCCTGAGCGCCAGCGCGGGCCAGAGCGCGAGCAGGCGCAGCACGGCGAAATAGGCCGCCGCGACGACGGCGCTGACGTGGAGCCCGCTGATCGACAGGAGGTGCGTGAGGCCCGCATCGCGCATCGCCGCCGCGTCGGCTTCGGTGATGCCGCCGCGATCGCCGCTCGCGAAGGCGGCTGCGATCGCTCCCGGAGAGCCCGGAACCCGGGCGCGCACATGCTCGGAAAGGGCGCGTTGCACCGTAGCGATGCCTCCGCTGCTCGGCGCGGGGCTCAGCAGCGTCAGGGGTCCGACCATGGTGCCGGTCGCCGACAGCCCCTGGAACCACGCCGCGCGCGCGAAGTCGTAGCTGCCCGGGAGCATCGGGTGCGCCGGCGGCATGAGCCGCGCGCGCAGCCGCACCACCGCGCCCTCGGCGAGCCCCGCGGGGGCGCCTCCATCGCCCAGTGCCGCGATCGGCACGTTGACCCGCACCTTTCGCGCGCGCCCGTCTTCAACCCCGCTCGCGCCCTGCCGCTCGGCTTCGTCAGGAGCAAGCCGGGTCGCGAGCGTGAGCCGCAGCCGCCCCTCGGCAGGCTGGTCCTCGCGCTCGAGCACCCTGCCCTCGATCATCACCACCATCGGCCGCGCGATCGGCTCGGCCCCGACGAGCGCCGAACGCGCCCACACCACCGCTATCCCGAAGGCGAAGACAAGTGCGAAGCTCACGACCGCAAGCCGCAGGTTCGCCCGTGTTTCGTCCGCAAGGCTGCCCGGTCGCCAGACCGCTAGCGCGGCGAGCGCCATGCCCAGACCGCCGAGCATGGCGGCGGACCATTGCCAGGGGAGCGGCAACGCGAACCATGCGATGATCCCGGCCGCAAAGCCCACGGCCAGCCAGGGCGCGCGTTCGTAGCCCGCCTCGCCGAGGAAGCGCTCCGCCGCATCGAGCCACCGCCCGCCTCCCGCCCCGCCTGCGGTGCTGGACAAGCCGAGCGCACTTTGCCAAGGGCGCGGGGGTGGGTCTCCGGCGGCGTCGCCACCGCCGGGCTCCTCTCCCATCGGAATGATCGGCACATCGCGCACGGCTTGCCCCCCGACCGGCTTGCCCCCAGCTAAGCCGCTCGAAAGAGAACAGGAAGTCTAGCCACATGGCAAGCGAAAGCAGCACCCCCGGCGCGAGCCCCGCAGGCGAAGTCGTGACCCGTTTCGCCCCCTCGCCGACCGGCTTCCTGCATATCGGCGGGGCGCGCACTGCGCTGTTCAACTGGCTCTACGCTCGCCACCACGGCGGGCGCACGCTGCTGCGGATCGAGGACACCGATGCCAAGCGCTCGACCCAGGAGGCGATCGACGCAATCATCGACGGCCTCGCCTGGCTGGGCCTCGACTACGACGCGCCCCCGGTCTTCCAGTCCGACCGCGCCGAGCGGCACGCCGAAGTCGCCTGGCAGCTTCTCGCCGCCGGCCACGCCTACAAGTGCTTCGCCACTCCGCAAGAGCTCGAGGCGATGCGCGAGGAGCAGCGCGCCAACAAGAAGCCGCTGCGCTATGACGGGCGCTGGCGCGACCGCGATCCTGCCGAAGCGCCCGAGGGAGCGCCTTTCGTCATCCGCCTCAGAACGCCGGTCGACGGCGAGGTCACCATCCAGGATCGCGTCCAGGGCGCAGTGACGGTGAAGAACGAGGAACTGGACGACTACATCATCCTGCGCGCCGACGGCACGCCGACCTATATGCTCGCGGTGGTGGTCGACGACCACGACATGGGTGTGACCCACGTGATCCGCGGCGACGATCACTTGAACAACGCCTTCCGCCAGCTGCCGATCATCCGCGCGATGAACGAGATCGAGGGCGGCTGGCCCGACCCGATCTATGCCCACATCCCGCTGATCCACGGCTCGGACGGCGCGAAGCTCTCCAAGCGCCACGGAGCGCTCGGCGTCGAGGCCTATCGCGACGAGTTCGGCATCCTGCCCGAGGCGCTGTTCAATTACCTGCTGCGCCTCGGCTGGGGCCACGGGGACCGCGAGGAGATCACCCGCGAAGAGGCGACCGAGCTGTTCGATCTTGCCGGGGTCGGCAAGAGCCCCTCGCGTTTCGACATGAAGAAGCTCGAGAACCTGAACGGGCATTATCTGCGCGAGGCCGACGACGCCCGGCTTGCGGCGCTCGTGGCGGCGCGGATCGGCGAGGAGGCGGACGAGGCGCTGCTCGCCAAGGCCATGCCGGTCCTCAAAGTGCGCGCGAAGAACCTCAACGAAGTGGTTGATGGCGCTGGCTTCCTCTTTGCCAAGCGTCCGCTCGCCGTGACCGAGAAGGCCGCCCAGCTCCTTGAGGGCGATGCACGTTCGATTCTACGCAACATTTACGACCGGCTGCGGGCCGAAAACGACTGGACAAGCGACACGCTCGAAGCCACTACGAAGGCGCTTGCGGAGGAGCTTGGATTAGGCCTCGGCAAGCTGGCGCAGCCGATGCGCGCGGCGCTGACCGGGACCACCACATCGCCCGGTATTTTCGATGTTCTGGTCCTGCTCGGCCGAGACGAGGCACTCGCCCGGCTCGACGCGCAGGCCGCCTGAAACAGTTTGAACTGATTTCGGGCAAACCGGCATGGGGCCCGGAACAGGGATTTTGGACAGGAGACAGATCTTGGCAGACAAGACGGCGAAACTCGATATCGGCGGGAAGACCTTTGACTATGCGGTGCTCGAAGGCAGCACCGGCCCCGACGTTATCGACATCCGAAAGCTTTACGCGCAGACGGGCGCCTTCACCTTCGACCCCGGCTTCACCTCGACCGCGGCCTGCGAAAGCGCGCTGACCTATATCGACGGTGACGAGGGCGTGCTGCTCCACCGCGGCTATCCGATCGGCCAGCTGGCCGAGGATTCGAGCTTCATGGAGGTCAGCTACCTCCTGCTGAACGGCGAGCTGCCGAGCAAGGACGAGCTCGACGAGTTCACCTACACCATCACTCGCCACACCATGCTGCACGAGCAGCTGATGACCTTCTACCGCGGCTTCCGCCGCGACGCGCACCCGATGGCGATCATGTGCGGCGTGGTCGGCGCGCTCTCGGCCTTCTATCACGACAGCACCGACATCTCCGATCCCACGCACCGCACGATCAGCTCGCACCGTTTGATCGCCAAGATGCCGACGATCGCGGCGATGGCGTACAAGTATTCGGTCGGCCAGCCCTTCGTCTATCCGGACAACTCGCTGAGCTACACCGGCAACTTCCTGCGCATGACCTTCGGCGTCCCGGCAGAGCCCTATGTGGTGAACCCGGTGGTGGAGCGCGCGCTGGACCGGATCTTCATCCTCCACGCC
>JAIYAM010000001.1 GCA_027489065.1 Erythrobacteraceae bacterium | reverse complement strand
GTGATCGCGATGTTCGGCTCGATCCTGCTGTGGTTCATCCTGCCCTGGCTCGACAAGAGCCCGGTGCGTTCGGGCCACTACCGTCCGCTGTTCCGCAAGTTCTTCTGGTTCGGCCTGATTCCGACCATGATCGCGCTGTTCATCTGCGGCGGTGCGCCGGCGGAAGAGCCCTACGTGGTCATCAGCCAGATCGCGACGGCCTACTACTTCCTCCACTTCCTGGTGATCCTGCCGATCATCAGCCAGATCGAAGTGCCCAAGCCCCTGCCCTTCTCGATCACCGAAGCGGTGCTCGGCGGGGACAAGCCCGGCAGCACTTCGGGTGGTGGCAAGATCGATCCCGAAAGCGTTGTCGAGGGTCTCCCCGGCACCGCGACCGACGGTTCGCTGCAACCGGCCGAGTGATCGGCCGGCACGGCTCCCAAGCAATCTGAACCGATAAGAGAAAGAGTTCGGACATGACTATTCGTCTCGGCGGCATCCTAGCGGGCCTCGCCATCACTCTGGTGCTGCTGTTCTGGTCGCTCCTGCCCGGCGCCTACAACCTCGCCTTCGGCCCTGCGCCGGAGAAGCAGCCCTCCGCGGCCTTCTACGAGCATGCCCATGCCCCCGAGGGCGGCTTCTCGTTCGACGGTCCGTTCGGCAAGTGGGACTATGCCCAGCTGCAGCGTGGCTATCAGGTGTACAAGGAGGTCTGCTCGGCCTGCCACAGCCTGAAGTTCGTGTCGTTCCGCAACCTCAAGCAGCTCGGCTATTCCGATGCCGAGGTCGAGGCCGAGGCCAAGAGCTGGACCGTTCCGGGCATCGACCCGGCGACCGGTGAAACGACCACGCGCCCCGGCCTGCCGACCGACGCCTTCCCGAGCCCCTATCCCAACGCCATCGCGGCGGCTGCGGCGAACAACAACGCCATTCCGCCCGACCTGTCGCTGATGACCAAGGCGCGCCACGACGGCTCGACCTATGTCTACGGCCTGTTGACCGGCTACGGCGAGGCCGATCCGGCCAAGGCGGCGAAGGTTGGCTTCGAGACCCCTCCGGGCCTCTATTTCAACAAGCACTTTCCCAACGTGAACATCGCGATGCCGCAGCCGCTCGCGGTTGACGGGCAGGTCACCTATGCCGACGGTACCAACGCGACCATCCCGCAGATGTCCAAGGATGTTGCGGCCTTCCTGACCTGGACCGCCGAGCCTTCGCTGGTCCAGCGCAAGCAGACCGGCTGGTTCGTGATCGGCTTCCTGCTCTTTGCGACGACGCTGGCCTTCCTGTCGTACAAGCAGATCTGGGCCGGCCTGAAGCCCAAGAAGAAGTAAGCCTCTCCGCGAGGACCAAGGCACACGGCGCCCCGTCATCCCTTGCGGATGGCGGGGCGCTCTGCTTTGAGAGGGCCGAAAGGGGCCTGCCGATATGACTGCACCGCATCTCTCTCCCGAGGACCTGAAGGCGCTGGTGCGCACCGTGCCCGACTTCCCCCACGCCGGCATCCAGTTCCGCGACATCACCACCCTGATCGGCCACCCGCAGGGCCTCGCTTCGAGCGTCGCGCATCTGGCGCAGCTTGCCGCAGCGGCGGGCGCGCAGAAGATCGCGGGTATGGAAGCGCGCGGTTTCATCTTCGGGGCGGCGGTCGCGGTCCAACTCGGGGTCGGCTTCGTGCCGGTCCGCAAGCCCGGCAAGCTGCCGATCGTGACCATCGGCATCGACTACGCGCTCGAATACGGGACCGACCGGCTCGAGATGGACCCGGGTGCGGTTGCGCAGGGGGAGAAGGTGGTGATCGTCGACGACCTCATCGCCACCGGCGGCACCGCGCTCGCCTCGGCCCAGCTCCTGCGCGAGGCGGGGGCGGACGTCACCCATGCGCTGTTCGTCATCGACCTGCCCGACCTCGGCGGGGCGGAGCGGCTGCGCGCTAGCGGCATCACGGTCGCCGCCCTGATGGAATTCGAGGGCGATTGACCGCCCGTCTCCCCGAAGCCTCGCCGGCAGCAATGTTTCACGTGAAACCCTGGTGCAATGGGGGGCAAGCGGGGGCCTGACAGGGGTCTGAGGGGGGTCTGGCGTGGGTCAGGCGGGGTCAGGCACCGGGCAACCGCGGGCGAGCGCCCATCGGTGAGCCCCTGAATTTCCGAACCAAACCCCGACCGTCCCCCATCATCGCCTCCGCACCCGCCGCGGGAACCCGGAGGGGCCGGTTTGGGTTGTAATAATCTCACCCGCTCGTCTATGCCCCGTGCCGGGCAGCGATCGCGCCCGGCCGCACCACACTCGCAAGGAAGGACCACCGGGGCCGCCTATGGCTATCGCCATGACGCTTCTGATGCTGGTGTCGCTTCCCTTCGCCGCCGCGCTTGCCATCGCGCTGCTGCACTGGGCGAGCCGCGCGGTCCATTCCGGCATCGCGGGCGCGGCGAGCGCGGGCGGGCTTGCCCTGCTGGCGAGCCTTGCCGCCCCGGCGCTCGGCGGCGCGACAGTGCCGTCTGCCAGCTGGTCATGGGTGCCATCGCTGGGCCTCGATCTCACTCTGATGGTCGATCCGCTGGGCTGGATGTTCGCCCTGCTGATCCTCGGGATCGGGCTGCTGGTGGTGATCTTCGCCCACAGCTACCTCGCTCGCGAAGAGGACACCGGGCGGTTCTTCGCCAGCCTCATGCTCTTCCAGGGCGCAATGCTCGGCATCGTCATCGCGGGCAATGTCCTGCTGCTGCTGGTGTTCTGGGAGCTGACCAGCCTCGCCTCCTTCCTCCTGATCGGCTTCTGGCAGCACAAGGCCGAAGCCCGGCAGGGCGCGCGCATGGCATTGGCGGTTACCGGGGGCGGGGGCCTCGCGCTGATCGGGGGCATGGTGCTGCTCGGGCTGGCGGCGGGGAGCTTCGACCTTGCGACGATCCTGACGCGCGGCGACATCGTGCGCGCCTCGCCGCTCTATCCGGCGATCCTCGGTCTGATCCTGATCGGCTGCTTCACCAAGTCCGCGCAGTTCCCGTTCCACTTCTGGCTCCCCCACGCGATGGCCGCCCCGACCCCGGTGAGCGCCTATCTCCACTCGGCGACGATGGTGAAGGCCGGCGTCTTCCTGCTCGCCCGCCTGTGGCCGGTGCTGGCGGGGACCGAGGCCTATACGCTGATCGTCACCAGCGTCGGCCTCGTCACCATGCTGCTCGGCGCGGGCGTCGCGCTGTTCCGGCACGATCTGAAAAGCATCCTCGCCTATTCGACGATCTCGCAGCTCGGCATGCTGGTGATGCTATTGGGCTTCAGCCTCGAGGCGGCGGCGCTGGCGGCGGTGCTGCACATTCTCAACCACGCGGCCTTCAAGGCGGCGCTGTTCATGAGCGCCGGGATCGTCGAGCACGAGACCGGCACGCGCGACATCCGCAGGCTGGGCGGGCTGGCCAAGGCCATGCCGATCACCGCCCTGATCGCGACCCTCGCTGCCGCCTCGATGGCGGGCCTGCCGCCGCTGGGCGGGTTCATCTCCAAGGAGGCGATGCTCTACGAGACGCCCAAGCTGGCGCTCTTCGGCCTGCCGTGGCTGCTGCCGGTGCTGGCGACCTTGGGCGCGGGCCTGTCGGTCGGCTATTCGCTGCGGTTGGCCGGGCACCTGTTCTTCGGCAGCCCTCGCGAGGCCGAGCCCTTCGCGCGGGCCCATGATCCCGGCGCTGGCATGTGGGCGAGCCCTGCGCTGCTCACCACGCTTGCCGTGCTGCTCGGCCTTGTCCCGATGCTCCTCGCCGCGCCGCTGGTCGGCGCGGTCACGGGCGCCGTCACGGGCGGCCCCGCGCCCGAGGTTGACCTCGCGCTCTGGCACGGCGTGAACCTTGCGCTGATCCTCAGCCTGATCGCCGTGGCGGGCGGCGTGGTGTTGTTGTGGCAGCACAAGCGCCTGCTCGCCGCGTGGGAGCGCACCCCGCTCCCCGACGCCAAGCTGCTGTTCGACCTCGCCATGCGCTTTGCCGACAAGTGGACGCGCAAGGCGATCGTCGCCACCCACACGCCTTCCCTCCAGACCATGCTGCTGATGAGCTTCGGGGTCACCATCGCGCTGGTGATCGACGGCGCGATGAGCGGCGGGGTGCTGACCGGCACCCGCGCAGGGCTCCCGGCCTCGGCCCCCGGCATCGTCGCCTGGGCGCTGCTGATCGCGGCGACGGCGGCGGTGGTCAACGATGCGCAGAACCGCTTGCGGGTGCTGATCTATATCAGCGTGATCGGCCTCGTCGTCAGCCTCGCCTTCGTGCAGTTCTCTGCGCCCGATCTCGCGCTCACCCAGATCTCGGTCGAGGTGGTGACGATCCTGCTGCTGCTGCTCGCCCTGAACCTCCTGCCCAAGAAGCCCCCAGCGATCTCGAGCGCGCCGCGCAAGTGGCGGGACGCCGCGCTGGCGGTCTCCGGCGGGCTTCTGATCGGCGGGATCGCCTGGGCGATGCTGACCCGCGATCCGGGGCCGACCATCGCCGCCTATCACCTCGCCAATGCCAAGTCGGGTGGGGGCGGGACCAATGTGGTCAACGTCATCCTCGTCGATTTCCGCGCCTATGATACGCTGGGCGAGATCATCGTGCTGGGCATCGCGGGCCTCGGCATCTTCGCGCTGCTCGATACGGCCGCGACCGGGGCGGCGGGCGCGCGGCTCAGGGCGTGGCGCGCGGACATGCCGCACTCGCCCGAGCGCCACCCGATGATGCTCGTGGCGGCGAGCCGGATCATCCTGCCGCTGACGCTGACGGTGGGCATCTACCTGTTCCTGCGCGGCCACAACCAGCCGGGCGGCGGCTTCATCGCCGCGCTGGTGGTGGCGGTCGCCTTCCTCGTCCAGTATCTCGCCGCCGGGTTCGACTGGTCCGATGCGAGAAAGCCCTTCGGCGAGCACAAGCTGATCGGCTGGGGCGTGCTGGTGGCGATGGCGACGGGGATCGGCGCGATGCTGCTCGGCGCCAATTTCCTGACCTCGTGGTTCGACTATTTCAGCCTGCCGCTGGTGGGCAAGTTCGAGCTGGCGAGCGCGATGCTGTTCGATGCGGGCGTGTTCCTGACCGTGCTGGGCGCGGTGATGCTGGCGCTGGCGCAACTGAGCCACGTCTCGCAGCGTGCGGCGCGGGCTGCCGGGGCGAGCGGAGGGGAACAGCCGTGACCTACGAGTTCCTCGTCGCAAGCGCGATCGGCGTGCTGGTCGCAGGCGGCATCTACCTCGCCTTGCGCGCGCGCACCTTCCAGGTGGTGCTCGGGCTGACGCTGATCTCCTATGCGGTGAACCTGTTCCTGTTCGCCAGCGGTCGCCTCGTGATCGGCCGCCCGCCGATCTGGGACAAGGCCGTGAGCCAGTATACCGACCCGCTCCCGCAGGCGCTGGTGCTGACGGCGATCGTCATCACCTTCGGCATGACCGCCTTCGTGGTGATCCTCAGCTTGCGCAGCTTCCTCGAGACCGGCAGCGACCATGTCGACGGCGACAAGGTGCCCTGCGATGCGCAGGACGGGCTGGCGGAGGACGCCGCACCGTGAGCCTCGCCGCGTATCTCCCGATCCTGCCCGTGATCATCCCCGCGCTCGCCGCGCCGTGCGCGCTGCTGGCGATGCGGCGGCGGCGCCTGCTGGGGGTGGGGATCGGCTTTGCCTCGTGCCTTGCGCTGCTCGTCTGCGGGCTGGCGCTGATGGCGCAGGCGGATGGCGGGACGATCTCGGCATACGCACTGGGCGAGTGGCCCGCGCCCTTCGGGATTGTGCTGGTCGCCGACCGGCTGGCGGCGATGATGCTGGTGCTGACGGCGGTGCTGGCGCTGATCGCGCTCACCCACGCCGTCGTCACCCATGCCGACCGCAAGGGCTGGCACTTCCACCCGCTGTTCCAGTTCCAGCTGATGGGGCTGAACGGCGCGTTTCTGACGGGCGACCTGTTCAACCTTTTCGTCTTCTTCGAGGTGCTGCTGATCGCCTCCTACGGGTTGATGCTCCACGGGCAGGGCCCGGCGCGGCTCAAGGCCGGGGTGCAATATGTGGTGGTGAACCTCGTCGGCTCGTCGCTGTTCCTGATCGCGCTGGGGATGCTCTATGCGCTGACCGGCACGCTCAACATGGCCGACATGGGGCTGCGGGTGGCCGCGATCGCGCCTGCGGACCAGGGCCTGCTCAGGATCGCGGCGCTGCTGCTGGTGAGCGTCTTCGCGCTGAAGGCCGCCGTCGCGCCGCTCCACCTGTGGCTGGTGCGGACCTATGCGGTCTCAACCCCCGCCGTCGCGGCGCTGTTCGCGATCATGACCAAGGTCGGGGTCTATTCCATCATCCGCGTGGTGCCGCAGGTGTTCGGCGAAGGCGCGGGCGCGGCGGCGTGGGTGCCGGCGCCCTACCTCCTCCCCGCCGCACTGGTGAGCGCATGCATCGGCTTTGCCGGGGTGTTCGTTGCGAGGAGCCTCTCCGAGCAGGCCTCCTACGCGGTGATCGGATCGACCGGCACGCTGCTGATCGCGGTGGCCGGATGGAGCGGGGAGAGCCTCGGCGCGGGGCTCTACTATCTCGTCCACTCGACCCTTGCGGCCGCCGCGCTGTTCCTCGTCGCCGACGTCGTCGCGCGGCGGCGCGGGGCCTATGCTGACAACGCGAGCCCCGGTCCGGCCTTTGCGCAGCGCGGCGTCATCGCGCTCATGTTCATGGCCGCTGCCATCGCCGCGACCGGCCTGCCGCCGCTGTCGGGCTTCATCGGCAAGCTCCTGATCCTCAAGTCCGTCGCCGCGCTCCCCGATTGGGGCTGGGCTTGGGGCGTGATCCTGAGCACGACCCTCATCGGCGTGATCGGCTTCGCCCGTGTCGGGAGCGCCGTGTTCTGGAAATCATCGGAAGGTGAGGCCCCGCCTGCGCCAGCCTCCCGCGCCGACCTCGTCGCGCCTCTGCTGGCACTCGCCTTGCTGGCCGCATTGTCGGCAGGCGCGGGCTGGGCGAGCGGCTATGCGAACGCCACCGCCGCGCAGGTGCTCGATCCCGCGCAGAGCGCCGCCGTGGTGCTTGAGGAGGGCGCGCGATGACCGCCCGGCTCTTCCCGCACCCCGGCCTCACGGTCCTGCTCGTCACCATGTGGGTGGTGATGGTCGGCGAGGTTAGCTTCGGCGCGCTGTTCCTCGGCCTTGTGGTCGGCATCGTGGTGCCGATCTTCACCGCGCCGTGGTGGCCCGGACGTCCGCCGGTGCGCTTCCTTCCCGCCGCCGCCTATTGCGGGATCGTGCTGTGGGACATCGTCGTCGCCAACTTCCATGTCGCCGCGATCATCCTCTTCAAGCCGACCCGCGATCTGCGCCCGGCGTGGCTGACCATCCCCTTGGAGTTGACCACCCCCGAGGCGATCACCGTCTTCGCCGGCACGATCAGCCTCACCCCCGGCACCGTCTCGGCGGATGTCTCGGCTTGCGGGAACTACCTCCTCGTCCACGCGCTCCACGCCCCCGATCCGGCAGGCGAGGTCGCCAAGGTCAAGGCGCGCTACGAGGCGCGGCTGAAGGAGATCTTCGCATGATCGGCGCCATTGTTCCTTGGGCGCTCACCTTCGGCTTCGGCGCATTGGGCCTCGCGCTGGCGATGAACCTGTGGCGCCTGTTCAAGGGGCCGGGGGTCGCCGACCGCATCCTCGCGCTGGACACGATGGTGATCAACGTGATCGGCATCATCGTGCTGACCGGCATCGCCACCAACAGCGGCACATCCTTCGAGGCCGCGCTGCTGCTCGCCATGGTCGGCTTCGTCGGGACGGTCGCCTATGCCAAGTTCCTGCTGCGGGGGGACATCATCGAATGACCGCCGCCGGTTTCGCCGACACTCTGGTGAGCGCCCTCATCGTCATTGGCGCGGGCTTCGCGCTGGTGGGCAGCTGGGGGCTGGTGCGCCTGCCCTCGCTGATGGAGCGGCTGCACGGCCCGACCAAGGCGAGCACGCTGGGGCTGGGGGCGATCCTCGTCGCCTCGGTGCTGTGGTTCCACCTTGCGCGGGGTGTGTGGACGACGCACGAGCTGCTGGTCTCGGTGTTCCTGTTCATGACCGCCCCGATCAGCGCCAACATGGTCGCCAAGGTCCACCTCCACCGCCTGCGTCAGCGCGAGCCGAGCGAGCGCCCCGGCCCGGCGGGCGCCCCCGCAGCCCCGCCGAGCGGCGCGGACTGGGCGACGCACGAGGCCCCGCATGAGGGCACCCCGGGGGATTTCGTCGGCGACTGATCCTCCGCCGTCCCCCAGGGTGCGCGGGGATAACCGGCAATATCAGGCACCCGGCCGGCAATCCCGCAAGCGCTCCCATTGCAATCCAATTGATAAACCTGGGTTTTGGCGAGCCATGCGCATCTGCCTGATGGATGGTGCCGGGAAGCGATTGAACCGGGGGCAGATCATCACATGCTTAATTGGCAAAGGCGCATCGCTGCCAATTCCCTCAAGGCATGCGTTCCCTTTCAGGCGGAATTGCGAAAGCTCAAGCACTCAATAAAGCCGCCCGTCCCCGGACGGCATCATGAACTCGTGCTCGACGGTATCTTCGAGCAGGTCGCGATGATCAGGCAGGCCGGCGGGCAGATCGAGGGCGTCCGGGTGCTCGAAATCGGCAGCGGGTGGATCCCGGTCGCGCCCCTGATCTACCGGATCGCCGGAGCGCGTGAGGTCGTATTGTCGGACCAGCACAGGCTGCTCCACCCACGCTCGGTGCAGGCGGCGGCCGCCTTCCTGCTCGAACGATCCGATCGGATCGCATCAGGCTTGGGCGTCGCCGAGGCAAGGGTCGCCGAAGTGCTGAACGTTCCCTTGTCAGACGGTCTGGATGCGATGCTTGGCGCACTCGGCCTGACTTACGTTGTGCCGCTGAATGGCGACACGCTCATGGGCGAGATCGACCTCGCCTATAGTCACACCGTGCTCGAACACATCCCGCCCGCCGCGCTTGCCGAAATCTTCGCACTGGTTCGCGCTCGGCTCAGAAAAGGGGGCGTGTTCTGTAACGGAATCGACAACAGCGATCATCGCCGGTCATACGACGAGCGCCTCCCGATCGTCGATTTTCTGCGCTATTCCGATTTGGCCTGGGGCATGCAGTGCATCAATCCTCAGGATTACACCAACCGGTTGAGGCACTCGGATTACGTCGATCTGCTCACGCAAGCCGGTTTCAGCTTGCTCGACACGCAAGTCCACGTCGCGCAAGACGCGCTCGCCAGGATCGATCCGCAAGAACTGCCCGAGCGGTTCCGCAACAAATCGGCCGAAGACCTCTGTACGACATGGAGCTTGATGCTGGCCCGCGCCTGATCCGGAGCTCCGCCACGAACCGGGCAAGACATCAGTGAGCGGGACTCAAGCGAACAACCGCCGCGCCACCGCGTCCAGCTTCGCCATCACCTCGGGATCGTGCTCGCTCGGCGCGGTGATAACCGCGTCGTCCAGCGCGAAGTCGATGGGCGAGGGCTCGCGGCTTTCCGGCAAAGCGGCGATGAAGTTCTTCACCATTGCCCGCGCCAGCGCGCCGTTGGCCTGCATCTGCCCGACCACCTGCGCCACGTCCACCGCCTCGCCTTCGCGCCAGCAGTCATAGTCGGTGACCATGCCGACCAGCGCGTAAGGCAGCTCCGCCTCGCGGGCGAGTTTCGCTTCGGGCATGGCGGTCATGCCGATCACGTCCGCGCCCCATTGGCGGTACATCCGGCTTTCGGCGCGGGTCGAGAATTGCGGGCCTTCCATCGCGAGATAGGTTGCGCCGACCGCGACCTTGCCCTTGGCGGCGGCGATGGCGTGGGCGGCCATGTCGGAGAGGCGCGGGCAGACCGGATCGGCCATCGAGACATGGGTGACGAAGCCGCTGCCGTAGAAGGTGCTGGGGCGGTGCTGCGTGCGGTCGATGAACTGTTCGACCACGGCGAAGCGTCCGGGCTCCAGTTCCTCGCGCAGACTCCCGACCGCGCTGATCGCGAGGATGTCGGTGCAGCCCGCGCGCTTCAAGGCGTCGATATTGGCGCGCGAGTTCAGTTCGGTCGGCGAGACCGGGTGCCCGCGGCCGTGGCGCGGGAGGAAGCGCACCTTCACCCCGGCAATCGTGCCGCACAGAATCTCGTCCGAGGGATCACCCCACGGCGTTTCGATGGCGATCCACTGCGCGTCCTCGAGCCCGTCCATGGCATAGAGGCCCGATCCGCCGATGATCCCGATGCACCATTCGCTGGCCATGGTCCGCTATTGTCCTCTCTCGCTCGTCCAGCGACTTAGGTCAGGTCGAAGGGGGTCGGCAAGGCCCTGCGCACGATCCGCTCGGCTGCCGCGAAGGGCTGGGCGACAGCGGGGAGCGCCTGCATCGCGGCAAAATGCGCGGCGAGGCCGGGCCATTTCGCGAGCGGCGTCTCGGCGACCAGCGACACCTGCATCAGCACGCAGGCGACCGTGATGTCGGCAATCGACAGCGCCCCGCTGGCGAAGAATTCGCGGCCCCCGAGGCGCATTTCCAGCACGTCGAAGATCGGCGGAAGCTGGTTCGCCCAGGCATCGCGCGCCTTGTCGAGACCGGGCTCCTCGCCCTTGCTGATCGCAAAGAAGATCGGCCGGAAGATGCCGAGCCCGCCCGCCATCGCCAGCGCGGTATCGGCATATTCCTCGATGAACAGCGCCTCGCCCAGCGCCATCGGGTCTTCGGGATAGAGCGCAGGGGCGGGGTGCTTCTTCTCGATCATCGCGCAGATCGCCGAACTGTCGGCGATGGTGCCCGCGATGCCTTCTTCCGACACCGAACGGTCGCGCAGCACCGGGATGCGCTTCATCGGCGAGATGTCGCGGAACCAGGCGGGCGGATCGAAGACGTTGATCGCCTCCACCTCGTAGGGCACGTCCTTGGTGAGGCACACGCCGGCGACCTTGCGCACGAAGGGCGAGATCGGGCTGCCGTAGATCACGAGGTCGGGGCGGGCGTCAGTCATGCGAAAGGCTCCTCGAGGCGTGGTATGCGCCGCCTCCATAGGCCTCCGGACTGATAGCGCAATCGTCAGGTGATGCGGGTTGCGCCGCGGGCTAGGCCCTGCTCACAGGAGCGTTGCGTTTTGCTATGCAACGCGCCAACCTGAGCGGGAGAGACGACTCCCCCATTCGACGAGAGAGGATACATCATGGTCACCCAGTACAAGAACCTTATCGGCGGCGAGATGGTCGCGACCGACCGCTGGCTCGACGTGGTGAACCCCGCGAACGAGCAGGTGATCGGCCAGGTGCCCGCCTGCGGCAAGGACGAGCTTGACCGTGCCGTCGCCGCCGCGCGCGCCGCGTTCAAGACGTGGAAGAACACCCCCATCGAGGAACGCCGCGCCGCGATCATGGCGATTTCGGGCGCGATCAAGGCCAATGCCGAGGAGCTCTATCGCCTCCTCACCAGCGAGCAGGGCAAGCCCCACGACCAGGCCCGCGGCGAGATCTACGGCGCGGCCGGGATGAGCGCGGCCCAGGCGACGCTCAGCCTCGAGGACGAAATCACCGAGGACAGCGACACCCGTTTGAGCCGCACCCGCCGCGTGCCGGTGGGCGTGGTCGCAGGCATCGTGCCGTGGAACTTCCCCGTCATGATGGCGATCCAGAAGATCGCGCCCGCGATGCTCTCGGGCTGCACCATCGTATTGAAGCCCTCGCCCTTCACCCCGCTGACCACGCTCCGCATCGCCGAGCTGATCGCCGACAAGGTGCCCGCGGGCGTCGTCAACATCATCACCGGCGAGGATTCGCTCGGCCCGCTGATGACCTCGCATCCCGACATCGACAAGATCACCTTCACCGGCTCGACCGCGACCGGCAAGAAGATCATGGAAGGCGCCTCGGCCGACCTCAAGCGCATCACGCTGGAGCTGGGCGGCAACGACGCTTCGATCGTGCTCCCCGATGCCGATCCCAAGAAGGTCGCCGAACAGCTGTTCTGGTCGAGCTTCTCCAACGCCGGCCAGATCTGCGTCGCGGCCAAGCGCGTTTATATCCACGAGGATATCTATGATGAGCTTTCCGCGGCGATCGTCGAATACGCCAAGACCGTGACCGTCGGCGACGGCGCGCAGCAGGGCACGGGCGTCGGCCCGATCCAGAACAAGAAGCAGTATGACCGCGTGCTCGAGCTGATCGAGGATGCCAAGGACAACGGCTACAAGTTCCTGCTCGGCGGCAACGTGGACCCGAGCGGCACCGGCTACTTCGTGCCGCTGACCATCCTCGACAACCCGCCCGAAGATGCGCGGATCGTCGCCGAGGAACAGTTCGGCCCGGTCATGCCGCTGATGAAGTTCTCGACCGAAGAGGAAGTCATCGCGCGCGCCAACAACTCGGAATACGGCCTCGCCGGCGCGGTGTGGACCGGCAACCCCGAGAAGGGCGTCGAAATCGCCGAGCAGCTCGAAACCGGCACGGTGTGGGTCAACGAATATCTCCACCTGTCGCCCTTCGCGCCCTTCGGCGGGCACAAGCAGTCGGGCTTCGGCGCCGAATACGGCAAGGAAGGCCTCAAGGAGTTCACCTACGCACAGGTGATCACCGTGAAGAAGGATGCCGTCACCGCGTAAGCGCGCGTGGGCATTTCGGCTGACGAGTTGAGCGCCGGGCTGGCGCGGGTAGCATCCCGCGCTGGCCTCGGCGCTTTGTCGTCCGAGCCGCAACGTCTGACGGGCGGGGCGGTGATGGAAAGTTGGCGGTTTTCCGCTGGCGGCTCCGATTACGTCCTGCGCCGCGCGCCGAGCCTCGCCTTCATGCAAGGGCGGCCTTACGGGCACGCGGTCGAGGCGGCGTTGATCGAGGCGGCGCGGGCGAAAGGCGTGACCGCGCCTGAAGTGGTGGCGGTGCTGGAGGAGGTGGACGGGCTCGGCTCCGGGTTCGTGATGCGCGCCCTGCCGGGGACGGCTGATCCCAAGGTCATTCTGGCGTGCGATGATCCGGCAGGGCTGCTGAAGCAAGCGGCGCGGGACTTGGCGCGCATTCACCGGCTGCGGCAGGGCGATGTGCCCGAGGGCGTGCCGGTGATGGACTACCGCGCCGCTATCGCCGATCTCAAGCAGCAGTTCCTCGACGCAGGCGGCGACCGCCCGATCATCGCGCTGGGGCTCCGGTGGCTGGAGGACAATGTCGGGCTCGTTGCCCACCCCCAACCCCTCCCGCAAGCGGGAGGGGAGCAGGTTGTTCTCAACCATGGCGACTATCGGATGGGCAATCTGCTGGTGGAGGGCTCGGCCCTCACAGGTGTGCTCGACTGGGAGATCGCCCATTTCGGCGACCCGCACGAAGACCTCGCCTTCGGCTGCATGGCCGTATGGCGCTTCGCCCGATACGACCGCCCGGCACTGGGGCTGGGTTCAATCGAGGATTACCTCGCCGCTTACGAAGCTGAGAGCGGCACGCGCGTCGATCCTGCGAGGTTCCGCTTCTGGACGATCTACCGCACCGTGTGGTGGGCGCTCGGCTGCCTCAAGATGGCCGCGCAATGGCGCTCCGGCGCGGACCGGATGCTGGAGCGCGTAGTGATCTCGCGCCGGACCAGCGAGCAAGAACTCGATCTGCTCCTGCTTCTGGAAGAGGATGCGCCGGAGGCGGAGCGGGTGCGGCAAGTGCACGAACCCGACTCGCTCGCTCTGCCGGTCGGCGAAGCGAGCTTCGGGGAACTGGCGATTGCGGTTTCCGAATGGTTGGGCACCATCAAGCCGCAGCTTTCTGGCCACGATCTCTTTCAGCTCGCCGTGGCGCGCAATGCATTGGGCATGATCGCGCGCCAGAGCACCTTTCTCGCCGAATGGTCGAGCGAATGGGCCGAGAATTTCTTGAACGGGTCGGTGAGATTGGAGGGAGGCTGGTTGTCGGTTCTCCGCCGTGAGGCCTTGGATAGGGCTGTAATTGACTGCCCAAAATACCCCGCGCTGGCTCACGCGCGCAAAAAATGGACCGGAGAGGAATAACCCATGGACTTCGCCATCCCCGCAGACCTGCAAGCCTATCTCGATGAACTCGACGCCTTCATCGCCGCCGAGATCAAGCCACTCGAACAGCAGGACGACAACATCCGCTTCTTCGACCACCGCCGCGAATATGCGCGGACGGACTTCGAGGGGGGCGGGCTGCCGCGCCACGAGTGGGAGGAACTGCTCAAGGAAGCCACCCGCCGATCGGACAAAGCCGGGCATTGGCGCTTCTCCGCGCCCAAGCGCTACGGCGGCAAGGACGGCAGCAACCTCTGGATGGCGGTGATCCGCGAGCACTTCGCGCGCCAGGGCCTCGGTCTGCACAATGACCTTCAGAACGAGCACTCGATCGTCGGCAACTTCCCCTTCGTCGCCATGTTCGACCAGTGGGGGACCGAGGAGCAGAAGCAGGAATTCATCACCGGCGGATTTGAACGCACGCGGCGCGTCGCCTTCGGTCTCACCGAGCCGCACCATGGCTCCGACGCCACGCACATGGAGACAGTCGCGGTGCGCGAGACCCGCGACGGGGTGGACGGCTGGCGGATCGATGGCGAGAAAATGTGGATCACCGGGATGCACGTCGCGACCCACTGCGCGATGTTTGCGCGCACTTCCGGCAAGGCGGGGGATGCGAGCGGGATCACCTGCTTCCTCGTCCCCAACCCCACCGAAGGCCTCAAGATCGAGGAGTGGATGTGGACCTTCAACATGCCCACCGATCACCCGCGCCTCAGCGTCACCAATGTCTGGGTGCCCGATAGCGCGATCCTCGGCGTCGAAGGCCGCGGCCTCGCGCTCGCCCAAAGCTTCGTCCACCAGAACCGCATCCGGCAGGCGGCGAGTTCATGCGGCGCGGCGCTCTACTGCATCGACGAGAGCGTGAAATACGCGCGGGAACGCAAGCCCTTCGGCGAGGAGCTGGCGCGCAATCAGGCGATCCAGTTCCCGCTGGTCGAGCTGGCCACGCAGGCGGAAATGCTGCGGCTGCTGATCTTCAAGACAGCGTGGGAGATGGACAACATGCCCCACGAAGAGATCGAGCGGACCATCTCGGACAAGGTCTCGATGTGCAATTACTGGGCGAACCGGCTGGTCTGCGAGGCGGCGGACCGGGCGATGCAGGTCCACGGCGGCATCGGCTATTCGCGCCACAAGCCCTTCGAACACATCTACCGCCACCACCGCCGCTACCGGATCACCGAGGGCAGCGAGGAGATCCAGATGCGCAAGGTGGGGGCCTATCTGTTCGGGTATTTGGGGCCGAAGCGGGGGATGTACTCTTAAATTCGTCATCCCTGCGCAGGCAGGGATCCATCCGACAGAGATGTTGCATGGGCCCCTGCCTGCGCAGGGGCGACGGTCAGCTTCGCCGCCGCCACCACCCCGCGAGCAGGCTCCCGATCACCACGTGCCACACCGCCGAAATTGCGGCTGGCACAGGGGCGAGCGCGGCCTGCTGGACGCTCGCGAATTGCGCGGCGAAGGCGGGCGTCTTGGCTAGCCCTGAGCCGAGGCCGGAGTTCTGCATCCCCACCTCGATAGAAATCGTCCGCGCCTCCACCTCGCCGAGGCCCAGCACCCGCGCCAGCACATATCCCAGTGCAAAGCCGCTGGCATGCAGGAGGAAGGTCGCCAGCAACAGCACGCCCGCGTGCTCGCTGATCGCCGCCTTTGATCCGCCGACGATCCCGCCGACGATCAGTATCACCAGCACGATCGCCACCAGCGGCAGCACCGCGCTCACGGCCCCCGCGGCGCGCGGGAAGAGGCGGTTGAGCAGCGTTCCCAGCACAACCGGCACCAGCACCACCGCGACCATATTGACCAAGAGGTTCCAGCGGTCGATCTCGACATAGGCCCCCGCCAGCCACCCCGTCAGCAGCGGGGTCAGCACCACGGCGGCGAGCGTCGAGGCCATCGTCATCGCCACCGACAGCGCCACGTGGCCGCGCGCGATATAGGTGACGATGTTCGAGGCGGTTCCGCCCGGGCAGCAGGCCACCAGAATGAGGCCCACCGCCAGCCCCGGCTCCAGCCCCAGCGCGCGGGCGATGACGAAGCCCGACAGCGGCATCACCGCAAATTGCAGGCCCACCCCCGCCAGCAGCGCGCGCGGCATCTTGGCAAGGCCGCGATAGTCCTTGAAGCTCAGCGTCAGGCCCATCGCCAGCATAATCACGCCCAATGCCAGCGAAAGCAGCGGTTGCCCGGCGAAGCGGATGCTCCCGTCGGTCATCCAGGTGAAGCCGGCGGGAAAGAACCACGCGAGCGCCACGCCCGCGATCGTCAGCACGGCGAAATTGTCGGTGATCCTGCGCAGCATGCTTGGCCCCCCTTCGGCCTGTCGTTCCTAATCGACCAACGACGTGTCCGCCCCTAGCAATATCCTTTCCCGCCGCTAGTCTCCGCGCCGGACTGAGGGAGACTATTTCCATGCGCATGATCGCCGCCGCCCTGCTTGCCGGGGCCGCCTCCATTTCTGTTGGTGTTTCGGGGCCGCTGGCTGCCGCCCCCAAGAAGGACGCCAAGGCGGAAGAGAAGTGGAGCGTCGAGGCGCCCAAGGGTGCGGTGCTCAAGCAGGTGCCGATCACAGTCAGCGAAGGCACGTGGATGGACGTCGACGTCGCGCCTGACGGCAAGACCATCGCCTTCACGCTGCTCGGCGACATCTACACCATGCCCATCACCGGCGGCACGCCCAAGCGCATTTCCGAGGGCCTCTCGTGGGACGTCCAGCCGCGCTTCTCGCCCGATGGCACGCGCATCGCCTTCACCTCAGACCGCGAGGGCGGGGACAATATCTGGGTGATGAACGCCGATGGCAGCGACAAGCGGCAGGTGACGAAGGAGGACTTCCGCCTCGTCAATCAGCCGAGCTGGTCGCCGGACGGGCGCTTCATCGCGGCGAAGAAGCACTACACCACCGAACGCAGCGCCGGGACCGGCGAGGTGTGGCTCTACCACGTCTCGGGCGGCGGCGGGGTGCAGGTCGTCGAGCGCGCCAACGAGAAGCTCCAGAAGGAACTGGGCGAGCCGACCTTCGCGCCCGATGGCTCCGCGATCTACTACACCCGCAACACCACGCCGGGGAACGTCTTCGAATACGCGCAGGATTCGCAGACCGGGATCTTCGCCATCGAGCGCCATGACCTCGCCACCGGCGAAGTCACCACGGCGGTCAGCGGCTATGGCGGCGCGGTGCGCCCCGCGCCCTCGCCCGACGGCAAGGACATCGCCTTCGTCCGCCGCGAGCGCGACCAGACCCAGCTGTGGGTGAAAGACCTCGCCAGCGGGCGCGAGCGGATGATCTACGGCAAGCTCGATCTCGACGTGCAGGAGACCTGGGCGGTTACCGGGGTCTATCCCAACATGGACTGGCTGCCCGACAGCAGCGCCATCGTCTTCTGGGCGGGCGGCAAGCTCAATCGCATCAATCGCGACGGCTCGGGCCATGCGGTGATCCCCTTTGCCGTCAACGACACCCGCGTTGTCGCCGATGCGCCGCATCCGGTGATCGAGGTCGCGCCCGAGAGCTTCACCACCACCATGCCGCGCTTCGCGACGCTCTCGCCCGATGGCAGCCGCGTCGTGTTCGAAAGCTTGGGGCGGCTCTACACCAAGTCCGCCAAGGGCAAGGACCTGCCCCGTCCGCTCACCGGCGACGAAACGGACGTGATCGAGGATTTCCCCGCCTTTAGCCGCGACGGGAGCAAACTCGCCTATGTCCGCTGGAGCGACGAGAAGCTGGGCGAGATCATCGTCGCCGATGCGAACGGCCAGAACCGCCGCGTGATCGCCGGGCCGGGGCATTACGGCAACCTCGCCTTCTCGCCCGATGGCACGATGATCGCGTTCGAAAAGCGCGAGGGCGGCTTCCTGACCGCGCCGGATTTCTCCGAAAACCTCGGCGTCTATGTGATGCCCATCGACGGCTCCGGCCAGGCGAAGCTCGTCACCCGCGACGGGGCGACCCCGCAATGGGGCGCGGCCAATGACCGGTTGTTCATGCTCGGGCGTGACGGCGGCAAGCTTGCGCTTGTCTCCACCGACCTCGGCGGCGAGGCCAAGCGCGTCCATGCGCGCGGCGAGCTCGCCAACGACCTGCGCATTTCGCCCGATGGGCGCACGATCGCCTTCCGCCAGAACTACGAAGTCTACGCCATGCCGCTGGTGCCCGGCGGGAAGCCCCTCGACGTGGGCGAGCAGGCCAGCGCGCTGCCCGTCACCAAGGTGAGCACCGGGGGCGCGGATTATCTGGGCTGGGCGCGCGGCGGCGAGACGCTGTTCTGGTCAATCGGCCCGAGCCTCGAGAGCGCCAACGTCAGCGAGTTCTTCGCCGCCGCGCCCAAGGCGGATGGCGACAAGACCCCGGCCTATACCCCGCCGAAGTTCGGCATCCCGCTTGGGGTGACGGTGCAGAAGGCCAAGCCTTCCGGCGTCACCGTCATCACCGGCGCGAAGGTGCTCACCATGCGGGCCGGCCTCGATGCCAACGATCCGGGCGTGATCGAAAACGGCATGATCGTGATCGAGGGCGACCGGATCACCGGGGTCTATGACGCGACACTGGTGAAGATCAAACTGCCAGGCGATGCGCGGATGATCGATGCCAGCGGCAAGATCATCATGCCCGGCCTCGTCGATGCCCACGCGCACGGCGCCTACGGGGTGGGCGATCTCATCCCGCAGCAGAACTGGTCGCTGCTTCAGGACCTCGCGATGGGGGTGACCACGGTTCACAACCCGTCCAGCCAGGCGAGCACCGTCTTCGCCGCCGCCGAGCGCCAGCGCGCGGGGCTGACCATCGGCCCGCGCATCTTCTCGACCGGGGAGATCATCTACGGGGCCAAGGCACCCGGGGTCTATGCGCGGATCGACAGTTACGAGGACGCGCTCGCCCATGTCCGCCGGATCAAGGCGCAGGGCGGCATCTCGGTCAAGAACTACAACCAGCCGCGCCGCGAACAGCGCCAGATGGTGGTGCGCGCCGCAGCGGCCGAGAACATGCTGGTGGTCGCTGAGGGCGGTTCGCTGTTCGGGATGGACATGAACATCATCGCCGACGGCAACTCGACGCTCGAGCACAATGTGCCCGCCGACGTGTTCTACGAAGACGTGCTGCAGCTGTTCGGCGCAGGCAACACCAATTACACGCCGACGCTGGTCGTCACCTATGGCGGCCTCGCGGGCGACCCCTATTGGCGGCAGGCGACCAACGTCTGGGAAAACCCGCTGATGGTCCACACCCCGCCCAAGATGCTGCTCGCCGATACGGGGCGCCGGGTGAAGGCGCCCGAGTGGGCCTACGTCGACGACAACAACGCGCGCGAGGCCCGCAAGGTCGCGCAGCGCGGCGTGAAGGTGAGCATCGGCGCCCACGGCCAGCAGGCCGGCGTCGGCGCGCATTGGGAGCTCGGCAGCTTCGTGCGCGGCGGGATGACCCCGGTCGAGGCGCTGAAGGCCGGGACCATCGTTCCGGCGCAGTCGCTCGGCATGGCCAAGGACATCGGCAGCATCGAGGTCGGCAAGCTTGCGGATCTCGTGATCCTTACGGACGATCCGACGCAGGACATCGCCAACTCGGACAATATCGAGAAGGTGATGCTCGGCGGGCGGCTCTACGATTCCAGGACCATGAACGAGGTCGGCACCGGCGATGCGAAGCGCCGCCCCTATTTCTGGGAGGGCGAGGGCGCGACCGGTGCGGGCGGCTCGCAGCGCACGACCAACGAGGGCCGGGGCCATGCCGACGGGGACGCGGGCTAGGGGCTGTCCAGGGGCGGCCTAGACTTGGGTTAGACCCCCTTCAGGGGTAGCCCAGACCCCGGTTAGGCCCCCGCCAGCCCTCCGTGGCGCCGGTGTTTCACGTGGAACACTCCCCCTCCAGCAGCGTGCGCAGGTCCTTCAGGGCCTTCGCCCGCAGCTGGTGAACCCGCGGCACGCTGACTTCGAGCACGGCGGCGATTTCGGTGAGGTTCAGCTCCTCGACGAAGAACAGCTGGAGGACCAGCTTCAGCCGGTCGGGCAGCTCTATCATGGCCCGGATCAGCCGCTCGCGATCCTCCGATGCGCACAGCGCCTCGAAGGGATCGGGATCGTCACTGGCAAAGGCGAGGCTGGTCTCGTCATAGGCGTCATCGATCGGGGTAAGCTTCACGCCCGAAGCCTCGATGGCGAGCAGTTCGGCGTCGGACACCCCGAGCACGCGGCCGATTTCCGCGCGTGTGGGATCGCGGCCCAATGACCCGCGCAGCGATGCCAGCGCCCGCTCGTAGGCGGAGCGTTTGGAGCGCGCCGTGCGGCTGTCGTGGGCGACGCGGCGCACCTCGTCGAGCATCGCTCCGCGCACCCGGATCTTGGCATAGGCGGCAAAGCCGTCCTCGGTCGGCCCGGCATGGCGCTGCGCGCATTCGGTGAGCGCGAGGATGCCGACCTGCACGAGGTCCTCGATCTCCAGCCCCTCGCGGCCCCGCCCGTTGATGTGCCACGCGGCGCGGCGCACCAGGGGCAGGAAACGGCGCACGCGGTCCTCGATCTCGGCGCGGCTGGGAGCATAGGGCTGGAGGGCACCGAACCCGGCGTGGTCGTGCTTCATGCGGCAAGCTCCCGTACGTCCGGGGCGGTGAGGGCGGGCGGTTCGTCAGCCGCGCCGATCGTGCCCACCACCGCGATGGGCTGGGATGCCGGCAGCTCGGCGATCGACAGCACCAGACAGCGCGGGCAGCGCGCCTTCAACAGCGCGGCGAGCGCACGGCGTGCGGGCGGCTGGATGATCAGCGCGATCGGCGTGCCTTCCGCGTCGGCGATCCGCCCCGCTTCGCGCACGATCATGCTCCCGCAATCGGGCTCGATCAGCGGCTGGCCCGTCGCGGGATCGTGCATCCCACCGAGGATCGCGGCTTCGAGCCCCGCATCGAGCGTCACCACCTTGAGGTTCTCCCCCGGCGCGGCGATGCGGGCGACGAGCCGCGCGGCCATGTCGGCACGCACCGCGTCGATCACCGCGTCGAAGTCCGAGGTCTTCTGCAAGGCCAGCGCCAGCGCAGTGAACAGCGGCTGCGGATGGGCAAGGCCGATCCCGTCGGCGATCAGCGCACGTAAGGTGCGGGTCAGCGCGGCGAGCGGCAGAGGGTCGGGATGCACCGCCTCGACCAGGGCGGGCGAGCGGGCCTTGAGGCCATCGACCCACTCGCGCACTTCGTCAGGCCCGAGCAGCTGGTGCGCTTCGGCGAGCAGCGCCTGATTGGCGTGGGTGGCGATCACGGAAGCCGGGTCGACGACGAGGAAGCCCTCGGCGACGGCATGATCGCGGGCGGACGGCGCGATCCACAGCGCGGGGCAATCGAAGGAGGGATCGCGGGTCGGCTCGCCGGTCAACCCGTGCCCAGACCGCACATCGCCCGCATCGATCGCGAGGAGCTTGCCGGGCCGCACCGACCCGCGCGCGACACTCACCCCGCCCATCAGCACGGCGTAATCCTGCGCAGGCAGATCGAGCGAATCCCGGATGCGGAACTGCGGCAGCACGAAGCCGAGGTCGCGCGACAATTGCTTGCGGATGCCGGTGATGCGGGTGACGAGCGGTGCGCCCTGAGCCGCATCGACCAGCCCGACGAGCCCATAGCCCAATTCCAGCGTGACCAGCGTCGCGTCCGCCACATCGGCGAGCGCGATCGTGTCGGGGGAGACTTCGTCGACCGGATCGGCGGCAGGCGCAGGCGCGGCGGCGCGTTGCTTGAGCTTCCACCAGATCCCGCCCGCAATGCCTGCGCCAGGGAGGAAGAACAGCTGCGGCATGGCAGGCACGAGGCCCACCGCGCCGAGGATCAGCGCCACCGGCAGCCACCCGCGCGGATCGGCGAACTGGCCGCCGATCTGGCCGCTAAGGTCGCGCTGGTCGGAGACGCGGGTGACGATCGCCGCGGCCGCGATCGACAGCAGCAGCGCAGGCACCTGCGCCACCAGTGCGTCGCCCACGGCAAGCGTCACATAGGCCTCGCCGGCCTCGCTGGCGGACAGGCCGTGGCTGATCATCCCGATGCCGAAGCCGGCGACGATGTTGACCCCGAGGATCAGGAGCGCCGCCATCGCATCGCCCTTCACGAACTTGCTGGCACCGTCCATCGAGCCGTAGAAGTCCGCCTCGACCGTCACTTCGCGGCGGCGTTCGCGCGCCTCGTCGGCGGTGATGAGTCCTGCGGCGATGTCGGCGTCGATCGCCATCTGCTTGCCCGGCAGCGCATCGAGCACGAAACGCGCCGAGACCTCGGAAACGCGGCCTGCGCCCTTGGTGATGACGATCATGTTGATGATCATCAGGATCGCGAAGACGAACAACCCGACGGCGAAGTTGCCCCCGACGAGGAAGGCCGCAAAGCTCTCGATCACCTCGCCCGCCGCCGCCTCGCCCTCGTGGCCGTGGACCAGCACCACCCGGGTGGAGGCGACATTGAGGGCGAGCCGCAGCAGCGTCGCGAACAGCAGCACGCTGGGGAAGGAGGAGAAGTCAAGCGGGCGCCGCGCGTTCAGCGCGACCATCAGCACCGCGATCGAGATCGCGATGTTGAGCACGAAGAAGATGTCGAGCAGCAGCGCCGGGATCGGCAGCACCATCAGCGCGAGCAAAGCGAAGATGCCGAGCGGCAGCATCAGCGCACCGGTTGCGGTGCCGAACCGGGCAAGCGGGTTGGAAGCGGCTGCGGTGGGCATCACAGGCCGAGCGCCTTCAGACGGTCATAGGCACGGCGCACCCCCGGTGGGGCGGCAGCCGGATCGCCTCCGAAGGCGGCGCCGAGGATCTGCGACATCGGGGGGCGCTCGGGCATGCGGGGCGCGGGCAGATTGCTCTGGGTCAGCGCAGGCGGCATGCCGGGGCCGAACACCTCTTCGTCCGCGATCAAATAGGGTGACGGGGTAAAGCCCGTTCCCGCTCCGCCTGCCGCGCTGTAATCGGCGCGGGCGAAGCGCATGCCCTGTGTACCTTCCGAACTGCCCGTCGCCCGGTCGAGTGCGCGGGAGAGCTTGCCGCCGATCACGTCCATCACCTGCGCGAGGCTGCGCGGCGATCCGTCGGGCGCGTAGAAGATCGCGCGGTTGGCGGCGGCGGGACGGGCGAACAGCGAGGAGGCGTTCTGCCCCGGATCGGCCTGGAGCTCGGACAGGAACCGCCCTGCGCCGCCCGCGCCGAGGAAGTGCGCAAGGTAGAGCTCGGCATGGTTCGGCTGGCGGCCGAGGATCGGCATGAGATGCGCGCGGTTGTCCTCGGCAAGGCCCGCGGCCATCAGCGAGGCGACCTGCGGATCGTTGCGCAGGGCAAGGATCGCCTCGCGCTGCGCCGGATCGGCGACCCATGCCTCGCCCGAGGCAGTGAGGTCGATCTGCTGCGCCACGGCGCCAAGCCCGAAGCGGTGGCCGTGCCGCTTCATCGTGCCCAGCCAGGTGCTCTCGATGAACTGGTAGAGCCCGGTGGCGCTCGAGGTCGATGCGCGCGCAGAGGGGTTCATCGCGGATTCGACCTCGGCCTGCGCGAGGAGGAAGTTGAAGTCGACACTGGTGGCTTGCGCGGCGCGGGCGATGGCCGCCTCGACCGGACTGCCCGGCACGGCGATCTGGCGCGTGGCGGCTGGCCCGCCGGCGTCCATGGCTTCACGCGCGGCGGCATGGACGCGCGCTGCGGTTTCGAAACCGGCACGGATCGAGCCCGCGGGCAGGCTCGTGAAAGGGCCCGAGAAGGAAGAAGTCTGGCTCACGCGTCCTCCGCCTGTCGCCGGCGCCGCGGGATTGGGCGCCTTGATCGCGGAGAGTTCAGCAAGCCGCGTGCCAGAACCGGCGCCGGGCTGCCCAGGTAAGACTACCTAGGCGCGGGAGTTGGCGCCGATGCTAGCCGCGCATCGGCACATAGGTCGCGCGCGGCATCCGGCGCGGGCCACCCAGCGCCTCGATGCGGGCGGCGACATTGGCCGCGAGGAGGTTGCGCACCCGGCGGTTGACCTCGTTCAGTTGCCGGGCGGTCTCGGCGAGGTTGCGGGTTTCGCCGTCGCGCAGCAGCGCCTCCGGCCCGATGTCGGCGAGCGCGTCGCACAGTGCCTCCTTGTCCTGCGCCGCGCCGATCAGGCTGTCGGCATCGAGCGCGGCAAGCGCCTGCCGCTCCCGCTCGAGCACGGCAATCATCTGCCGCAGGTTGCAGGCCAGCGGATCGCCGACATGAGCCGGAGCGGGCAGGCCGGCGGGGACGAGCATCTCGGCCACGCGATCAGTGCCGCTCGGGGAGCGAGAGGCTGACTTGCGCGGCGATCATCGCGTCCGCGATCTTGGTCGGCACCAGCGGGTAGGAGCCGTCGCGCAGCGCGTTGCGGATGGCGGCCACGCGCTCCGCATCGACCGGCGGCGTGGCGGCGGCGTTTGCAGCCGTGACCTCGAGGCTGATGCCGGGGGAGGACGGGGCTGCGGGGGCGGTGCTGCCCGCGGGGGCGGGGCGCGCTTCGATCTGCGCGCGCTCGCTGGCGGTCACGGCGCGCGATGCGCTGACGCTCGGCAATTTGCTCAGTTCGACAGAGGGCATGGGGTCGTGTCCTTCGATCAGGTTCCTGCGGGCGAGAACGGCGGCGGGAGGGGGTGTTTAAGGGGGCTTGCAAGGGAGCGGCGGAGCGATCGTCACCCTGCGGGGATAATCGCCAGACCGGGTCGCTCGATGCGTGCGCGCAGGCCTTCCGCCTTGCGGCTGGTGCGCACGAAGATCCATTCGCCGACCGCGCCGCTCTCCATCGCCTCGCCGGTCTGCTGCACGCTGAAGCCGCGCCCGCGCACCATCACGGTCAGCGCGTCGCCGCGCTTGACGGCGGGGGCGGCCCGTCCCGAAGCGCCGGTGGAGCCCGGCGCCTGGCCGATGGCGACGAAGATGCGCCAGCTCGTCGGTCCGGGGCATTCGACCTGCACGGCATTGCGCGCGGGCGTGTGCCAGCTGACCCCGAGCGATCCCCCGCACGGGGCGAGCTGGAGCCGCGGGTCGGTCACCGTGCGCGCGCCGCCGGGGGTGCCCGCGGCGGCGCCGGTGAACGCTGCGACCGCGCGGTCGATGGCGGCTGGATCGGTGGGCAGCTGCTGGGCTCCGGCGGCGGGATCGCACAGGGGCAGCAGCATCGGCAGGGCGAGCGGGGTGAACCGCCAGCCGTGCAGCAGGGTCGAAGTGCTTTCCATCAGGCCGAGGCTCCTGTTCTTTCGTGTCACGCGCGCCGCATGTGGCGGGCGATCGGTCGCCCGGAGCCGAGCAAGGGCCATGCCAAGCCGCGCCTAGGGGGTTTCCCTAGGGCCGCCTGCGGGGCGACTTAAGCATGGGATGATAGCTCCGGGACTTCCCGTTCAATCTTCAAGATCTGTGCCCCGCCATGCCCTTTCCGACCGGCTATCTCACCCGCTCTCCCCGGGGACATGCAGAGGCCTCCAAGCTGTCCGAGCCGTCCGCGCCTGAGGGCCGCGCCCGGGAGGCGCGCCGTGCGCTGCTCGCGAAAATCGGTGACTTCGTGCTGCATCACGATCTGCCGGTGACCCCGCAGAACCTCGCCTTCGTGTGCGGCGCGCTGTCGGGCTCGCAGCCCGAACTCGCCTCGGCCCTCGTGCAGCGCGAGGTTTCGGGCGAGCCGATCGACCAGCACTGGCTCGACACGCTCGCCCGGCTCGATCCCGACGGGCACAGCCATATCGCCGCGCTCGACACGCTGTCCGAGAAGCTCGAATACACGCTCACGCATTTTGCCGAGACAGCGCGTGCGGCGCAGAGCGAGACCAGCGACCACCGCGGCGCCATCGGCGTGCAGATCGAGGCGCTCGCCAAGCCCGAGGGCCTGGTGGAGGTGATCGACCTCTCGCGCGCGATGTTGTCGCGAATTGAGCAGGTCGAATCCGCGATGGCGCGCAGCGAGGTCGAGATCGACCGCCTGCAGCACAGCCTCGCCAGGGCGCGCAGCGAGGCCGATGTCGATCACCTCACCCGCTTGCCCAACCGCCGCGCCTTCGAGCGGCAGCTGGTCTCGGCAACGATCGAGGCGCGCGCCAAGGGCGATCCGCTCAGCATCGCGTTCTGCGATGTCGATCACTTCAAGCAGATCAATGATCGCCACGGCCACGCGGCCGGAGACCGGGTGCTCTGCGCGCTCGCGGCCAGCCTGCACGAAATGGCAGGGGATTCCTGCTTCACCGCGCGGCACGGGGGCGAGGAATTCGTGCTGCTGTTCTACGGTCTCGACAAGCAAGCGGCCAAGGGCAGGCTGGACGCGATCCGCCGCGCTCAGGCGGCGCGGATCCTGATGAACAAGGACACCGGGCAGCCGTTCGGCAAGATCACCTTCTCGGGCGGTATCGCCGAAGTCGGTGCGGATGCGGACACCCGCGGCGCGCTCGCCCGCGCGGACGCCGCACTTTACCGGGCCAAGCAGCTCGGCCGCAACCGGGTCGAACTCGGCTGAAACACGGACCTTGAGGAAGGCTCAGCGGGCAGGGTCCGCCACCGGCTCGTCATAGGCGAGGCTGGCGTAGAGGTCCGGTGTGTCCCCCGCGGTGATGATCGTGCGCACCCGCGTGCCGGCGGCGCGTGCCTCGGCGGCAAGCGCCTCGGCCCGCGCCCAGGCCTGCGCCTCGTCGCCCGCCCTATGGGTCGCGAAGATCGTCAGCGTGGTGCGCGGGTCGGGCTGCTGGGCGGCGAGCCACGCACCCAGCCCCGGCCCGCCCGGCACCGCGCGGTAGAGCGCCTGTGCCGGAGCCACCTCGGGCCGCGGCATGCCTCGTGCATCGCGCTCACTCGCCTCGCTGTCGGCGAGCCTTCGCCCGCTCTCGGCCTCGGCAGCGGGAAGCGCCGAGAGGGTCAGCAGGAACAGGATCAGCGCGAGATCGGCGAAGATCAGTTGCCAGCCATGCCCGGCGCGCGCCCCTCTCGCCGGAGAGGGCGAGGTGGCGCCGCTCATGCAACGCCCCTGAGATGCGCGCGTCGCGCCTGCTCGCCCGGATCGGTGCGATCGATCTGCGCGGTGAACCAGTCGGCCAGCGATTCGCGCTCACGCTCGTCGGCGGCCCCGCGCCGCTCGATTGCGCTGGCCAGCGGGTGGCAGACGAGGTGCGCGAGCAGCGCGCCGTACAGCGATGTCAGCACTGCGGTCGACACTGCGGTCATGATCACGGCGACGGTGTTGCCGATGCCTTCCTGCGGGGCGAGCTGGGCGAGGCCGTACAGCGTGCCGATCAGGCCCAGCACCGGGGCGAGTTCGCCCGCCCAGCCGAAGACCTGCGCCGCGCCGACCCGCCGCGCCTCGTCGAGCGCGCGTTCGGAGCGGCGGATCTGCCCGACCGCCTCGAGCGTGCCGTGGCGCAGGTAGGTTTCGAGCATCAGCCCGAGCGCGCGGTCCGGCGGCAGCGCCGGATCGGCGCGGCGCTGGCCGTCACGTGCGATCGCGCTCACCGCCAGCGCGAGCGCGCGGCGGTTGGCCTCGCGCTGGAAACCGCGCCGCAGCAACCGTGCCGCCGCCCGCAAGGCCGCGCCGAAATCCTGCCAGCCGCAGCGCGCGACCGTGGCGAGCACCGTCCCGGCGACCACGATCGCGAGCGCGCCCGGATCGATCAGGGCAGACAAGGTATGCGGCATGGCGGGTCCCCCAAAGGCTGGTTTGCGAGAAGCGAGAACGACCCGGGGGCAGGGCAATTAAGCCTTGGCCGCCGCACTACGGGTTGATGCGGCACGGCTTTGCCCGGCCTGCGCCCGCCATCCGGCAAAAGCCTGCCGCCGCCCGCGCAGCCACGGCGGGAGAATGGCAAGTGCGCCGCCCTGACCGCCACCGTCTCCGCCGGTTTGGCACGCTTCCTGCTGTCCATGCCGGCGAACCTGCGGGCCCGTCCCGCTGCTGCTGACAGGAGGCCCTGGCATGAACGAGCGACTTTTCGGGATTCACGGCGCCGCGCTGACCCTGCGTTCCGAACGCATGGGGGTGATCGCATCGAACATCGCCAATGCGGCAACGCCCGGTTTCAAGGCCCGCGACATCGACTTCAATGCTGCGCTCGACGCCCGGCTGGCGCGTGCGCGCGGTGTGACCACCGCCGGGGGCGGCGATGCCCGCATGCTCTATCGCCGGCCGACCATGCCCTCGCTGGACGGCAACACGGTCGAATTGAACCGCGAACAGGTCGCCTTCGCCGAGAACGCGGTGGCCTATTCGGCGACGCTCAGCTTCGTGCAGGGCCGGGTGAGCACCATCACCCGCGCGCTGAAGGGCGAGTGACGGCGATGCCCGACCAGACCCCTTCCACGCTGTTCTCCATGACCACCCGCGCGATGAGCGCGCAGATGGTGCGCATGAACGCGGCGACCTCGAACCTCGCCAACGCCGGCTCCGTCTCCTCCACCGAGGAGGGTGCCTACCGCCCGATCCGCGCGGTCTTTGCCGTCGAACTCGACCGGGCTTCGGGCCTCGCCGGGGTCACGACCAGCGGTCTCGTGCGGGCCGATACCGCGCCGACCAAGCGCCACGATCCCGGCCACCCGCTCGCCGACAAGGACGGCAATGTCTGGGAGGCCCCGGTCGATGAGACCGCCGAGATGATCGAGATCATGGAGAGCGCCCGCCAGTACCAGAACCTGGTCCAGGCGCTGCAGACCGCCAAGCAATTGATGCTCGAAACCCTGAGGAGCCAGTAATCATGGACACGACTTCGATCTCCCCGGCCGCGCAGACGACGCTCGACCGGCTCAACACGCCCTCCAGGCTGAAGGGCGCCACGCAATCGCTCGGCCAGGCCGATTTCCTGCGGCTGCTGACCACGCAGCTCTCCCAGCAGGATCCGCTCGCGCCCACCGACAATCAGGCGATGCTGGCGCAGATGGCGCAGTTCTCGGCGCTCGCCGCGACCACCGAGAGCGGCGCGACGCTCGAGGAGATCTCGGCCAAGCTCGACCGGCTGATCTCCGCGCAGGAGGCGACCGCGCGCCGCCTGCCGCCGGCCTGATTGCCTTCTCTCCGACCCCCACCAGAAAGGATCGTCCCCCATGTCTTTCTTCACTTCCTTGTCCGGCCTCAAGAACGCCGAAACCGACCTGCGCGTCATTGCCCACAACATCGCCAATGCCGAGACGGTGGGCTTCAAGAAGAGCTCGGTGCAGTTCGCCGATCTCGTCGCCACCGGCTCCTCGACCGATCCGCGCCGCAGCCCGGGCATCGGCTCGACCGTCGCCGGGATCACCCAGGACTTCGTGCTCGGCCCGCTTGAACAGACCGGGCGCTCGCTGGATCTCGCGATCGACGGCGACGGGTTCTTTGCGCTCTCCAACCCGTTCTCGGGGCAGGTCTCCTACACCCGCAACGGCAATTTCCGCCTGACCGCTGCGGGCGAGCTCGAGGATTCCTGGGGCAACCGTCTTCAGGGCTATCCGGTCGACGCCGCCGGTCTCCCGACCTCGACAACGCCCGCCGATGTCGACGTGCCGATCACCAATGCGGCCGGCGTGACCCTCGCCAACGTCACGATCGACGTACGCGGGATCATCATCGCGGCCTATGCCGACGGCAGCACCCAGCCGATCGGTCAGGTCGCGCTGGCGAGCTTCCCGGCCCCCAATGGCCTGCGCTCGGCCGGACAAACCAAGTGGCAGGCGACCGGGGATTCCGGCGCGGCGGTGTTCGGCAACCCAGGCATCGGCACCTACGGCAAGATGATCAGCGGCGCGCTCGAGCGCTCCAACGTCGATCTCGCCGAGGAAATGGTCTCGCTGCTCACCGCGCAGCGCAATTTCCAGGCCAATGCCAAGGCCATCGATACCGCCACGCAGATCTCGCAGACCGTCCTGAACCTGCGTTCGTAAGGCGATGGACCGGCTGATCTACACCGCGATGACCGCGATGAACGCGGCGATGGACCGGCAGCGGGTCGTGGCGAACAATCTCGCCAACGCCTCGACGCCGGGCTTCCGCCAGGAAATCTTCGCGGTCACCTCGGCGACGCTCAAGGACGGCTCGCTGGAGGCCCGGGCGTTGGCGCGCGGCAATGTGCGCGGAGCGGACATGGCCGCGGCCCGCACGGTGCCGACCGGCAACGCGCTCGACGTCGCGATGGAGGGCAAGGCGCTGATCGCGCTCCAGTCGCCCGACCGTCAGGACGAGGTTTATTCGCGCCGCGGCGACCTTCGGGTCGCAGCCTCCGGCGTGCTCGAGAACGGTGACGGCCTTGCCGTGCTGGGCGAAAGCGGCGCGCCGATCACGGTGCCGCCGGGTTTCATCCTTGCAATCGCCGCCGACGGAACGGTGCTGGGCCGCGATCCGACCGCACCAGGCGCGGCCGCAGAGCCGATCGACCGCATCCGGCTGGTCAATCCCGAAGGCAGCCCGCTCGCCAAGGGGATCGACGGGTTCCTGAAAGTGCCGGCCGCGAGTGGCGGGACCGGTGTGCTGCCCCCCGATCCGACCGCGCGCCTCACCCCGGGCGCGCTCGAGATGTCCAATGTCGAAACCGCCGACACGCTCGTGCAGATGGTCGAGGCGCAGCGCGCCTTCGAACAGCGCGCGCGGGTGATCGCCACCGCGGGCGAGCTCGACGAAGCCGGCAGCGGCCTGATGTCGCTGCGCTGACCCCTTCATTTCCACAGGAGACCTGACCCATGCCCACCTCCGCCCTTCACGTCGCCCGCACCGGGCTCGAGGCCCAGGACGCGCGGATGCGTGTCATCGCCAACAACCTCGCCAACATCGGCACCACCGGCTTCAAGCGCGACCGCGTCGACTTCGCGACCCTCGCCTATCAGGAGCAGCGCACCGCCGGGCAGGCCTCGACCGGGCAGACCGCCTTTGCCGTCGGGCTCAACCTCGGCACCGGGGTGCAGGTGCAGGGCACCAGCCGCATCCAGACCCAGGGCACCCTCAACACGACCGGCAACCGTCTCGACATCGCTTTGGACGGGGACGGCTTCTTTCAGGTCGAGCTGCCGGGCGGCGGCCAGCCGGGCTTCACCCGCGCGGGCAACTTCACGCTGTCGAACGACGGCACGCTGATCACCGCGCAAGGTTATGCCCTCCAGCCGCCGATCCAGATCCCGCCCGGATCGCAGTCGATCACCATTGCCCCCGACGGGACGGTGAGCGCGGTGGCCCAGGGCCAGGCCGAGCCGACCCTGCTCGGCCAGCTCCAGATCGCCAGCTTCGTCAATCCGGCCGGGCTCAGGGCGGTCGGCGACAACTTCCTCGTAGAGACCGCCGCGTCCGGCCCGGCCGAGGTCGGCCTCGCCGGCGAGAACGGGCGCGGGCAGGTGCGGCAGGGCATGCTCGAAGGCTCGAACGTCAATGTCGTCGAGGAGCTGGTCGAGATGATCGAGACCCAGCGCGCCTACGAGATCAACTCCAAGATGGTGAGCGCGGTCGACGAGATGCTGCGCAACGCCAATCAGACGCTGTGAGGAAGCGGATGACGGGTCGCACCCTTTTCGTTCTGGCCGGGCCGCTGTGCCTTGCCGCCTGCATGGGCGGCGGCAAGGGGCCGCAGCCGGGCTTCACCGCGCCGCCGCCGCCGGGAGCCGCGCTGACCGTGGCGAACGCAGGCGATCCCTTCGCGGCGGCTCCGCTTGCGCCCCAGCCCGCGAGCACGGGCGCGATCTTTCAGGCCGGCAACGGCTATGCCGGGCTCGTCACGGGCACCCGCGCAAGGGCGCTCGGCGACATGGTGACGATTGTCCTCACCGAAGCGACCACCACGTCCAAGAGCACCACCGGAAAGACGAGCCGCGAAGGCAGCTTCGGGATCACCCCGCCCACCAAGGGCCCGCTCGATTTCCTCGATCCCGAAGCTCTTAAAGCCGCCGCCGAAGGGTCGTTCAACGGCTCGGGCAATGCCGGGCAGCAAAGCCGCCTCAACGGCGCGGTCGCGGTCACGATTGCCGCCATCTACCCCAACGGCACCGCCGAAGTGGTCGGAGAAAAGCAGATGATGTTCAGCCAGGGCGACGAATGGGTGCAGTTCGCCGGCCGCGTCCGGCTGGTCGACATCGACAGCGACAACCGTCTCGCCTCCTCGCAGGTCGCCAATGCGCGGATCATCTATTCGGGCAAAGGCGCGGTGCAGCAGGCGAGCCGGCCGGGCTGGCTGAGCCGCTTCTTCAACTTCGTCTCGCCGTTCTGAGGAGGGGAGAGCCATGAACCGCACCCGCATCCGCATCCTCGCTCCGCTGCTCTACCTGCTGCTCGCCGTGATCGCAGGACAGGTCCCCATGCCCGCGCAGGCCGAGCGCATCCGCGATCTCGGCCAGTTCGAGGGGCTGCGTGCCAACCAGCTGACCGGCTACGGCATCGTCGTCGGTCTGCAGGGGACCGGCGACAACCAGCTTGAATACGCGACCGAAGCGATGCGCGGGATCTCGGGGAGGCTCGGCCTGCCGCTGCCGCCGGGCGTGAGCCCGGTGCTGCGCAACGCCGCCGCCGTGATCGTCACCGCCGAGCTCCCCGCCTTCGCCAAGCCCGGCCAGCGCATCGACATCACCGTCTCGACCCTCGGCCAGGCCGCGAGCCTGCGCGGCGGAGCGCTGGTCCTGACCCCGCTCTACGGTGCGGACGGGCAGATCTACGCGATGGCGCAGGGCAATGTCGCGGTCGGCGGGCTCGGAGTGACCGGGCGTGACGGCTCGCAGCTGAGCGTCAATGTCGCGACCGTGGGACGGATCGCCGACGGTGCCAGCGTGGAACGCGCGGTTGCCACGGGTTTCGACCTTTCGCCGACCTTGCGCTTCAACCTGCACAAGGCCGATTTCCTCACTGCGGCCCGGGTGCGCGATGCGATCAACACCCGCTATCCGGGCATCGCCAGCATCGCCGACGGGGTGAGCATCGCGCTCGCCCTGCCACAGGGCAACGACCTGCGCTCGGGGATGCTGGCCGATATCGAGATGCTTGCCGTCACGCCTGCGCCGGTCGCTGCGAAGGTGATCGTCAACAGCCGCACCGGCACAGTCGTGATCAACGATGCGGTGCGCCTCGCGCCTGCCGCGGTCAGCCACGGAAAGCTGGTGATCCGCATCGACGAGAACCCCGCAATCGTCCAGCCGGCGCCCTTCAGCGGCGGACAGACCGCACAGGAGGAATCCAGCGACATCACCATCGAGGAACGCTCGGACCGGGTCGCCTATATGCCCGCCGCCGCCTCGCTCACCGAGATCGTCGACGCGCTGAACCTGCTCGGAGTCGGTGCCTCCGATCTGGTCGTGATCCTTGAAAGCCTCAAGCAGGCCGGCAGCCTGCAAGCCGAAATGATCGTGTTGTGACCGGGCCGGTGACCCCTTCCGGCCCGGTTGCAGCCAGCAGCGCGGCACATTCGGAAGCGGCCGGTGCCTCTGGCCTCTCTCCGGATCGTGCTGCGCTGCGCAAGGCTGCCGAAGGCTTCGAGGCGATCATGGTGCGCAAGATGCTCGCCACCGCCCGCGCCTCGGCCTTCACCGAGGAGACCCCGCTGACTGGCGGCGGTCGCCAGCAGTTCGAGGCGATGCGGGACGACCACTTCGCCGAAATCGCCGCCGCCAACGGTGCCTTCGGGTTTGCCCGGAGCATCGAGGCACAGCTTGCGCAATACCTTCCACCGCATGAACGCGCTCAGGGGGAAAACTGATGCCCACCGCGATCTTCACCATCGGCCGTTCGGGCCTCACTGCCACCCGCCGCAACCTCGAGCTGACGGCGCAGAACGTCGCCAATGCCGAGAACCCCAACTATTCGCGCCGCACCCTGACCCAGGGCGAGCTGGTGATGACCGGCTCCATCGGCACGAATGCGCAGGATTCGCTCGGCGGGGTGCGCCCCGGCGTGATCGAACGCGCCGAGAGCGCGCTGGTGCAGCGTCAGGCCCGCGATGCCTCCTCTGCGCTGTCGGCGGCAAAGTCGGAATTCTTCGCCATGCGCGAGGCCGAGAGCGCCATCGAGAATTCGGGTCTCTACGCCGGGCTCGTCGACTTTGAGGCTTCGCTCACCCGCCTCCAGAACAACCCGCTCGAACCGGCGCTGCGGCTTTCAGCGCTGGAGAGCGCGCGCAAGATGGCGGGCAATTTCCGCATCGCCAATGGCACGCTCGCCAATGCCCGTTCGCTCGTTCAGGCCGAAATGGGCGCCAAGACGCTCACCATGAACGAACGCGCCGAGGAGCTCGCGGCGATCAACGCCGACCTCGTCGGTGCGCGCGAGGGCACGGCGGGCCGCGCAGGGCTGCTCGACGCACGCGACAAGGTGCTGCGCCAGCTCTCCGAGGAGTTCGGGCTTCAGCCCACGATCAACGCCGATGGCACCGCCGACGTCGTGCTGTCGGGCACGCCGCCAGTGGCGCTGGTGACCGGGGCGACCGCGCAGACGCTCTCAGTCACCTTCGCCGCCGACGGCACCGCCAGCTTCACCGTCGGGGGAACCGGTTTCGCGCCTTCGGGCGGAGCCATGGCGGGCCGCACCAGCGCGCTGGTGAGCATGGCAGGACTTCAGAACGATCTCGACGCCATCGCGCTCTCGGTGATCGGCATCGCCAACACGGCGCAGGGCAATGGCGCCGCCGCCGACGGCTCGCCCGGGCAGCCGCTGTTCGCCGGGTCCGGTGCGGGCGACATCAGCGTCGTGCTCACTTCGGCTACCTCGCTTGCGACCGCGCCGTCCGGCGCGCCCGCCGGGAGCCGCGAGACGGCCAACCTCGCGGCGCTGCTCGGCGCGCTGGGTGCCGGCAACGGGCCGGTGACCCGCGCCGACACTCTGCTGCTTGGCCTGTCGAGCCGCGTCTCCGCGCTCGAGACCCGCAGTGACGGGCTCAAGGTGGTCGCCCAAAGCGCCGAGACCGAACTGCTGCGCGAGACCGGAGTCGATCTCGACACCGAGGCCGCCAATCTGGTGCGTCTCCAGCAAGCCTTCGAAGCGAACAGCCGGGTGATCCAGGTCGCCGCCGAGCTGTTCGATACGATCCTCGGTCTCAGGTAAGGGAGCGCGCCGCAATGAGTTCCATCACCAATTCTGCCGGGTCCTTCTTCAACCGCTCGCTGTCGCAAATGGCCGATCTGCGGTCCGGTATCGAGCGCACCCGCAGTCAGATCGCCACCGGCCGCCGTATCGAGCGCGGCTCGGAAGACCCGGCCGCCGCCGCGCAGCTGCGCAGCGTCGCGCGGCGCGAGGCGCTCGCCAAGGTCGAGGGCGACAATGCCGCGCGGCTCGGGCAGGATCTCGGCGCGGCCTCGAACGAGCTCGAAGCGGTCACCCTGCTGCTCCAGCGCGCCCGCGAGCTGACGCTGCAGGCGGCGAGCACGCCCACCGGCGACCGCGCGCGACAAGCGATCGCCTTCGAACTCGAGCAGCTCGGGCAGCAGCTGTTCAGCCGCGCCAACGCGACTTCGCTGACCGGTGAGCCGCTGTTCGCCGGTCAGTCATCGGTGGCCGCCTTCACCCGCGACGCGGCGGGCAACGTCACCTATGCCGGCACCCCGAACAGCGGCGCGGTTCCGATCGCGCCCGGCACCGCCATCGAGCGCGGGCTTCCGGGCAACGAGGTGTTCGAATTCAGCCTAGGGGGCTCGCCTTCGAGCGCCTTCGCCGTGCTCGGCAATCTGACCGCCGCCTTGCAGGGCGGCGCGCCCGATCCGGTCGCCGCGGCCAACGCCGCAATCGCCGGGATCGACACCGCGCTCGATACCGTGAGCCGCGCGCAGACGATCTTCGGCACCCGCATGGCGTGGGTCGAGCAGGTCGAGGAGCAGCAGGGCGAACGCGGCATCGCGCTGGCCCAGCAACGCTCGCGGGTCGGCGACACCGAGGTCGCCGACGCCGTTGCCCGGCTCCAGCAGTCGCTCACCGCGCTCGAGGCCACCCAGGCCGCCTTCGCCCGCGTCAGTTCGCTGACCCTGTTCGACGCACTGCGCTGAGGAGCGACCAAACGTGTTGCCTGCTATCGGCATTGTCGTGCTCCTCGTCATGGTCTTCGGCGGCTTCATGCTCGCCGGCGGCGCCATGGGCCCGGTGCTCGCCGCCCTCCCGCTCGAGTTCATGATCATCGGCGGAGCGGCGGTCGGGGCGACGCTGATCGGCAACTCGATGCACGCCATCAAGCTGCTCGGCAGCGGGGTGCAGCGCACCTTCAAGGGCCAGAAATACACCGACGAGGACCACATTGACGCGATCGCGCTGACCAGCAAGCTGATGAAATTGCTGCGTTCCGAAGGTGCGGTCGCGCTGGAAAGCCACGTCACCGAGCCGGCCAGTTCGACGATCTTCAGCGAATACCCGCGCCTCCAGGCCGACCCGGTCGTCACCGCGATGATCTGCGATCCGCTGACCCTGATGGTGGTTTCCTCGGGCACGCTCGATACCCACGCGGTCGAGGAAGTGATCGATTCCGCGATCAAGACCCAGCTCCACGAGATGGAGGAGCCGGCGCACATGATCCAGTCGCTCGCCGACGCGCTGCCCGCGCTGGGGATCGTCGCGGCGGTGCTGGGGATCATTAAGACCATGGGCGCGATCAACGAGCCGCCCGAGATCCTCGGCAAGATGATCGGTTCGGCGCTGGTCGGCACCTTCCTCGGCGTGCTGCTCGCCTATGGCATCACCAGTCCGCTGGGAGCGCGCTTGAAGCAGATCAACGCTCACGACAGCCAGATCTTCCATTCGATCAAGCAGGTGATCATCGCGAGCCTGCACGGATACCCGCAGCCGCTGGTGCTCGAGGCGGCGCGTTCGGGCCTGCCGCCGGCGCATCGCCCCAAGCTGACCGACCTGCTCGACATGATGCGGGGCCGCTGACGTGGCCGACGGCAACGCTGCGATCCCCGCGCCGATCATCGTCAAGAAGGTCACGATCGTCGAAGGAGGCCACCACGGCGGCGCATGGAAGGTCGCCTATGCGGATTTCGTGACCGCGATGATGGCCTTCTTCCTGCTGCTCTGGCTGCTCGGCGCGACCGAGGAGAAGCAGCGCAAGGGGATTGCCGATTACTTCACGCCGACGCTGGTCAAGCTGCGCAAGGAAAGCGCGGGCGCCAACGGCCTGCTCGGCGGTTCCTCGATCATCGATGCCGACGACTATCCCAACCGCAAGGGCCAGACCGGCCGTCAGACGCTGACGATCCCGCGCGACTCCTCGGGCGGGCCGAAGGAAGCCGGCAAGCGGACCCAGGAGATCAAGGAGAACGAGCGCCTGCGCGAGATCCGCGAGGCGATCGAGAAGAAGCTTGCCGAGCGCCGCAAGCTTTCGCACCTCGCCCGGCAGGTACGGGTGATGCGTTCGCCCGAGGGAATCCGTATCGACCTGATGGACGATGCCGACTTCTCCATGTTCGAGCTCGGCACGACGATCCTCACCAGACAAGCGCGCGAGTTGCTCGCGGTGATCTCCGACACCGTCAAGGACGAGCCTGCTCCGCTGATCCTGCGCGGCCACACGGATTCGCTGCCGTGGCGCGGCGGGGTGCGGGGCAACAACTGGTCGCTCTCCGCCGGCCGCGCCGAGGCCACGCGCCAGGCGCTGGTGCTGGGCGGCGTTCCGGCAGGGCGCTTCGCCCGGATCGAGGGCGTGGCCGAGACCGAGCCGCTGATCGGCGACAACCCCGCCGATCCGCGCAACCGCCGCATCTCGCTGCTGCTGCTCGAGGGGCGGGGTGCCCCCGTCGCCTTCCCCGCCCCGCCGCAGGCGGCTGCGAAGTCTGGCGCCAAGCCGCAAGCCAGGCCCTGAATAGCGCGCAGACGCACTGATCGGCGGCGTGATGCTGCCGGTCGATTGCGGCTCGCCGGACGCCGCCCCGCCTTGGCATCGCTTCGCGCCATGTCCCCGGGCCCGATCATCTTCGATTTCGACGGCGTCATTGCCGACAGCGAAGCACTCGCAAACGGCGTGCTGGCCGAGCGCCTGACCGCGCTGGGCCTGACGACGACGATCGATCAGGCATTTGACCGCTACATGGGTCGCCGCTGGCACGAGGTGCTGGCGCGCATCGAGCAGGGTCTCGGCTATCCCCCGCCCGCCGATCTCGGCGATACCCTGAAAGCCGCAACCCTTGCCCGCCTGCGCGACGACCTCGTCGAGGTGCCTGGCGCCAGCGCCTTCATCCGTGCTCTCGGCGATCGCCCCAGAGCGATCGCCTCCTCCAGCTCGGCGGACCGGCTGGCACTTTGCCTCGAGGTGCTGGGCCTGGAGGCGGCGTTTTCGGGTAAGGTGTTCAGCGCGGACATGGTGGTGCGGGGCAAGCCCGATCCCGACATCTACCTGTTGGCCGCGCGCGCCCTCGCGGTCGATCCGCACCGCTGCACCGTCATCGAGGACAGCGCGTCGGGCGTGCTGGCGGGCAAGGCTGCGGGCATGCGCGTGATCGGCCTGTGCGCCGGATCGCATATCCGGCCCGGGCACGCCGAGCGCCTGCTGGATGCCGGTGCCGATCATGTCGTCGGAACGTGGGAAGAGGTGGCGCGGCTCACCGGCTGAGGCGAAAAAGCCCGGAGCCTTGCGGCTCCGGGCTTGGAGTGTCGCGCCGCCCCCTAGGGGAGAGCGGGCGGCGCGCGGGGTAGGGGCGATTAGCGCAGCAGCGACAGGACGTTCTGCTGCGACTGGTTGGCCTGGGCCAGCATCGCGGTCGAGGCCTGGCCGAGGATCTGCGACTTGGCGAGGGCGGTGGTTTCCACCGAGTAGTCGGTGTCCTGGATCCGCGAACGCGCGTCGGCGAGGTTGGTCGTGACGTTGGTGAGGTTGTTCACCGCCGACTGGAGGCGGTTCTGGGCCGCACCGAGCGTCGCACGGGTGGTCGAGATCGTCTCGATGTCGGTGTCGATGTCGGCGAGCGCGGTGCGCGCGGCGGTACCGTCGGTGCCGGTGACGTCGAACGAGCCTGCGCCGCCGGCGGCGGTCAGGCCGCTGAGGTCATCGAGGGTCACGTCGATCGTGTCGGCATTGTTCGCACCGGCCAGCACGGTGACGGTGGAGCCGCCGTTGAACAGGTTGATGCCGTTGAACTCGGTGTTCTCGACGACCTGGAGGATCTGGGCGCTCAGTTCGTCGACTTCCGCCTGGATGTTGTCGCGGTCGGTGTCCTGGTAGGTGTCCGAACCGGCCTGCACCGCCAGCTCGCGGATGCGCTGGAGCATGTTGGTCACTTCGTTCAGAGCGCCTTCCGCGGTCTGGGCGAGGCTGATGCCGTCGTTGGCGTTGCGAACGCCCTGCGCCATGCCGCGAATCTGCGAAGTCATCGAGTTGACGATCGCGAGGCCGGCGGCATCGTCGGCGGCGCTGTTGATGCGCTTGCCGCTGGAGAGGCGCTCCATTGAAGTGCCGAGCATCTTGCCCGCACTCACGGCAGAGTTGGTGGCGCGCAGGGCCGAAATATTGGTGTTGATCACGTTCATCTTGAAAACTCCCGAGTGGTCCATGCAGGACGAACTGGCCCGTCGCTGCTGGGGCTTAGAGCGGTCGGGGCGCGAAATGTTTAAGCGCGCCGAATAATCATGCAAAAATAGGGCATTGCTGGAGGAGCCTTGCCCGTTGGGGCGACCCTGCCGGTCGGCATCGCAGCGATTGTCCAGGCACGCTTAGGGGAAGCTACGGGGGCTTAAATTTGCCTCCTGTGCAGGCTGACTGCGGCACAGGATTGCCGAGACCAACCACGCACTCATTCAGGGGCAAGCATGATGGAACCGGCGAGCAACGCCGTGCGCGGCGCGATACCAGCGCCTCAGGCACGCGCGCACGATATCCTGATCGACATGACACTGCCGCTGATGGGCGAAAGCTGGCAGCGCGACCGGATCGTGCTCGGCGATGGTCTGCCGCCCGCGATGGCGGCGGGGATCGCGCGCAGCGGCAAGGTCGCGATCACGCTCGATCATGACACGGCCCCCTCGCTCGCGCTGACGGGACAGAACCGGGTCGTGCTCGGCTATGATCCGGCGCTGCTCTCTCCCGCCCGCGCGGCGCTGATCGCCGCGTCGGCGCAAGGCGGGTGGCCGGTGGCGGGCGATCCGCAGTCGCTGGCGCTCTTGACCCTCGCCGAGCGCATCGCCGCGAGCGATATTCCGGTGCTGCTCGAAGGCCCGACCGGCACCGGCAAGGAAGTGCTGGCGCGCTTCGTCCACCGCCTCTCCGCGCGCGAGGGCGGCGCTTTCGTTGCGGTCAATTGCGCGGCCATGCCCGAGGCGATGCTCGAGGCGCTGCTGTTCGGCCACCGCAAGGGTGCCTTCACCGGCGCGGCGGAGGCGGGCGAGGGCCTGTTCCGCGCGGCCGACGGCGGCACGCTCCTGCTCGACGAGATCGGTGAGCTGCCGCTGCCGCTGCAATCCAAGATGCTGCGCGCGCTTCAGGAGGGCGAGATCCTGCCGCTGGGCGCGACCAAGCCGGTCAAGGTCGACGTGCGCGTGGTCGCCGCGACCAACCGGCACCTTGCCGCCGAGGTCGAGGCCGGGCGCTTCCGCGAGGACCTGCTCTACCGCCTCAACGTCTTTCCTCTGCGCCTGCCGGCCCTGCGCGACCGTTCCGGCGACATCGCCGCACTCGCCTTCGCCATGCTGCTGCGCCACGCGCCCGCGCCCGGCCGTCCCGGCTGGATCGATGGCGAGGCGCTGGCGCTGCTCGAGAGCCACGCCTGGCCCGGCAACGTCCGCGAGCTGGAGAACGTCATGCGCCGCGCGATCCTGCTGGCGGGAGATGCGCGGACCATCGCGCCTGCACACATCGTCTTCGACACCGCCGTGCGCGCGGTCGCGGAAAGCCCGCCCGACGTTCCGGCAATGACCCGGAACGACGTGCAGCGCTCGCTCTCCGATGTCGCCTTCGCCTCCGAGGCGCGTGCGATCGTCGAGACCCTTGCCCGCAACGGGGGCAACCGCGCCGCCACCGCGCGCAGCCTCGGCATATCCGAACGCACGCTGCGCTACCGCCTCGCTTCGATGCGCGGCGCGGGCCTGCTCGCGGCGGGGGGTGCGGCATGAGCGGGGTGGGTCGCGTCAGCTTCGGCGTCGAGGACGTCATGGCCCTGCGCAGCCAGGTGCTCGCCCGCAGCGCCGCCCTGCGCGATGTGCGCGCGGCGAGCGAGGGCGCGCGTGCCTTCGCCCCGTCACAGGCCCCCGGCGCCGGCTTCGCCGACACGCTCACCAATGCCTTGCGGCAGGTCAGCGCGGTGCAGGCGCAGTCCAGTGCGATGCAGGTCGCCTACGAGCGCGGGCAGGTGACAGACATCGCCCAGGTGATGCTCGCGCGGCAGGAGGCAGGCGTCGCCTTCGAGGCCACGCTGCAGGTGAGGAACAAGCTCCTCAACGCCTACCAAGACATCATGCGGATGGGGGGCTGATAGATGGCCGACGCTCTCCCCGTCCCGGCCGATACGCCGGGCCTGCCCGCCAATCCGACCGGCTGGCGCGGCATGCTGCCGCCGCCAGTGGCCGGGTTCCTCGCCCAGCCCGCGCTCGCGCGCGCCCTGCCTGCGCTTGCCGGCGTGGGTGCGATCGCCGCAGCCGCCGGCCTGTGGATGGCGATTTCCTCCGGGCCCGACCGGGTGCTCTACACCAGCCTCACCGATGCCGAACGCGCCAAGGTGGTCGAGACGCTCGAGGCGGGCGGGATCGGCTATGCGATCGACACCGGCACGGGCGCACTCTCTGTGTCCGAGGCCGATCTTTACCGCGCCAAGATGCTGGTCGCGAGCAACGCTGGCATTGCCGCGCCGGAAGGGGCGGAGGCGATGCTGGACTCGATGCCACTCGGCACCTCGCGCACTCTGGAAGGCGAACGCCTGCGGCTGGCGCGCGAGCGCGAGCTGACCCTGACGATCCGCGAGATCGACGGGATCGAATCCGTGCGCGTCCATCTCGCCACCCCTGACCGTTCGGTCTTCGTGCGCGAGAACAACCCGCCCAGCGCTTCGGTGATGGTGCGCCTCGCGGGCGGGCGCAGCCTCACGCAGGAGCAGGTCGGGGCGATCGTCAATCTCGTCGCGGCCTCAGTGCCCGGGATGAGCGCGGATGCGGTGCGGGTGGTCGACCAGAACGGCCGGCTGCTTTCCGACCCGCGCTCGGCCCAGGGCGAGGGGCTGACGCTCCAGCGTGAGCACGAGGCCAAGCTCGCCGAGCAGCTCGATGCACTGCTGCTGCCCCTGCTGGGCGAAGGCAACTTCTCCGCGCAGGTGCAGGTCGAGCTCGATCGCAGCGAGGTGACCTCCGCGCGCGAGACCTACGAGAAGGAAGGCGTGGTCCGCACCGAAAGCGAGCGCAACGCGACCCGGACCGGCGCCGCGCCTGCGGGCGGCGTGCCCGGCGCCCCGGCCAACACGCCTCCGCCGCAGGCCCAGCTGGTGAACGGCGCGCCGCAGCCCGCCCCGCCCGCCGCGCCCGGCACCTCGACCGACACCGAGACTGCCACCGATCGCAGCTATGAACTGGGCCGGGAGGTCGCCGTCACCACCGCCGGGCCGGGCGGCCTGCGCAAGCTTTCGGTCGCGGTCGCGGTGAGCGATGCGGCGCTCAAGAAGGCCGCGCCCATGACCGCCCAGCAGCTCGAGGCGCTGGTCAGCGCCGCAGTGGGCGCGAACACCCAGCGCGGCGACATGGTCAAGGTCGTCGCGAGCAAGTTCGAACCGGCCGATCTCGCGCCGCCCGCCTTCTACGAGGAGCCGTGGTTCGCCATGCTGGTGCGCTACGGCACGGCGTTGCTGGCGGTGCTGCTGGTGCTGCTCCTCGCGGTGCGGCCGCTGATCGCCAAGCTCAAGGGCCGGGGCGCTGCGCCCGATGCCGGGGATGCGCCGCTGGCGATCGCGCCGGAGGACGGCGACGGCCTCGCCGCGGCGGAGGGTCGCGAGAGCGGGGTCATGCTCGAGGACCTTCCGCGCCAGGTCGAACTCGCCCGGCGGCTCGCCGCGAGCCAGCCCGAACGCGCGGTCGAGGCGCTCCAGCGGATGCTCGACGCGCCCGATGCCGCTCCCAAGGCTGACGCGGCATGAGCCTCGAACAAGCCCTCCTCAGCCGGGTCGATCGCGCCGCGGTGTTCCTGATGCTGCTCGGCGACGAGGAGGCGACCGGCCTCCTCGCACGCCTTTCGCCCGCCGAGCTGGAAAAGCTCGGCGCGGCGATGATGGCGCTGGGCGAGGTCGAGGCTCCGCACATGGCCGAGGCGCTCGCCGATTTCGCGGGCGAGGCGGCGCGCGAGACCCTGCCTCGGCGCGGACGGGACGACCGCGTGCGCACCTTGCTCGACAAGGCGCTCGGCCCGGCGCGCGCGGACAGCATGATGCAGCGCATCGCGCCGGACGCGCCGCCGCGCAGCCTCGAACTCGCGCAGTGGCTTGCGCCGGGCGTGCTGGTGCGGCTGATCCTCGACGAGCACCCGCAGGTGATCGCCGCGCTGCTGCTGCTGATCGAACCCGAACCCGCTGCCGAGGTGCTCGCCATGCTGCCCTTGGAACTGCAATCGCTGGTGGTCGAGCGGGTCGCCAAGAGCGGCACGATATCCGCGACCGCGATCGCCACCATCGATACCCTGCTGACCCAGCGCATCTCCGCCACCTATGGCACCGCGGCGCTGATGATCGGCGGTCCGCGCGAGGCGGCGAACCTCATCAACCTGGCCGCGGGCGAGCTGCGCAACACCGTGCTCCCCGCCATCGCCGAGCGCGATGCGCCGCTGGCCGAGAAGATCGAGGAGCAATTGTTCACCTTCGAAATGCTGTTCGTGCTGGACCCGCAATCGATGGGCCGCCTGCTGCGGGACGTCGACAACGAGAAGCTCATCGATGCCTTGAAGGGCCTCAAGGAGCCCGACCGCACGCCCTTCTTCGCCGCCATGTCGAGCCGCGCCGCGGACGGCGTGCGCGACGAGATCGAGCTGCGCGGGCGTCTTGCCAAGAGCGAGGTGCTCGCCGCGCAGAAGGCGATTGTCGAGATCGCCCGGGGTCTTGCCGATTCGGGCGAGATCGTGATCGGCAGCGGGAGCGGAGAATTTGTCTGATTGGCTCGGGCAGCTTGCGGGGCTTGAGCATGCCGATCCCGCACCGGGCGGCGGTCCGGGATGGCTCGCGCTGATGGGCGAGGGCGCCGGGACGCGGGGGGCGTTCCGCGAGGCACTGCCTTTCGGCGAACCCGAAGCGGCTGCGCCTTCGCCTCCGGACGAGGTGCCGCAGCCCGATCCGCAGGTCGAGGCCGTGAGGCTCGCCTATGCGCGGGGGGAGGCGGCGGGGCGCGCTGCGGCCGAGATCGACGCCCAGGAAAACGCCGCCCGCCAGCGGGCGCTGCGCCTCACCTTTCGCGCTCTGGACGAAGCGGCGCTCGCCGTTCTGGCCGAGGATCTTGCCGCGACGGTCATGGCGCTTACCGAAGGCGTGCTGGGCGAGGCGGCGGTCGATCGCGATGGCCTGCTGGGGCGCTGCGAGGCGGCGGCGCGGCGGATCGGCGGGGCGACCGAGACGCTCGCGTTGCATCTCCACCCTGCCGACATCGCCATGATCGGGCCCGATGCGCTCGCCGGCTGGGGCGTGGTGCCCGACCCGGCCATCGCGCGCGGTGCCTTGCGCATCGAGGGGCCGGACGGCGCGGTCAGCGACGGTCCCGAGGAATGGCGCCGCGCTATCGCTGCCGCGGTGCGGGCATGATCGCCGAGCTCCAGCTCGATCTTGCCCGCATGCGCAGCGCGCCGGTCGCCGCCGGTCCGGTGCTGACGGGGCGCGTGGTCGCCTGCGACGGCGGGCTGATCGAGGTCGCCGGGCTTCCGCTGCCGGTCGGCTCGCTGGGGCTGATCGAGAATGATGCGGGCGCGGAGTGCCTCGCCGAGGTAATCGGCTTTCGCGCCGGGCATTCGCTGATGATGCTTCTGGGAGATGCCATGCTGCTGCGCCCGCAGGCGCGGGTGCGGGCGCTCGGAGCACCCGGAGAGGTGCGGGTCGGCGAGGCGCTGCTTGGCCGCGCGGTCGATGCGCTCGGCGAGCCGATCGACGGCGGCCCGCGGCTCGACCTGCCGCTCGCCTGGCCGCTCGCCGGTCGCCGCGAAGGCGCGCTCGAGCGGGCGAGCGTGCGCAAGCCGTTCGACTGCGGGGTGCGCGCGATCAACGCGCTCGCCACGATGGGTGTGGGGCAGAGGCTGGGAATCATGGCCGGCTCGGGCGTCGGCAAGTCGGTGCTGGTCGATACCATCGCCGGCCATGCGGTCGCCGACGTCACCGTCGTGGCGCTGATCGGTGAGCGCGCGCGCGAGGTTTCGGACTTCGTGAACCGGCACATGGCGGGCGCGCGGCGGGGCGGGATCGTGGTGGTCGCGGTTCCCGCCGACCATGCGCCCAACCTGCGGCTGCGCGCTGCGCAATATGCCAGCAGCATTGCCGAGTATTTCCGTGCTCAGGGCCGCGAGGTGCTGTTGATCCTCGACAGCCTGACCCGGGTCGCCCACGCTGCGCGCGAGCTGGCGCTGGTGCTCGGCGAGCCCGGAGCGGCGCGGGGCTATCCTCCGAGCGCGCTTGCCGCGGTCACGCGCCTTGTCGAGCGGGCGGGGAATTCCGCTCGGTCCGGCGGGGCGGTCACCGGCATCTACACCGTGCTCGCCGACGGGGACGACACCAATGATCCGGTGGTCGATACTGCGCGGGCGATCCTTGATGGGCATGTCGTGCTCTCGCGCGAACTGGCGCAGCGCGGGCACTACCCTGCGATCGACGTGCCCGCCTCGCTGAGCCGGGTGATGGACGATCTCGTCCCGCCGCCGATTGCCGCTGCCGCCCGCCGGTTGCGCGCGCTGATCGCGGCACGTGAAGCCGGGCGCGATCTGGTGATGATGGGGGCCTACCGCGCCGGGGGCGACCCGCTGCTCGACGAGGCGCTTGCGCTGTCGCAGCCGATCGACGCCTTCCTGACGCAGGCGCGCGGGCAAGCCGAGGCGCTGGGCCCGAGCCAGGCGGCCTTGCTGGCGCTGATGCAGGATGCGTGAGGCGCGGCGCCTCGCGCTGATCGCACGCCAGCGGCTGATCGCCGATGTGGCGAGGAAGCAGGCGCTGCGCGGCCTCGCCGAAACGCTCGAGGCCGAGGCGCGCAGCCACGCGCTGGCCGAACGGAGCCGTCGGCTGGTCGCGGCCAGCGCGCCGCGTGCGGGGGAAACCTCTGGCGCCGCCTTGCAGGGGCGGGCGGCCTTCACCGCCGGACTCGCCCAGATCGCTGCCCATGCCGAGGGCGGGGCGCAGGACGCGCGCCGCCAGAGCGCCTGGGCGACCGAGGCCCTGGCCCTCGCCGAGACCCGCGCACGCCGCCTCGCCGAGCTGGAGACCGAGGCCCGCGCCGCCCTCGACGCGGCGAAGGAGCGGCGTGAGCAGGGGCACGGACTGCCGCTGGCACGCAAGTTGCAATCTCTGGAATGATGCAAGGCCGTGCCGCTGACCGGCGCCTGTCGTGAGGACGTGACGATGATCCCCTTCCTGCCCGAGACGCTCTCCCTGTCGCCCATGCCCGCCTCCATGCCGGCCCTGCCACCCTTGGGCACGGGCGAGGGCAACGGGCTCGATTTCGCAGGGCTTCTGGACGCGGCCCTGCCGCCGGTCAGTGCCGCCGCAGTGGTGCCTGCGTCGACCGGGCCGATGCTCACGGAGGAGCCTGCCCCGCCTGCCCCTGCCATCAGCCTGCCCGGCACCCTGACGAGCGGCGGCCCGGGCCGGACAGCGCTTCTCGTCCCCGCGCCTGCGGCGACCATGGCCGGGCCGGTTCCGGCGCTCGCGGAGCGGATGCCGACCGGCAGGAACCTGCCGCTGCCGGGCGCCGCCTTGCCGGTTGTGCCAATGCCGATGCCGCCCGCGCCGCTTGCGCCCGCGCCGGAAGGGGCGCTGCCACGCAGTCCGGAGGCCGACACCACCGCGCCAGAGCCCAGTGCGGAGCAGATCGCGGCGCCGGAGACGAACGCCGCGGCGCTGCTGCTGCTCCCGAACACGCCCTCAGGCCTCACACCGCTGCCGGCTGTCAGCCCGCTCGTCCGGCGCATCGAGGACGATGCTGTCCCGGTGGTGGGCGCCGATGATGCCGGACCCGTGCCGGTCGCAGCCTCGCCCAGCGAGCCTGCGCTGTCCCGCGAATCGGCCCCATTCCGCTCTCCGGCTCTTGCGGCCGTGAATGCCACCCTGCCCTTGGCATCGGGGTTGCCCGAGCCCGCTCCTGCAACCACCTCGCCGGATGGGGCTGACGATCCCGATCTCGGGGAGCCTGATCTGCCGTCGTCCTTCGCCGCCCCGATCGCCTCTCCTCCTGTCGCGCAGAGCATTGCGCCGGCGGTGCCACCCGTTGCCCCGCCGTCAGAGGTTCCCGATCCCCTTGCCGCATCCGGACCGGTCACGATCGTGGCGTCGGCCCCGGCTGCGATGCGACTTGCCGCAACGCCTGCACCGAAGCCCGCGGCACCGCCAACATCCATCACCCCCGCCCCTGCGGCACTGTTCCCCGCCCCGCCAGCGGCGCCGGCCGGGGAGGGAGACGCGCTCCCGGCTCTCTCCTCCGAGCCTGCTCGCGCCGCTCCGGCGGCCTCGCCCCGGCATGGCGTCTCGCAGTCAGCGGCGTTTGCGTCGGCTCCGGCCATCGCGCCCGATCCTGCCGTATTCGCGGCGCTTGCCGAGGTGGCAGCACCTGACGCCGCCGCTTGGTCCGATGCACCCGCCCCTTCCGCCAACACCGCGCCGGCCGCCGCGCTGCCACAGGCGCCTGTGCCCGTCACCGAGCGCGGGGATTCGCGCAGCCACGCTCCGGCACCCCAGCAGCCATCGACACAGCAATCGACCATCGACCAGGTCGGCGACCTTCGTGAGGCGCTCCGCGCGGCAAGGCCCGCGATGACGCTCCAGCATGCCGAGTTCGGGGCGGTTTCGCTGCGGCTCGAGGCGAGCGGGGCCGAGGGCTGGCGTGCGGTTCTGGCGAGCCGCGATCCGGGCTTCGTCCCGGCGATCCAGGCCGCCCTTGCCGATCGCGCCGTGGCCGCCGCGTCGGCCTCGCCCGACGCCTCCGGAGGGCAGATGGGCCAGAACGGGGCGTTCCAGAGCGGGACTGGCGAGCACCGCTCAGGGTCATCCCCTAGTGGCGGGCAAGGGGCCTCGCAACCATACCTCGGGCAATCGGGATCGCGAGACGGCGAGGCTGCGCCGGACCACCGCCGCTCCTCGACCGCCGCCGCACTCGCGGCCCGTTCCGAGGCGGAGGAGAACGGCTCCGCCAGCCCGGCCTCGCCTTCCGGCGGGCTGTTCGCCTGACGACGACGCAAGTTGAAGACAACGGGGAGCTGACACGGTGGCCAAGGGCAAGGACAAGTCCGACAATGCGGGCGAAGGCGGCAAGTCCGGGAAGGGCGGAGCGATCAAGCTGGTCCTCGGCGCCGTGGTGCTGCTCGGGCTCGGCGCGGGCGGGGCTTACGGCGCCTTCGCGATGGGATTGATCCCCGGCATGGAAAGCAAGCACGAACCCGACGAGCCCAAGCTGGTGCTCAAGTCCGATGAGGACCCCTATCCCTTTGCCGGTGCGAGCAAGGAGAAGGACGCCGCCGCCCCCGTCTATGGCGAGGGCGGGAGCAAGTATCGCACCGCCTATTACTCCTTCGCCGAGGGCTTCACCTCCAACCTCGCGGATTCGCCGGGGCTGGTGCAGGTCGAGCTCGCGGTTTCGACCCGCCGCGACGGGCGGGTGCTGCAATGGGTCAAGACCCACGAACTCGCGATCCGTTCGGCGATCCTCGCCCAGCTCGCCGCCACCACCGAGGCCGAGGCCTACAGCGTGGACGGCAAGAAGCGCATTGCCGGAAGGCTCGCCAAGGCGATCAACGAGGTGCTCGAGGAGAAAGAGGGCTTCGGCGGGATCGATGCGGTCCACTTCAAGGGGTTCCTCGTCCAATGAGGATGGCCCATGATTTCGGCGCGGCGCGCGCTGCGGCGGTGCACTGCCCGGAGCTCACCACACGCGGGCCGCGTCCCGAGGAAAGCGCCGCGCTGCTGGCCGCTTGGCGGCGTGACCTTGCGCGGTTGCTCGCCGACGACCTGTCGGCCCTGCTCTCGGGCGACCGGCTCGAGGTCGGCATCGGCGAGCCCGAGAGGATGACCGGCGCCGACGCGCTGAAGCGCATTGGCCAGATCGCCGCCAACAGCCTCGTCCGGGTCGGCGCGACCGGCGAGACCGCGCTGCTCAGCTTCGATTTCGCCACCGCGATCGCGCTCACCGACCGCAGCTTCGGCGGGGACGGGCGGATCGCGGGGGGCGTGCCCGAGGTGCTGCCGCGGTCGGCGGCGCTGCTGGTCGAGGAGACCGCGACGATGATCGCCGCCGCGATCACCCGTGCAAGCTATGGCGACATGCCGCCGCCGATCGCCGCCGCCGGGGCCGCCGCTTCCAAATCCGGAGAGGTGATCGTGCGCAGCGAGAGCGCGGCGCGCCTCAAGCCCTTCGCGCTTGACGACGAGGCGCTGTTCTTCGTCATCGAGATCGCCAACCGGCAGGGCTGCACCTGGCGTGCGGCGCTGGCCGTGGCGGCCGAGCGGATGGGGCGCCTGCTGCCCGGTGGCCGCCGCCGTGTTCGCCCGCGCCTTGCCCGCAGCCCTGCGACCGGCCTCGCCACTCCCTTTGCCGAGGTGCCGCTGCCGCTCCACGTGGTGCTTGCCGAATTCGATCTCTCGCTCGCCCGGCTCCAGACCCTCGCCCCGGGTGACATGATCCCGCTGACGATGGGGCGGCAGGTGCCGCTGATGGTCGGCGAGACCCTGCTCGCCCACGGCAGCGTCGGCACCGCAGCGGACCACATGGCGATCCGCCTGACCCGCTTCCCGCCTTCCGCTCACGCTACGTATCCCCCTGTCGCTCATCAAGGTGCCCGGCCATGAACGCTGTCCAGCCTGCCGCTTTCTCCCGCTTCGGCGATGTCGCCGTGCGCCTTTCGGTCGAGCTTGGCCGGGCCGAGTTGCCGCTGCGCGACGTGCTGACGCTTGGCGAGGGGAGCACCGTGACGCTCGACCGGCTGACCGACGAGCTGCTCGATGTCACCGCCAATGGCCGGGTGATTGCGCGCGGTGAGGTGGTGGCCGAGAAGGGCCGCTTTGCCCTGCGGATCGTAAGCCTGGTGGGCGAGGACGGGCAGGACGTGCCCCCGCCGCCGGGCATGGCCCCGCCTGCCGCTGCCACTTCCGCTCCGGCTCCCGCCCCTGCTTCTGCTGCCGACTTCACAGCGCCCGAACCCGAGGCACCGGCCCCTGCGCCTGTCGACGACGATCCCTTCAACCTTGACGACCTGCTCAAGTAGGGCGGCCCCGCGATGCTCGAATATCTCCTGCGCCTCGCGCTGCTGCTGCCGCTGCTGGGTGGGCTGATCTGGGGCAGCCTGTGGCTGACCCGCTGGCTCCAGACCCGCCTTCAGGGCGCGTCCGGCGCGGGCGCTCGCGCCGGGAGCGCGCGCCAGCTCCAGCTGGTCGAGACGAGCCTGATCGGGCCGGGCATGAAGCTTGCCGTTGTGCGCTTCCGTGACCGCGAGATCCTGCTCGGTTGCACCCGGCAGGGGATGGTCCGGCTCGGCGAAGTCGCGCTGGGCGAAACGCCTGCGCCTGCGATCCTGCCGGAGAACGTCTGATGCTCCGCTTCCCGATAGTCCGTGCGGCCCTCGCCTGCCTTGCCGCGTTAACCATGTTATGGCTCACGCCCGAGCTGGCGCACGCCGCCGCGCCTGCCGCCGCCACCATGCCCGCACCCGATCCGGTTTCGGCAGGCGTCGGCGCGGCGGTCGAGCGGGCGCTGGGGGACAAGGGTGCGGGTGCCAATGGAGGGGGGGACAGCCCCTTGAGCATGTCGCTCCAGCTGCTGGTGGTGATGGGGCTCCTCACCATCCTGCCCGCGCTGGTGCTGATGATGACGAGCTTCCTGCGCATCCTCGTGGTGCTCTCGATCCTGCGGCAGGCGCTGGGCTTGCAGGGATCGCCCCCGGGGCAGGTGCTGGCGGGGCTGGCGCTGTTCCTCTCGCTCTTCGTCATGGCCCCGACCCTCGACGTGGTGAACACCCAGGCGATCGCGCCCTACGCCGCGGGCACCATCAGCGCCGATGCCGCGATTGGCGAGGCAGGCGAGGCGTTCCATGCCTTCATGCTGCGCCAGACCCGCGAATCGAACCTGATGATGTTCACCGATGTGGCGGGCGGCGGGACCTTCAAGAGCGGCGCGGATGTGCCCTTCTCGATCCTGCTGCCCGCCTTCGTCACCTCCGAACTCCAGACCGCCTTCCAGATCGGCTTCATGATCTTCCTGCCCTTCCTCGTCATCGATCTCGTGGTGGCGAGCGTGCTCATGAGCCTCGGCATGATGATGCTGAGCCCGACGATCATATCCCTGCCCTTCAAGCTGCTGCTGTTCGTGCTGGTCGACGGCTGGGCGCTGTTGATGGGCAGCCTTGCGATGAGCTTCTCCTAGTGGGCGAGGACACGCAGCTTCTCGCGCTCGCCGACCAGACGCTGTGGGTGACCGCGCTGATCGCCGGTCCGGCGCTGATCGCGGCGCTGGTGGTCGGCCTCGTCGTCGGGATCATCCAGGCAGCCACCTCGGTCAACGAGCAGACCCTGTCCTTCATCCCCAAGCTGGCGATCACCGCGCTGGTGTTCGTGGTGCTGGGCGCGGCGATGATGGGGCTGCTCACCGACTTCACCCGAGAGATCATGGCGCAGGTCGCCGATCTGGGCGCCTGAGCCGGATGGGCCGCGCATGAACGTCCTCGATTTCGGCTTCGGCAGCATCGAGGCGATGCTGTGGCACATCCTGTTCCTCTCGATCCGCTGCGGGGCCGCGCTGATGGCCGCGCCGATGATCGGTGGGACGGCGGTGCCCGCACCCTTGCGGATCCTGCTCAGCCTCGTGCTCGGCTATTTCGTCGCAAGCTGGGTGCCGCTTGCGCCGCCCCCCGCGATGGCGAGCATCGCCGCGATCCTCGCCGTGCTGCACGAGATCGCCATCGGGATGATGCTCGGCTTCGTGCTGCAACTCGCCTTCGCGATACCCCTGATCGCGGCGGAACAGATCGCGGGCACGATGGGCCTCGCGATAGCCACGTCGATCGACCCGGCAAGCGGCGCGCAGGCCGGCGCGCTCGGCACCTTCTTCGGCCTTGTCCTCAGCCTGCTGTTCTACGCCACCGGCGCGCATCTTCTGTGGTTCGAGCTGCTGATCGAGAGCTACCGCCTGCTCCCCGCCGGTGACGGGTTGAGCGCATGGCGGGCGCAGAGCCTTGTCATGTTCTTCGGCGCCGGGCTGGCCACCGCCGCCGCCATCGCGCTGCCGGTGGTGCTGGTGCTGCTGCTGGTGCAGATCCTCACCGGCCTGCTGGCCCGCTCCGCGCCGTCGCTCAACCTCTTCGCGCTCGGGCTTCCGGCGGGCGTGCTCGCCGGGATCGCCGCGATGATCATCGCGCTGCCGGTGATGACCATGCAGCTGAGGGGCGTGCTCGAGACGGCGCTGGGCCAGTCCGCCCAGCTGATCGGGGCGCGCTGATGGCCGAAGAAACTCCGGGCGAGAAAACCTTCGCGCCAACCCCCAAGCGCCGTTCCGATGCCGCCAAGAAGGGCGATGTCCTCCGCTCCCGCGAGCTCGCCACGGTGGCGGTGACGGGGGCGGGGGCGCTGGCGCTTTACGGGCTCGGCGCATGGCTGAACGAGGGGCTCGGCGCCGTCGCCCGCGCAGGCCTGACCTTCGATGCCGCCGCGCTCGCGACCTTCGACCCCGGAGAGGCCTTCGCCGCTGCGGCGTTCGCTGCCCTGCCGCCGGTGATCGCGCTCGGGCTGCTCGTCGCCGCCGCCGCGGTCGCCTCGCAGATGCTGCTGGGCGAGGGGCGCTTCAACGCGGGCAACGCCGCCTTCAAGGCCTCGCGCATCAACCCGCTGGCAGGCTTCAAGCGCATCCTCGGCGTGCAGGGGCTGATCGAGCTCGGCAAGGGTCTTGCCAAGCTCGCGCTGCTCGGCGGGATCGCGTGGATGTGGGCGAAAGGCCGCATGCACGAACTCCTCGCGCTCGGCACCCTGCCGCTCCAAGCGCAGGTGGCGCTCGGGCTCGAGGCGATCACCAGCCTTGTCGGGGTGCTGCTGATCGGGCTGCTGGTGATCGCCGCGATCGATTACCCGCTGCAACGCTTCCAGCGCGACAAGCGGCTCAAGATGAGCCTTCAGGACATGAAGGAGGAGAACAAGCAGGCCGAGGGCTCGCCCGAGATGAAGTCCGCCCGCCGCCAGCGCCAGCGCGATCTGGCGCGCGGCGGGGTCGCCAAGGCGATGAAGGATGCGCAGTTCGTGATCGTCAACCCGATGCACTTTGCCGTCGCGCTCACCTATGATCCGGCGCGCGCGCCCGCGCCGCTGCTGCTGGCGAAAGGCCGGGGCGAGACCGCGCTGGCGATGCGCGAGATCGCGGCGGAAACGGGCCTGCCGGTGCTCGAATATCCGCAGCTCGCCCGCGCGGTCTATTTCACCACGCGCCCGAACCAGATGGTGCGCGAGGAGCTCTATGTCGCGCTCGCCTCGCTGGTCGCTTTCGTCATGGCCCTGAAGCGCGGAACCCGCCCGCGCCGCCCGGTGATCGATGTGCCTGCGCCCTTGCGCTTCGATGGCGACGGGAGGGTGGAGCCCCATGCTTAATCTTCCTGTCCCCTGCCCGTTCTCAGCACCATGACCACCTCCGGCTCCTCGATCATCTCGGCTCTCGGCGCAGGCAGCGGCATCGATTTCATCAAGCTCGCCAGCGACATTGCCGCAGCGAGCTTCGCCGCCCAACGCGACCAGATCACCTCGCGCCAGACCGCGCTCAAGGCGCAGGTTTCCGCCGCCGGCCAGTTGCGCGGCGCGATCACGGGATTGGCGAGCGCGCTGGGCGACCGGGTGCGCAATGGCGACCTTGCCCCCAAGCCCGAGCTTGGCAATGCTGCCGTCGCCAGGGTCACGGTGCCCCCCGGCACGTCCCCGCGCGGCAGCTATTCGCTCGAAGTGACCCAGCTTGCCCAAGGACAGACGCTGGTGTCGCGCGCGCTTGCAACCCGGGATACGCCGGTGGGCGAAGGCACGCTGACCCTGCGCTTCGGCACGGTTGCGGGCGCCAGCTTCACCGCCGATGCCGCCCGCGCCGCGGTGCCCATCGCCGTGACGTCGACGGACACGCTCGCCAGCCTTGCGACCAAGATCAACCAGGCGAGCGGCGGGGCGGTGAACGCCTATGTCGCCACCGGCCCCAATGGCGCGCAGCTGGTGATGAAGGGCAGGGAAGGCGCGGCGAGCTGCTTCGTGCTCGAGGCGGCCAGCGTCAACGATCCGGCCGACGATGTGCCGGGCGATCTCAGCTATCTCGGCTGGAACCCGGCGAGCAGCGGCGGCGAATTGCGGGCGACCGCGCGCGACGCGGCCTTCCGGCTCGATACCGTGCCGATGACCAGCCCGACCAACCGCGTCACCGGCTTGCCGGGCGGCTTCAACCTGAACCTCACCGCCACCAATGTCGGCGCGCCGACCACGCTCAGCTTCGCCAGCGGTTCGGCTGCGATCGCCAGCGTGATGGGCGACTTCGTGGCCGCGCTCAACGACATCGTCGGGCAGATCAACCAGCTTGCCGCGCCTGTGGGCGGCGAGCTCGGCAATGATCCGGGCGCGCGCGAATTGCGGCGCGACCTCGGCGGGCTGGCAAGCCGCGTGGTGATGCCCGGCGCTGTCGGCAGCGAGCCGCGCACGCTGGGCGACCTCGGCCTCGCGCTGAACCGCGACGGCACCTTCAGGCTCGATTCCGCGCGGCTGAACCGCTCGCTCGAAGCCAGCCCCGATGCGGTCGCGGCGATGTTCACTGCCGGGATCAACGGCGTGTTTGCGACCATGGACCGCTTCGCGCGCGAGAACAGCCTCACTGCTGACCCGTCGTCGCTCGGCGGGTCGCTCAAGCGCTACGAGACGCAGCTCGCCTCGAGCGACGCGCGGCTCGCGAAGATCGCCGAGCAGCAGGACGCGCTGCGCACCCGGCTGACGCGGGAATTCACCGCGTCCGAGCGCCGCGTCTCGGCCTCGCAATCGACATTGAGCTTCCTGCGCCAGCAGGTCGACATCTGGTCGGCGCGGGATCGGTAAGGGGACCGCCAAATGCAGATGCTGAGCCGCAACCCCGCCGCCGCCTATCGCCGCGTCGCGCTCGAAGCGCGGATCGAGGCATCGGGCAGCGCAGACCTCACAAAGATCTGTCTGGAGGAGGCCTTGGCCGCTCTAGGCCAGTCCTTGATCGCTCTAGACCGGTCCCAGACCCCTCCCAGAGAGCCCTTGAACCGCGCCCAGACGATCATGCTGTGGCTCGCGCAGTCGGTCGCGCCGGACCATCCGCTGCGCTCAAGCCTGCTGGCCTTCTATGGCGGGCTGGCGGGGCAGATCGGGGCCAATATCCTACAGGCGGACGCAAGCTCTCTTGAGAGGATTCGCAGCGATATCAGGGATTTGCTCGAAGCGGCGGGGTGAATGTTTCACGTGAAACATTTTGGGAACATCACCCCTCGCCGATGAATTCCCCGATGATCCGCGCCGCATCCGCCGGGTCTTGGAAGGGGTGGAAGTGGGTCATGTCCGGCCGGTAGAGGTCGACCCCCTGCGGCAGGCTCGCCGCCAGCTCCGGCCAGGTCGGCGAGCTCTTGAAATCATTGAGGTTCGTGTGCAGCGCGCGCACCACAAGGACCGGGATGTCCACGCGCTTCGCCGCTGCGATGATCCCCGGATTGCTGCGGCTCGAAGCATAGACGCTCGCCTCGTCCTCCGGTGAGCAGGCCAGCTCCATCCCCTCTCCCGACGGCGCAGGGGCGAGGCCGAAGCGGCAGTAATCCTCGAAAACGCGGGGGTCGAAGAGGTTGTACGGATCGCGGGTCCGGAAGCGCTCGATCATCGCCTCGGGCGAAGCGAAATCGCGCTTGCGGCGGATCGCGGGGTGGGGGTTATCGGCGGTGAACAGCGGCTGGCCGGGCGCGTAGAATTCGGGCGCGAGGATCACCGGATCGAACAGCACGAGGCGCCGGAACGCGTCCGGATGATCGGCGGCGACCTGGAGCAGCGTGTGGGCGCCCATCGAATGCCCGATGCCGACCGCGCCGGTGATGCCCTCGACGGCGAGGAGCTCGGCAACGTCGCTCGCCAGCACCCGCCAGTCGGTCACCGGCCCGCCGCCCGACTGCCCGTGGGCCCGCATGTCGAGCGCGTGGACGGGGTGTGCCGGGAGCTTCTCGATGATCGCGTCCCACACCCGCCCGTGAAAGCCTGTCGCATGGGCAAAGACCAGCGGCACGCCGTCGCCCTGCGCGGCCCAGTGGTGCGCGGCGATATGGGTGCCACCGACAGCGTGGAGGCGGGTTTCGGGAGCGGGGCGGGTGGTGGTCATGGCGGCGAACAACCGTATCGGCGCGGCCAAGTCAATCACGCGCTTTTGCCAGTCCCTGGCCGCGTGCTGTCACTCGGCCGGAGCGGGCTCCGCCGCGTCGTCGCGGTGACGCAGGAAATGCAGCGCCTCCGCGATGCGCTCGGGCGCGATCATCTGGAGGAAGCCGAGATAAAGCGCCACGCCGAGCGGCACGCAGCTCGCCAGCGCCAGCAGCGGCATCAGCCCGGCGGGGAGCATGTCCAGCGTCAGCCGCACCAGTGCCGCCATCAGCAGCGCGGCGAAGAGCGGCGCGAGGATCGCGCGGGCGAGGCCTTGAAGGCTCAGGCCGATGATCCCGCCCGACAGCACCACCGTCGCCGAGGTCAGCACCGCCATCCCGCCGACCCAGCCCCAGGCAAAGCCGTGCAGCCCCCAGTGCGAGCCGATGAAGAAGGCGCCGGTCATCACCACGCTGCCGATCATCGTGATCCTGAGCGCGGCAAACGGCACCCCGCGCGCATTGGTGGCGGGGGCGAAGAGGATCTGCAGTGTCATCATCGCCATGGCTGCGGCGAGGATGGGGAGCAGGGGCACGATCTCGTGCCATTGCTCGCCGAGCACCACGGGGACCAGCGCCGGCGCGACCGCCGCCATTCCGGCATAGGCGGGCAGCGCCACCATCATCACCAGCCGGATCGTTGCCAGCAGCGCGCCCGCGCCGAGGTCATCGCCGGGCGCTCCGTCGGCGTGGGCATAGCGGCGCGAATAGGCGGCGAAGGCGATCTCGTTGATCGGCGGCACGAACTTGGCCGCGAGCAGCTGCGCGAGGAACAGGCCCGTGGTGTAGACCCCCAGATCGTGCGGATCGAGAACGCGACCGGCGATCATCACGTCGGACTGGCTCTGCACGAACCAGAACAGCTGCGTGGCGGTCATCACCCCGCCGAAGCCGGCGATGTGCCCCGCTCCGGCGAAGCGGAAGCTCGGCCGGATCGGCGCACGCGCGGCCCAGGTCATGCCGACCGCCTCGGTGATGAACATCATCATCGGCGCAGCGACCAGCGTCCATACGCCCCAGCCGGTGAAGGCGCCCAGCAGCGCGGTGCTCGCGCCCGCGATCGCCGAGGCGAGGCGCACCTGCGCCGGCTTCCTGAACTCCATCCGCCGCGACAGCATCGCATAGGAAAGCGCGCTGAACGGGATCGGGAGATAGGAGAGCGACTGCACGCGCAGGAGGTCCGCGACCATCGGCTGATCGAACCACATCGCGACCAGCGGCGCGGTCAGGAACTGGATCAGCGCAAGGCCGAAATTGAGCAGGATCAGCATGCCGAGGGTCTGGCGCAGCCGTTCCTCGCTGACCTCGGGTTCGCGGATCAGCGCGCTCGCCAGGCCCCAGCCGTTCATGGTGTTGAGCAGCATCAGCATGACCTGCGCCATCGCGAACAGGCCGTAGTCCTGCGGGGCGAGCAGGCGGATGACGATCAGGGTCGAGGCCCAGGACACGATCTGCGTGCCGATCTGGCTGCCCGAGCGCCAGATCACCGCAGTGCGCACCTGTGAGGCCAGCGACGGGGACGGGGAAGGGAGCTCAGGCATGGGCTGTCACCCGCACCGGCCAGACGCCTCGCGGCCCGCCGGAGGTTCGCTCGGGGCCCCAGATCCGCGCCATCACGCGCGCTGCTGTCCGGCTGCGCACGAAGAGGAGGTCGACGAGGTCATAGCCTGCCGTCGCCCCCATTGCGCGCTTGTAGCCGGTGTCGCCTGCGCCAAGGTCCAGGACCTGCTGGCCGTCTGCAATGGCGTCGGCAAGGGTGCGGTAGTTGACGAGCTTGCCGACTTCGTAGCGGGCAAAGTCGCTCACATAGGTGCCGGCGATGCCGTACTGGACCGGGCCGTCGTCGATGTCGAAGCTGAAGGCGACCGCACGGCCGTCGAGCCGCAGGATCGTCGCGCAGAGCATCTCGGCGAGCACCGGATCGGCGAGCGCTGCCCGCCACCGGGCGCGCAGGCCGGGCGTCATGAACTTGGCGCCGCTGCCATCGGTGTCGGTCGCGATCCAGCTCGCCGCCTCGACGGCGCCGAGCTCCTCGAGGACGGGTTTGTCCCAGCCCGGCCCGCGCACGAGGTCCCAGGTCACCGTGCCGAGCCGCCCGAGGCGGCGTTCGATCTTGGCGAGGCGTCTGGCCAGGGGTTCGCGCGGCCAGCCGGCGGCGCGGGCGGCATGGCAATCGATGACCCAGCTGGTCCCGGCGCTGCGCCACAGCACGTGCCAGCCGGCGAGCCCCGCCGCCTCGACGAGCAGCAGGGTCGCCGGATCGTCGCTGCGCGCCGGGCCCAGCCGCCAGGCCGGGCCGAGGCTGCGCGCCGCAGGGTGTTCGAGCGCCTGCGCCAGATCGAGCGGGGTGCAATCGGGGGCCACCGCAATGCCGCGCAGGGGCCAATAGGCTCCCGGCACCTTGCGCGCCCCTGCGAGAGCCGGGCCGAAAGGGATGGTCGGGATCGCGGCGAGCGGTGCGCCATCGGCGCTTCGGCGCACGACCAGCGTGCGCGCTGCCGCGGCGCTGCCCGTACCGTACCAGGCAGCGCGCAGGAAGCCGGCCCGCGAACGGTTGCACGCCGCCAGCGCGTCAAGCTCGGGCGCAAGGCCCGGGCTCGCCGCGACCGTCACGGGGTCGGCTGCAATCCTGCTCTGGTACATTCCTCACCTGCCGGGCCCCGAGGGGGGGAGGGACCGCTGTCGCATCGGCCATAGCGCGCGCGCGTAACCACCCGGTTAACCACCGGAGGCGGGAAGCTTCGTCAGAACACCACGACAGAGCGGATCGACTTGCCTTCGTGCATCAGGTCGAAGGCGGTGTTGATCTCTTCGAGCCCCATGACGTGGGTGATCATTGGGTCGATCTCGATCTTGCCGGTCATGTACATGTCGACGATCTTCGGCACGTCGGTGCGGCCCTTGGCCCCGCCGAACGCGGTGCCGCGCCAGTTGCGCCCGGTGACGAGCTGGAAGGGGCGGGTGGCGATTTCCTTGCCCGCTTCGGCGACCCCGATGATGATCGAGGTGCCCCAGCCGCGGTGGCAGGCTTCCAATGCGGTGCGCATCACTTCGGTGTTGCCGGTGGCGTCGAAGGTGTAATCCGCCCCGCCATCGGTCAGCGCGACGATCTGCGCGACGGTCTCCTCGCGGCTCATTCCGGCGGAGTTGAGGAAGTGGGTCATGCCGAACCGCTTGCCCCATTCCTCGCGGGCCGGATTGATGTCGACGCCGACGATCATGTTCGCCCCCGCCAGCCGCGCCCCCTGGATGACGTTGAGGCCGATCCCGCCGAGGCCGAACACCACGACATTGTCGCCGACCTGCACCTTGGCGGTGTTGGTAACGGCGCCCACGCCGGTGGTGACCCCGCAGCCGATATAGCAGGCGCTCTGGAAGGGCGCGTCCTCGCGGATTTTCGCCACCGCGATCTCGGGCAGGACGGTGAAGTTCGAGAAGGTCGAGCAGCCCATGTAGTGGAAGATCGGCTGACCCTTGTAGCTGAACCGCGTCGTGCCGTCGGGCATCAGCCCCTTGCCCTGCGTCGCGCGGATCGCGGTGCACAGGTTGGTCTTGCCCGAAAGGCACGACTTACACTGGCGGCATTCGGGGGTGTAGAGCGGGATCACGTGATCGCCCGGCTTCACCGAGGTCACCCCCGGCCCGACCTCGCGCACGATCCCGGCGCCTTCATGGCCGAGCACGGAGGGGAAGATGCCCTCGGAATCGAAGCCGTCGAGCGTGTAGGCGTCGGTATGGCAGATGCCGGTCGCCATGATCTCGACCAGCACTTCGCCCGCTTTCGGGCCTTCGAGATCCAGCTCGACGATCTCGAGCGGCTGCTTGGCGGCAAAAGCGACGGCGGCGCGGGTCTTCATCTTGTGGGTCTCCGGTAATCAGCTGCGGCCCGGTACGGCCTCGTGATCGTAAGGGCAATGGCGACAGGCCGAGCCGCAGCACTTGCCGCGCTTGAGGTGGGCGAGGCGGGTGAACACCGTGTAGCCGGTCTCGGGGTCGCGATAGGTGCTCTCCCCGCGCGCGCAGGCGGCTTCGTGCAGCGTGTACCAAGGAGGCTGGGTCATGATCCCGCGCGATAGAGGCAAAGTGATCCTGATGCCATGCGCGAAACAAAAGTGCTGTCCTGCGCCTCTTATTGGGTTGCGCGCCAATCGCTTTTGCGCTTCCAAACGCCTCTGCCCTTTGCCCGGAGTTCGCCCTTTGCGTTTCGCCCTTTTTGCCGCCGCCTTGCTGTTCGTCATCCCTGCCCACACGCCGCTCGCGGCTCAGGGCGTGCAGCAGACCAAGGGCGATTTCCAGGACAAGTTCCGCCAGCTCGACGAGGTGCTGCCCGACGCCAACACCTACCGCACGGCAGGCGGCGCGCCGGGGCACGAGTACTGGCAGCAGAAGGTCGATTACAAGATCACCGCCGCGCTCGACGAGACCAAGCGCCGCATCACCGCCCGCGCGACGGTGCGCTACACCAACAATTCGCCCGACGCGCTGCCGTGGCTGTGGATGCAGCTCGACCAGAACATCTTCAAGAAGGACTCGATGGCCGAGCTGACCGACGTGTTCGGCGGCCCCGGACGGCGCGGGCCCAAGGTCACGCTGGGATCGGGCAATGATCCGACCAAGCTGTCGATGGAGGAACTGCGCCGCCAGCAGGCGATGGCCGACAACACCTACGGCTATGACATCGGCGCGGTGAAGACGCTTGCTGGTGCGGACCTGCCGCACACCATCGTCGGCACGCTGATGCGGGTCGATCTGCCCGCGCCGCTCGCACCCGGCGCGACGACCGAATTCACCATCGAATGGGCCTTCAACATCGTCGAGGAAGACGCGATCAACGCGCGTTCGGGCTACGAGCACTTCCCCGACGATCCGAAGAAGGGCGGCAACGACATCTTCCTCGTCGCCCAGTGGTTCCCGCGCATGGTGGTCTATTCGGACTACGAAGGCTGGCACAACAAGGAGTTCCTCGGCCGCGGCGAGTTCACATTGGAATTCGGCGATTACGAGGTCGAGATGACGGTGCCGGGCGATCACATCGTCGCCTCTACGGGCACGCTCCAGAACGCCGATGCCGTGCTCACCGCGGCGCAGCGCCAGCGGCTCGAGACTGCCAAGAACGCCGCCGCGCCGGTCTTCGTCGTCACCCCCGAGGAAGCCGCCGCCGCCGAGGCTGCCGGGCCCAAGGGCACCAAGACCTGGAAATTCGCCGCCACCAACGTGCGCGACTTCGCCTGGGCCTCCAGCCGCAAGTTCATCTGGGACGCGCAGGGCGTGAAGCAGCCCGGCGCCGAGCACGAGACCGTGCTCGCGATGAGCTTCTGGCCCAAGGAGGGCGGGGACCTGTGGCGCAAGTATTCGACCGCCGCGGTGGTCCACACGCTCAAGGTCTATTCGCGCTTCAGCTTCGATTATCCCTATCCCACCGCGCAGTCCGTCAACGGGCCGGTCGGCGGGATGGAATATCCGATGATCACCTTCAACGGCCCGCGTACCATCCTCAACAAGGACGGCACGCGCACCTATTCGCTCGCCACCAAGACGGGCATGGTCGGCGTGGTGATCCACGAAATCGGGCACATCTACTTCCCGATGACGGTGAACTCCGACGAGCGCCAGTGGACCTGGATGGACGAGGGGCTGAACTCCTTCCTCGATTCGGTCGCGGGCTACGAATGGGACCCGAAGATGCCGTGGACCCGCAGCGTCCCGCGCGATCTGATCCCCTACATGGTGTCGAGCACCCAGCAGCCGATCATGACCCAGTCGGACTCGATCACCGATCTCGGCGCCAATGCCTATGGCAAGCCCTCGGCCGCGCTCCACCTGCTGCGCGACACGATCATCGGGCGCGAGCGGTTCGATTTCGCGCTGAAGGAATATGCCCGCCGCTGGAAGTTCAAGCGCCCGACGCCTGCCGACTTCTTCCGCACCATGGAAGAAGCGAGCGGCACCGACCTCGACTGGTTCTGGCGCGGCTGGTTCTACACCACCGACCACGTGGATATCGCGCTGGATTCGATCTACCGCCTGAAGATCGACACCAAGAACCCGGACATCGACCTGCCCCGCCGCCGCGCCGAGCGTGACGAGGAGCCCGATCTGGTCGGCGTCGGCCTCAACGCAAAGCAGCGCCTGCCGATCTGGGTGCTCGAGAACCCGGGCGTCACCGATTACTACGACAAGAACGACGAGTTCACCGCCACACCCAAGGACACCAAGGGCTACACCGACTTCCTTTCGGGCCTGCTGCCGTGGGAACGCGCCGCCTTCGACCGCGCGGTGAAGGAGGACGCGAACTACTACGTGCTCAACTTCAGCAACAAGGGCGGGCTGGTGATGCCGATCATCCTTGGCCTGACCTTCAAGGACGGCAAGACCGAGAAGCTGATGATCCCGGCCGAAATCTGGCGCCGCAACGCCAAGGAAGTCGCCAAGCTGCTGGTCTTCCCCAAGGGCAAGGAGCTGGTGCAGGTGGTGGTCGATCCCGAGTGGGAGACGGGCGATGCCGATATCGAGAACAACCACTACCCGCGCCGCATCATCCCGAGCCGGATCGAAGCCTTCAAGGACGAGGCGAGCAAGTCGCGCACCGGTCGTGACCTGATGGGCGAGGCTGCCGGGGCCGAGCCGGTGAAGAACCGCAAGTGACGCTCCGCCGTCTGCTGCTCGCGCTGGCGCTGGTGCTGGCCCCGCTCGCCGGGGTCACCACCGCGCTCGCGCACCAGCAGAAGATCGCGATCAGCACGATCTCGCTCAACCCGCGCACCGGGATGATCGAGATCGTGCACCAGGTGCCGGTCCATGATGCGGAGCACGCGCTCACGGCGCAGGGGATCAAGAACCCGGAGATCATCGGCAGCGCCAAAAGCCGCGAGCAGTTCGCCGCCTATGTCACGCGGCGCTTCCTGCTCGAGGTGGACGGCACCCGGGTGCAGCCGGCCTACGTGGGCAGCGAGATCACCGGCGGGAGCCTGTGGGTCTATCAGGAGGTCCCCGCCCCCGCAGGCGGCGCGAGCGTCATGCTGCGGTTCAACTCGCAGATCCTCACCGATGTCTGGGCGCGGCAGGAAAACCGGGTCAACATCGGCGGCGGCACCCGCCCGGAAACCTTCATCTTCAAGGCCGGTGAGCCCCCCCGCGAGGCGGCGCTGACCCGTTAGGCCCCCGAATCCTAAGCGAGGCGGCGGCGGGACGCGGGTGGCGGCGAGGCGAAGCGCGCCTGCAGGTCCGGCAGCAGCATCGGGCGGCCATAGAGATAGCCCTGCACATGGCGGCAGCCGACGCCGCGCAGGAACAGCGCCTGCTCCTCGGTCTCCACCCCCTCGACCACCACCCGCAGGCCGAGGCTGTGGCCCATCTGCACGATCGCCTGGATAATCAGCCGCGACTGATGGTCCTGCTGGATCGCGGCGATGAAGTCGCGGTCGATCTTGACCTTGCTGATCGGAAAGGCGCGCAGGTGCGTGAGCGACGAGAAGCCCGTGCCGAAATCGTCGAGGCAGATGGTGAAGCCGCACTGGTCAAGCGTGGCGAGCGAGGTGTGCAGGTATCCGCTCGCATCGAGCAGCATGGTCTCGGTCACCTCGATCGTGATGTTGGCGGGCGACAGCGGGCTGTCGTCGATCACGTCGATGAGGTGCTGCACATAGTCCCCGCGCCGCAGGTCCGCGTCCGAAAGGTTGAGCCCGATCCGCGTGTCCTGCCCGAACAGCGCGAGCAGCGCCGGTCCGTCGTTCACCACCTGATCGAGCATCACCCGTGACACCCGGCGCGACAATTCGGGATCGAGCAGCGCGGCGAATACCTCGCTCGCCTCCAGGAGCCGGCCCTGTTCGTCGCGAATGCGCAGCAGCGCCTCGACCGAGACGACCTGCCCGCTCGCCAGTTCGACGATCGGCTGATAGGCCGCCATCGCGCGGCGCCCGTCGAGCGCGGAGCGCAGCAGCGCGATCGCGCGCTGGCGCTGGCACTGGCGTGCCTCGATCTGGCTGTCCCAGCACACCACGGATCCGCGCCCCAGCTCCTTGCCGCGATACAGCGCCAGGTCGGCGCGGCGCATGATCTCCTCGCTGCTCGCGCTGGTCGTCATGCGCGCAAGGCCGCAGGTCGCCCCGATCCGGACATGCGTGCTTTCGAGCGGCGGCATCTCCGCAAGATGCGCCAGCAGCGCCTCGAGGAAAGCGGTCACCTCGGCGAGCGTGGTGGTCGGCGGGAACAGCATCGCGAATTCGTCACCGCCCCAGCGCGCGAGGAACATGCCCGGTGCGATGCGCTGCTGAAGCTGGGCGGCGATCGTTTCCAGCACGCGGTCGCCCACCAGATGCCCGAGCGTGTCGTTGACGTCCTTGAACCCGTCGAGGTCCAGCAGCGCGACCGTCACCGGCTCCTTCTCGACCCGCTGCATCGCCGCAGCCAGGCGGCGGTCGAAGGAAGCGCGATTGTAGAGGCCGGTCAGGCGGTCGCGCTCGGCGGCCCTTTTGAGCGCCACATTGCGCAGGTGCTCCTCGGTGCAGTCGAGCACGATCCCGGCGATGCTGTCGGGCTTGCCGTCGACATCGACCCGCTCGCCCACCACCCGGATGCGGCGCGCCTCCCCGTCGGGACGCAGGACGCTGGCCTCGAAGGTGAACGGCCGCCCGTCACGGATCACCCCTTCCATGCGCGACTTCACCATGGCGCGGTCGCCGGGCACGTAGAGCGCGAGCGCATCCTCGATTTTCGGGACGTGGCTCGGGGGCAGGCCGTTGATGGCATAGACCTGATCCGACCAGTGGAGCTGGCGCGTCGCCAGATCGACGCGCCAGCTGCCGACATTGGCGGCGCGTTCGGCCTGGCTGAAAATGAGGCTCGATTGCCGCAGCGCGCCGTTGGCGAGGCTCAGCGCGCGGGTGCGCGCGTGCAGCGTGATCGACTGTTCGGCGAGTTCGGCGAGCATTGCCAGCGGCGCGATCTGATCGGGGCGGAAGGCGCCGGGTTCGGGCGAAATCCCGCACAGCGCGCCGAGCACCACGCCGTCATCGCCGCGGACCGGCACGCCGATATAGGACCGGATGAAGGGCGCGCCTGTCACCAGCGCGCTGTCGCTCAGCCTCGGATCCTCGCGGGCGTCCCCGATCAGCAACGGGCCTTCGTCCAGCACGCACACCGCGCAGAACGAATCCGCGATTGCCGTTTCGGACAGGTCGATGCCGGTGCGCCCGAGGAACCATTGCCGGTCCTTCTCCACCACCGAAAGGAGGGCGATCGGGCACCCGAGAGTCGTGCTGGCAAGGTGCGTGATGCGCGAGAACAGCTCGCGATCGGCGACCGCCTCGAGTTCGAGATTCCGAATGGCGTCGAGGCGCGGATCGTCCTTCACACCCACGCCCATGCGCGCATAGGATTTAACAAAATGCCAGCGACGAGCCGAGTAGTGGCGCAAAGTCGCGATGGCCGGAGTGTGGGCGCAAGTGGCGGATGTCCTGTCCGAGCGACACGCGGTCCAAATTCCTCGCGTGGTCGCAGTCAAGGCACCGCCTGCCTGCCACCCGGCGCCAATCGTCAAACAGGTTAGGGGGGAAATCGCGGCAATTCTCTAGGTCGAAAGCCAACTTCTTGTCGCGCCCGGACAACATGACGCTTGCCCCGATACGCGAGTGCCCGCGGCGAATGATTGTCATCTGACAATCGCGACTGCACAATCAAGGTGGCATTCGTGACTTTTCCATTCAGTGTTGATCGGCCGCCGCGTCCGAATTCGCATCCGGCGCGCGCTTCCTATTCCGAACCCGAGCATCCCAGCCCCCGCCTCGCCGCGGCGATGACGGCGCTCATCGAGCAGTCCGATTTCCCCTGCGTCGGCGCGAAGTCGGCGCTTGCTCAGGGCAACCTCGCGGTCGAGCCCGCCTTCTCGCTGCGCAGCGCGCGCGACGATGCGCGTATTCACGAGCGGCTGGTGCAATGGAGCCGTGAAGCGGGCGACGACGACAAGGGCTTCCGCAGCCTCGCGGTGGTGTTCGCCGGCCCGGTCGGTCTCGACGAGCGCGGCTTCGAGATCGCGCTGTGGCAGCGGCTCGGCGCGCTGACCGCGCTCGACCGCGCGGCAGGACACGCGCAGGCCGCGGGCTTCAGCGCCGATCCCGATCACCCGGACTTCGCGCTGAGCTTCGGCGGCAAGGCCTATTTCGCGGTCGGCCTCCACCCGGGCGCCTCGCGCCGGGCGCGGCGCCTGCCTTACCCGGCCATCGTCTTCAACCTCCACAGCCAGTTCGCGGCGCTGCGGGCCGAGGACCGCTACGAGCGGATGCGCGAGGTGATCCTCGCCCGCGACGAGGCCTTTGACGGCACCGTCAACCCAATGGTCGCGCGCCACGGCGAGATCAGCGAAGCGCGCCAGTACAGCGGGCGCGCGATCAAGGGCGACTGGAAGTGCCCCTTCGCACCGGAGGACCCCGCATGAGCTTGCAGCGCATTGGCCCACGTTCAGGCGTGGCGGTCACATTGTCGCGCGGAGACATCCTCACCGTGATGGACCCCGAGGGCGGGCAGGTGAGCGACATGCTGGCAATCTCGGCCGAAGATCCGGCGGAGGTGCTCTCCAACGGGAGGACCTTCGATTACGAGGAGACGCTGCGCCTCAGCGAGGGCGCGCGGCTGTGGTCCAACCGGTCGCGGGTGATGCTGACGATCATCGAGGACCGCGCGCCGCAACACGATTTCCTGCTCACACCGTGTTCCGAAGGCACGTTCCGGCATTTCTACCCGGACAAGCCGCTGCACCGCGGCTGCTTCGGTAACCTCGCCGAAGCGCTGGCGCCCTACGGGCTCGAACCCGATGCGATTCCGACCGCGTTCAACATCTTCATGAACGTGACAGTCGGGGCGGACGGGAAGATCGCGGTGCTTCCGCCGGGTACGCAGCCCGGAGACCTTGTGCGCTTCCGCGCCGAAATGGATCTGGTCGTAGGGCTGACCGCGTGTTCGGCGTATGCCTCGAACGGCGGGAGCTTCAAGCCGATCGACTACAGGGTCGATGCGGGGGCGGTCGAAACCGCAGGCTGAGGAGGCCGGGCCCGGATGCTGGCAGCATCCCGGGCCCGGCTCTCACGCGTCAGACTTGCTGACCGATGCCGGTGGTCTGCTGCTGCGGGGCATCCATGCCGCCCGCCTGCTGACCTTCGCTGCTTGCGCCGACCTTCTCGTCGACCTGGCCGAGCATGTCGTCCTTCTTCTGCCGCGCCATCTGGCCGACCTTCTTGACCTGCGCGTTGGCTGCACCCAGCGCCTGTTCGCCAAGACCGCCGACATAGGCCTCTTCGGTCCGCGTCGCCGGGAGCATCGCGCCCGCGACCGCGCCGACGAAGGCTGCGGCGAGCCCGATCAGCAGCGGGTTGTCGCCATAGAACTCCTGCACGTCGCTGACCGCGCTTTGGGTGCGATTACGGGTGCTTTCGGCCATCCTCGACGCGCTCTTGCCCGCCTTTGACCAGCTGTTGCGGGCCGTTTCGGTGGCGGAATCGAGGCGCTGGCGGAAGGCGCCGTGGTCCTCGTCGTGGCCCTGCTCGATCATGAAGTAGTTCGCCCGGGCCAGATCGCGGCGGCGGCGATAGGATTCGTCGTCCTCGCCGGCTTCGGGCTGGTAGCTGGACATATGATCGACATAGCGGCGATGCTCGGGGTGCCATGCATCCGAGTTGTAGTCGCTGTAATCATTGGTGTAATCGACCGCGGACTTGCCCTTGTCCGAGCTGCGGCGCTTGATGCCGAGCGCCGAGGGGCGGGCATCGGCGTCGCTGACGAGCCACAGCCCGCCGATCGTGATCATGCCGAGCGCAAGCGGATTGCGGCGCGCGGTGTCGAGGAAGAAGCGCGCATCGATCCCGCCGTCTTCGGCCTTGTCGAGAAGCGAATTCAGGACGTTACGCGCATTCAGCTCGCCGCCGATCTGCTCGACGGTGCGGCTCATGTCCTCCTGCGTCGCACGAATGTCGCGTTCGATTTCCTCGGGGCTGCGCTGGTCGATGGTGGTTGTCGTGTCGGTCATTATCGGGCTCCGGAATGATGCAGGTCGCCGGTGGCAACCGCAGGGGTATCGGACATGGTTTCGATGGTGCGGTCAGGCTTGAGGTGCGAAGCCGCGACCTTCTTGCGTCCGCTCAGGTAGAGGACGAAAGCGACCGCCAGTGTCGCAAGGCCCACCAAGATCGTGCCGAGCGCGAGGTTGTCGATCGCGTCGCCAACGAGATAGGCGATGCCCATCAGCAGCACGCCGAGCCCGGCAATGCCGACCACGGCGGCAACGGCCATCGCGCCGACAGCGGCCGTGATCTCATGGGTCGCCTCGCGGATTTCCGCCTTGATGAGGTTCACCTGCTCGCGGGCGAGATGGGCGCCTTGCTGCGTCAGGTGGCTGAGGAGATCGACGATATTGCGATCCTCGCCACCGCCCTCGGGGCCTTTCCCGGGGTAAGGAGTGCGGGTCTGGTCGTTCACCGGATGGTCCCTCCTTCAGCGCCGTAGGCCGGCATCACGCCCGTGCCCGTGTCGGTCGGCATGATGTTCTCGTCGGCGGGCCAGACGGGGGCTTCACCGGTATAGGCTTGCGCCTGCGACACGGTCTGCGACTGGGTGTCGCCGTCCTGCGCGTGCTTCTTGTGATCGGCCCCTGCGCGCAGCAGGCGGGCGGCGGCAAAGCCGGCGGCAGCCGCGGCGGCGAGGAAGGTGCCGGGGTTCTGGCGAGCGAGGCGCGACACGTCGCGGGTCATGTCCTCGATGCTCTTGCCCTGAAGCTCGCCCGAGAGACGATCGATCTGCTGTGCAACCTGCTGCAGCCCCTTGGCCATCCATTCGGGCGCATCGGGGTTGTCGCGCAGGTCGTCCGCAGCCTTACCGAGCGCGCCCGATGCCGAACCGGCGATACCGAGCGCCGCATTCTTGCCCGTCTCGGCTTCCTGTGTGGCGCGGCCCTTGAGCGTCTGGCCCAGATGCGAGGCATCGCCGCCGAGCTCCTCGCGCAGGCCGCTGGTCGTGTCGGAAGAAGTTGTCATGCTTGATCTCCTGATGTCTGGCGCAAGCATACCGCGTCTGCCCGTCGGGCGCGGGTCCTAAGCGGTCAAGCGAACAGGGCATCGGCTGAACGGCACAGATCTGACACAGATTACTATCTGATATTTTTAGGGAAATTATAATGCGGTGCAGCGGAGCGTACGGCCTATGGCAGGTGCCAAGCCTGGGTTAGGGACGCGCGCGGCAATGCTGCGGAAAGTGCTCGGCCCAAAGGAGGTCGCCGCATGAATGTCGAAATGCTCCACCGGGGCGAAGTCACGATCATCGCCTTCGCCTTCGACGCCGTTCTCGATCACGCGCAGGTGGTCGAAATGGCGCGGGTGGTCGAAAGCGCGATGGCAGAGGGCGACGATCTTGCCCTCCTGCTCGACATGCGCGCCACCGAGCATTTCTCCCCCGGCGCCTTCGTGTCTGCCGAGGGGGTGTGGACCAGCCTGCGCTCCATCGGCCCGCTGCGCCGCTATGCAGTTGTCGCCGCACCGGGTATCGCGGCCAGTGCGGTGGAGGCTTTCGGCAAGCTCCTGCCGCTCGAGGCGCGCGCCTTCGACGCCGACGAGATCGACGCCGCGCGCCAGTGGGTCACCGCAACACCCGCCTGACCCGATCAATCCCTGCCGCTTTCTTTCCGAGGAGCCCCGATGCGCCTTCCGATCCTGCCCGCCTGCCTCTCGCTTGTCCTGACACTCGTCACCGCATGCAATTTCGAAGCGACCCCCGACAAGGGCGCAGGCACGGAGGACCGCAGTGCGCCCGCCCCGGAGGGCGCCGACAGCATGGCCTCGCGCGATCCTGCGCCGGGGGAGGCGCTCCCTGACGCCGCGCCCGACAGCGAGGCGCGCCCGATCATGCAGGCGCAGGTCGTGCTCGACCGCCTCGGCTTCAGCGTCGGCGTGGTCGACGGCAAGACCAGCCGCCGGTTCGTCAACGCCATCTCGGCCTTCCAGCTGTCGCGGGACATGCCCGTTACCGGGAACCTCGACGAGGCGACCACGCAGGCGCTGGCGCAGTGGAGCAGCATCCCCGCAACCCGCGTCGTCACCATCCCGGCCGTGTGGAGCGATCTCACCTTCGCAGCGCTGCCCGAGGGCCCTGCGGCGCAAGCCGGGCTCGCGCGGCTCGGCTACGAGAGCATGGCCGAACAGCTCGCCGAGCGGTTCCACACCACTCCCGAGGCGCTCGCCGCGCTGAACCCGGGCGGCAAGCCTGCCGGCGCCAGCGGGAGTTCACCGTCACCGTCGGCGCCGGAGATGGTGCCCACGAAGGCTGCGGCGCCCTCTTCGACGCCCGCTCCTGCCGCAGCGCAATTCAAGGCCGGACAGCAGATCCGCGTCCCCAATGTCGGCGCCGACCGGATCGACCCTGCGGGCATCGACAACCCGGACTGGCTGGCGACCCTGCGCTCGCTCGGGGTCGGCACCGGTCAGCCGAAAGCCGTCAAACTGGTGGTCGACGAGTCCGAAGGCTGGCTCCACGCCTATGACGCCGACGACCGGTTGGTCGCCGCCTTCACTGTCTCGACCGGCTCGCAGCACGATCCGCTGCCGATCGGGGACTGGAAGGTGAAGGGCGTCGCCCGCAACCCGCCCTACGTCTACAACCCGGAGTTGTTCTGGGACGCGGACGACAGCGACGACAAGCAGCACCTGCCGCCGGGGCCGAACGGTCCGGTAGGCGTGGTCTGGATCGACCTCACCAAGGAGCATTACGGCATCCACGGCACGCCTGCGCCCGCGCTGATCGGCCAGACGCAAAGCCACGGCTGCGTGCGGCTGACCAACTGGGACGCAGCAAGGCTGGCGCAGATGGTCAAGCCCGGCACCGAGGTCGTCTTCCAGGAGTGACGCGGCTTCGGCGCGTGCAATTCCCTTGACGATGCAGCACTTTTCGGATGCAATACTCGCAGCCGGGGGGTGATCAGCCATGTCTTTCAGGTTCTTGCGAGCGGCCCTGCGGCTTTGGCTGGCGGCGGCGATCATCACGACGGCGCAGGTCGCCCATGCCCAGCCTGCCGACGAGGCGCCCGAGGAGGACCAGCCGGCGGAGCTCGATGCCGATGGTATGGATCCGCTCGCCGCGACCCTGACCCCCAAGCAGCGCTCAGAATACATCCTCTACAAAACCTTCACCGATGCACAGTGGCAGGGCTTCGTGAGCGATCTCGCTGCCGATCGTGCCGCCTGCGAGCGCGGCGATCTGCAAGCCTGTGTCGACGCGGGCGACGCCTATGCCACCGGCGAGGGGGTGTGGCTGGTCCCCGCAATCGCCGAGATCCTCTACCAGCAGGCCTGCGACGGGAAACTCGGCGCCGGGTGCTCCGCGATGGTGCGTCTGGGCGATGACACCTTCCTGGACTGGCCTGTCGACCGGCGCAGCTATCTGCGCAAGGCCTGCGACTTCGGGGATCTTGACGGCTGCGCCAGCTATGCCGCGCTGCTGGCAGAGAGCGGCGACCCGGCGGATGCGGAGCAAGCCGAAGCGCTCGTCGCCCGCGCCTGCGAGGCAGGCGGCGGGGACGCCTGCGATATGCGCGCGCAGGCTCTGGAGGGGAGCGAGCAGCCTGCGGAGCGGCTGAAGGCGGCTGAGCTTCGCGAATTCGCCTGCGAGCACGGATCGCTCGGGGCGTGCGAGTCGCTCCTTGCGGCGCTCGAAGGGAGCGACAAACCGGACCAGACCCGCCTCGCCTTACTCATGGACCGGATCTGCGATCTGGGGGATGAGCAACGGTGCAGCGAATTGGCGATGCATGCGTGGGACGGGAAGGGCATCGCTCCGGACCCCGAACGTGCCATTCGCTATGCCGAGCGCGCCTGCGCCATGCACAGCCGGTTTTGCAGCGGCCCTGCCTCGATGCGCGAGGTGTTGCGCGCCCGCGCGCCGTGCGACGCCGGCGACATGGCCGCCTGCGCGGCGCTCGGCACGGCTCTGGCCGACAGGTTTTCCCCTGCGCTCGATCAGGACGCGGCGACCGCGCTGTTGGAGAAGGCCTGCCGCGCGGGTCTGGTGCAGGCCTGCAACGACATCGCCATCGCGGCCGGCCTGTTCATCACGACCGAGCGCCAGATGGAGCTGCTGCGTTTCGGCTGCCAGAGCGGCGGGCGTGAAGCCTGTTTCCGCCTCGGCGTGAAACTCGCGGGGAATGGTTGGGACGATCGGTCCGATCCCGATGCGGCGGCCGCGCTCTTCATCCCTCTTTGCGACACCGGCTACCCGGGCGCGTGCGCCGCGGAAAGCGAGTTGGTGGGCGTGGCGGCCGCCGCGCGGGTCTTGCCGGCGGACATGAATGCCCTCCCGCCCCTTATGCAGGGCCCGCAGGCCGCCAAAGATCTTCCCGAGATCTGCTTCACGGCGAGCGAGCGGTTCCGCGGCAAGCTCTACTCGCAGGAAAACTGTTCACGCGCCGAGAAGGGCATCGGCAGCGCGCGCGCGCGCCCCGGAGCCGCGCCCTGGCAGGCGCTGATCTGGCGGCCCGCCAAGTTCGGCAATCTCGCGCCGGCGGGCCTCGAGCGCGTCCATTGCGGCGGCTCGCTGATCGCGCAGGGCTGGATCCTGACCGCCGCCCACTGCCTCAAGGACAATGGCTTCGACATCGCGAAGGCCGGCCACCAGGTCAGGCTGGGGGTGTTCAATCCGCTCGGCAACGAAGGGGTCAGCTATCCGATCCTCAAGGTCATCCCGCACCCGAACTTCGGCAAGCTTGCGCCGAACCAGTTCGGCTTCGACATCGCACTGGTGCAGTACGATGCCGCCAAGGGCCGGGTCGGCCGTGACGGGATCCCCTCGACACGGCGCCGCCCGATCGCTGCGATCGCACTCGATCCGATCCCGGTCGAGCGGCGCAAGATCGTCGCCGGAACACCGGTCTACGTGTTCGGCTGGGGGGTCCGCTCGGAGCAGGACGGCAGCGCCACCGATTACCTCCAGATCCTCAAGATCGAGCTTGCCAGTCAGGCCGTGTGCGACGCGACGACCGGGTTCAAGGGCGCGCTCGGCGGGTCGGCGGTGTGCGCCGGCCGCAAGGGGCGGCAGGCCTGCTACGGCGACAGCGGCGGCCCGCTTGTCTCCTACCCGCTCGGTGGGGCCCCGCCGGTGCTGCTCGGAGTGGTGAGCGCCGGCCTCAAGTGCGGCGAGACCGACCGGGTCAGCCAGTACACCCGCGTGGCGAAGGTCCGCGCGTGGATCGCGCAGAACGTCCCCGGCGTCCGCTAGCGCGCCGTTTAGCCAGATTGGGGCGAGGCGATTCGGGCGCGATCCCGGGGCCGCCGCCGCGTGGGCGGACGCGCCATGCCCGGACCAGCTATCTGCTTCCGGAGAGCGAAATCGGCTACATCTGCAATGTTTTTCAAGAACAAGCCGGCTGCTCGTCTGGAAGAACAGCAATAACCTTCAAGATGAACTTGTCCCAAACTGGTAAAGCTTAAAAAGGCGTTACGTTTCTCACTGACAATCCCACGTAGCTGAGTCACACAAAAGGGGCATCACAAGGATGTCGGAGGAGAATTCCCATGCGTGATCTCAATATTGACGAACTTGAACAGGTCTATGGCGCTGGCAGCAAGGGCCGCTCCGGTTGCGGCGATTCGCCGACTCCGCCGACCTGCGATTCCTCGAAGTCCAAGCGTTCGAAGAGCAAGGACAAGACCAAGGGCAAGAAGTCGAAGAAGAACAGCATCAAGTGCAAGTAAGCACTTCGGCATGACTTGCCTGATGGAAATGACGAGAGCGGGGGTTCGTCCCCGCTCTTACATTTTTGGGTAAGGGGCGTGTGTTAGGAGGGGCCATGACCCGTTCCTTCGACAGCGACACGATGCAGCCCCCAGCCAGCAGCCACGCCCAAGGCGGCGCAAGCAGCGAAGTGCGCTCGGTGGTCTGGCTGCGCGGACAGCCGCACCTCGAGGACTACCTCGCCTTCAACAAGAACAAGGTGATCGGCGGAGACAAGGCCGATCTGAGGGCGCTGGCGGCGCGCTGGCGCGAGACGAACGATCTCTATCACGAGCTCGAACAGCAGGAGGCCGGCATTGCCGACTCCATCGATTGCCGTCCGCTCGATCGCCGGTTGTCGCGCCTGGCCGCCGAGCTCGAAGCGAATGCGTGGTTCCGCAGTTCCTTCGACAATCTGCCCTACACCATCGAGCTGGTGGAGCTCGACAAGCTGGTGGTCTCGCAAATCCAGGTCGAGAACGGGTTTTCCGGCATGCTCGCCAAGCGCCTCGGCGCGGCGCCCAGCCCGTCCGAGCTGTTCCGCTTCTGCCTGCCGCTGGAACGCGAGCTGGCGCCGGTGGACATCCGCAGGCTGGCTTCGGACCGCTACCAGTTTTCCTCGCCCTCGAGCGACTTCCGCGCGCACGACGTCATGGTCCTGCGGGGCGAAGCGCTGGCCGGGATCGCCTCGTCCGGCCCCGCCGCGGCCATGATCGGCCTGTGCGTTGGCTTCGGCTCGAACTTCCTGAGCGCGATCCGCAGCGGCACGCGCCTGTTGCTGCAGAACGGCTATCACCGCGCCTATGCGCTGCGCGAGGCGGGCCTCACCCATGCGTGGTGCATTGTCGAGCATGTGACCCGCAAGGACGAACTGCGCCTGACCGCGACATCGGATGTGCTGGACGATCCGGCCTTCTACTTCGCCGCCAAGCGCCCGCCGATCCTTCGCGACTACTTTGACCCGCGGATTGCCGAGCCGTTGATCGCGAAGCGTTCGGATTGTCTCGTCGAGGTGGAAATCAAGGTCCGCTCGACCACGCTTACCGCGGTCTAGACCCCTCTCAGACCCCCTCCAGACCCTCGAAAGGGGGCATCAGACCCCCGCCAGCCAGCCGGTCACGGCGTACCTGCGGCGCGGTGCGGCGCGGGTGACCATCGAAACGCTGTGGTAGACCGGCACCGCGAACAGATCGAGCGTGTTGAACTGCGGAACCTTGCCGCGGAAGTCGACCTGTCCCAATTCGTGGAACATCAGCAGCCCGCCCCATTCGAGCCGCCACTGCGGCGTGAGGCCGAGAACGAAGGCCGCTTGCCGTCCCGATCCGGCCAGATCGTCGTCATGGCCGGTGAGGAAATCGCCCTCGCCATAAGCGGTTGCCTGCCCATCGACGAAGCGCGGTGCGGCGATGCCGGTGATTTCGGCGAGGAAGCCGGTGACCTCGGGCTGGCGCATGAAGTCGGCGATGGCGCGCAGCACCGGGCAGTCGCTGGTCTCCCCGAGCGGCGGTACGCGCAAGGCGGCATAGCTATACTGGAAGCCGTCCCGAGCGCGTTCGAAGATCTCCGGTTCGATGGCGGCCCTGACCGCCGACCCGGGCGCGCTCCATTGTGACCAGGCAATCTCGTGAGCGCCCAACTCGCGATTGACCAGCTGCGTCCAGTCGCCGCGCTCCTCGAGATTGCGATACAGTTCCGCAGCGCCGCTGCCGAGGAAGCGCGGGATGCGGATGTGACCGGCCCGCCGGAACTCGGCACCGAGCGCGCGGGCATCGAGTTCGGGATTGATGGCGAAAGCGGGCAGGGAATCCATGATGCTCTCCTCACGTCGCGCGCGCGGACCGGCCGCGTTCACAGCGAGACGCCTTCCTCGGTATGGGCCGCAGACATGCGGTTCGTCTGGGTTACCTTGCCGCCCTCGACATGGAGGACGATCTGCGCCGCCTCGACCAGCGCCGGTCGATGCGAGATCGCGATCCGGGTGAACGGCATGGCGGACAGCCGCCGCGTGATCTCGGCCTCGGTCTTCTCGTCGAGGTTGGCCGTGCCCTCGTCGAGGAACAGGACATCGGGATCGCGGTAGAGCGCGCGGGCCAGCAGGATGCGCTGACGTTGCCCTGACGAAAGCGCCACCCCCATGTCGCTGACCAGACTGTGGTAGGCCATCGGCATCTTCGCGACGTCATCGTGGATCAACGCGAAACGCGCCGCGCCCTCGATGGCGACCATGTTCGGCTGCGGGTGGAAGAAGCTGATGTTGTCGGCCAGCGTGCCGGAGAGCAGGTAGTCGTCCTGCATCACGGCGCCGATCCGTCCCCGCCATGCGCCCATGTTCGCGCTGCCGAGCGGGGTGCCGTCGATCTCGATCTGTCCCGACTGGGGCGTCAGCAGGCCCAGCAGCAGGCGCAGCAGGGTCGTTTTGCCCGCCCCCGACGGCCCGACAATCGCGACCATCGCGCCAGCGGGAATCGCGAAGCTCACCTTGTCGAGCACCGGCCCGTCCGCGCTGTCGTAGGAGAACGTGAGGTCGGTCGCGCGGATGGCTGCCGAGTTGCCGGTCGGTCCGCTGTGCGCCGTATGGGCCACGACTTCGCGCTTCTCCCCGACGATGTCGGCAAGCCTTTCGAGATGGACGCTGAGGAGCCGCCACTTCTGCCATTGCTGCACCAGCGCGGTCGCACTCGATGTGAAGCTGCTGCGATAGGACATGAACGCCAGAAGCATGCCGACTGTCAGCTGCTGATCGATCACGGCGCGAGCCCCGACATAGACGGTCAGCAGGAACGACGCGCTGAAGACGATGTCCTCGAAGAAGCTCAGCTTCAGGTTGGCCATGCGCGCGTGGTAGGTGGCCGATATGACCTCGGCATAGCGGTTGCGCCACCCGCTTTCGCGCTCCGCCTCGAAGCCGTGGAGCTTGATCGCCCGCATCGCGCGCAGGCTCTCCATCTGGTAGCTGCTCTCCTGCGCCCTGGCGACGAGCTGTTCCTCGGTCCGCGCGCGGATCGCGGGATAGAACAGCTGGCTGACCCCGAGATAGGTGAGGGAGGCCAGGATCACGATGGCCGTCAGCGGCACGCTGATCAGGCACATGACGCAGAGCGTCGCGATCAGCAGGGTGGTGTCGATGAAGGCGTCGACGAGCCCGCGTGTCAGGAGGTCCTGGATCGGCTGGATCGAACCGATGCGTGACAGGATGTCGCCCACGTGGCGGCGCTCGAAATAGCCCATCGGGAGGCGCAGCAGGTGCCGCACGATATTCCCGGCGAGCTGGAAGGTCAGGGATTCCCCGAGGCACAGCGTCACCCAGCTGCGCAGCATCCGCGCGACCGCCTGAAGCAGGTAGATGAACCCGAAGCCGACCAGCAGCAACGTCAGCAGGCTCGTATCGCCCTGGTTGACCCCTTCGTCGATGACCAGCTGGATGAACAGGGGCGCGACCAGCGCGGCGAGTTGCACCAGCAGCGAAAGCGAGAGAACCTGGATGAAGGCCGACCGGAAATTGCGCAGACTGCTCCACAGGTCGGACAAGCGCGTGCGGCTTTGCGCTGCGATCGGCTTGAAATCGGCAGTCGGAGTCAGCTCGAGCGCGACGCCCGTGAAGTGACGCCCCACCTTGGTCAGGGAGATCCGTCGCCGGCCCAATGCCGGATCGAGCAGCCAGACCGAGCTTGCGTCCACCTTCTCGAGGACCACGAAGTGATTGAGGTCCCAGTGCAGGATCGCAGGTAGGGTCAGCTGATCGAGCTCGTGCAGCTCGAGCCGGACGGCCCGCGGCGAGAGTTCGAGCTCGGAGGCCACGGCCATTACCTGACGCAGCGTCATCCCCTTGATCGAGGTCGGGAACTTCTGGCGCAGCCCGCCGAGGTCAAGGCGGTGCCCGTGAAAGCGCGCCACCATCGCCAGCGAGGCAAGACCGCACTCCGCCGCTTCGGTCTGCAGGATCGGGCGGATCTGCGTGATCCAGGGCCATTCGAACCGGGCCATCAGTCGAATGTCTCGGTGATCGGGCCGAGAAGCACCTGCCACAGCCTGAGCCGTTCGAGCTGCAGCTTGCCGGACAGCGTCATCCCCGGCCGCAGGCGCGCAGGGGTGATCTGCGAGCGCGCCGAGACGCTGGCGAGCGAGGTTCTGATCCGGAAGACGGGCTCGGTGATCCCGAGACCCGCATCGACATTGCCGGGATCCGTGGCGACCCGCGAAACCTCCGTCACGACCCCTGCGCCCGAGCCGTATTTCTCGAAAGGAAAGGCATCGAACTGGAGGCGGACCTGCTGCCCTTCGCGCGCGGTGCCGACGGCCCGGGTCGGGGCGTAGAGCCAGACCTCCAGCTTGCTGCCCCTGGGGATGACGGTGGCCACGTTCCGGTCGGGCCGGACCTGCTGGCCGATCTCGATGCCGATATCGCCGACGACGCCATCGATCGGGGCGGTCAGCACCAGCTTGTCATTGCGCGCCAGGCCCGCCTTCTGCTCGGCGAGGGAGGCGCGCTGCAAGGTCAGGCTCGATTGGCTGCGCTGGCTTTCGAGAACCAGTCGCTTGCGCTCGGCGCCATTGGCACTCAGCAGGCTCTTCTGGGCGATGATCTGTTCGTCGATGCCTTCGGCCTGCCCGCGGCGGGCGAGGAGGGCGGAGCGGCTGTCTTCGACCTGTCGCTTGGTCCCTGCCCCGTCGCTCGCCAGCCGCTCCGCGCGGCGCACGGCGGATTCGGCGAGGCTGACCTGCTCCAAGGCGATGGCGCGCTGGCGGGTCAGTGAAGCGATCGCTGCACGGATGCCCGCATTCTGCGCATCGAGCGCGGCGATCGCGGATCTGGCCTGGGTCTCGGCGATGGCCAACTGGCGGGAAAGCTCGTCGTCCTGCTTCGCGAATTGGCCAAGCTGCGGCGCGACGCCGTCCTGCCCTTGCGCGAGTGCGAGCGTCATGATGGGCTGACCGGCGCTCACCCGATCGCCGACCCGCACATGAATGGCGCGGACCTCCGCCGGGGACTGCGAGTAGATCCGGGCCACCCCGGTATCATAGGCGACGACGCCGCGGACCTCGGCGGTGGTCGCATAGCTTCCGAAAGCGAGGATCAGGACGAGGACCAGCGCGGCAAGCAGGACAAGCCTGATGTACAGGCGAGAGGTCGGCGGAACGGCGGCGATCACCGTTCCGGTCAGCCGGTTGCGTCCGGCGTCGATCACCTCGTCGCGGAACAGCGGCTGGTGCATCAGTCCTTGGGCCTAGCGCAGTTCATCATGCTCGCCCTAGGCGTAAAGCCTGAAAACGCCGTAAACGCCGAGTAAAGCATCAAATGAAAGACATGCGCAGAGGGCGGGGTCTCAGCCAATTTTAACCACTGCATCGTTAATCAGATGCCATGATGAGGCGCTTGCTAACCGTAATCGTGGCGACGACTGTGCCGCTGGCGGGCTGTGCGCCCAAGCCGCGGATCAGCATGGCGCAGCCCGTTCTCGCGGCGCAGTGGAGCCATCCGTCCGATCCAGTTCCGGCCGCCGAGGGTGCCAGCGCTGCAGGCCTCGCCGCGCTCATGTCTGCGCCCGATCTCGTGCAACTCACCGAAACCGCCCTCGCCAACAATCCGGACATCCGCATCGCTGCGGCCCGCATCGAGCGGTCCAAGGCGCTGCTGGGGCGGGCACGGCTCGCGGCTTTGCCGCAGGTCTCGGCCTCGGCCGGGACGAACGGCAGGGCCCTGAACAGCGCCGTGCTCGACTTCCCGTCGGCCTTTGCCAGCCTTGATGCCACGCTCGATGTGGACCCTTTCGGGCGACTGGCGGGGAACCGCTCGGCGGCGCGGGGTCGGGTGCTGGCGGCACAATACGAGAGGGACTTCACCGTCCTCGCAATCGAGACCGGTCTGGCGCAGGCCTGGGTGCTGCGCGCCACCATCGCCCGCCGCACCGCCATCCTCGATGGCACGATCGCGCGCGCCGAACGGATGGAGCGCGTGGTGCGTGCCCGGTATGATGCCGGGGCCGCGACCCGCGTCGATCTCGGCCAGCAATCGATGCGCGTCCTCGAACTTCGTCGCAAGCGCAGCGAGCTTGCCGAGGCACTCGGCCAGACCCGGACGGCGATTGCCGTGCTCTGCGGGGTGGAGGCACCGGGGTTTGTCTCTACCCCGGCCGATATCGCCGCGATCACCTTGCCCGACTTCGTTCCGCCCGCTCCTTCGCAACTGCTCGCCGCCCGTCCGGATGTGAAGGCGCGCGAGGCCAGCATCGCCGCGGCCAACGGCGATGTTCGGGCGGCCCGCGCCGCCTTCATGCCCTCCTTCAGTTTCTCGGTCGAGGGACTGCTGGATTCGCTCTCCGGCGGACTGCTCAACACGAGCGTGCGGGCGGGGGCTGCCGTGCTGGTCCCGATCTTTGCGCAGGGCCGCCTGACCAGCGGGCTGAGGGTCGCCGAGGCCGATCAGGTCGCGGCGGTCGAGGAATACCGCATGACCGTTCTGGCCGCGCTCGCCGAAGTCGAGAACCTCATCAATGCGGTTGCAGCCTCGCGCGAACGGGCGACGCTGCTGGGCCGGATCCTCGAAGAGGCGAGGCTGACCGCCAATCTGTCCAGTTCCCGCTATATCGAGGGGGAGGAGGACTTGCGCACGGTGCTCGACGCCGAACAGCTGCTCGGCGATGCGGAGGATGCGCAGGTTCTGGGCCAGCAGGAGCAGCTCTTCGCGCAGATCGCGATGTACCGGGCCATGGGCGGCCACCCCGCCGACAGCTGGTTGGACTGATGCACCCAGGCGCGGTCCGCGCTGCGCGGACGGAGCATGGAGACAGAGCTGCCGGCGCCCGGTAAGGACAGGCGATGGCTCGGCTGCTCCTGTTCAACAAACCCTTCGGCGTGCTGTCGCAATTCACCGACAAGGGATCGCCGACGGCGCGTTCGACCCTGTCGGACTTCATTGCGGTCAAGGGCGTGTATCCCGCCGGGCGGCTCGATCGGGATAGCGAGGGCCTGCTGTTGCTGTGCGACGACGGGCGGCTTCAGGCACGGATCGCCGACCCGCGCTTCAAGATGCCCAAGACCTACCTCGTGCAGGTCGAAGGCGATCCGCAGGAGCAGGATCTTGAACGCCTTCGACAGGGCGTCACGCTCAAGGACGGGCCGACGCTCCCCGCCGTGGTCGCCCGCATCGACGCGCCGGACCTGTGGCCGCGCGATCCTCCGATCCGCGAGCGCAAGTCCGTTCCCGACAACTGGCTCAGGATCACGATCCGCGAAGGGCGCAACCGGCAGGTGCGGCGGATGACCGCGGCCGTGGGGCTGCCGACCTTGCGTCTGGTGCGCTGGTCGATCGGCGACTGGACGGTCGCGGACATTGCGCCGGGCGCCTTCCTCGAGACTTCGGCCTAGTCCTCTACGTCGAAAGCGAGGCTGCCCGCATTGTAGAGCGCGGCGATCAGCTCCAGCGTATCGTCGGGGCTATCGGGCGCCGCGACAATGCGCGGCTCGCCGCAGATCGCCTGCGCGAACTGCGCTGCTGCGCCGGTGCACATATAGGCATCCCCGTCGGCGAACAGCATGATCGACGATCCGGTTTCGCGAACGAAGGCGAAGCGGCTGGCGGGATTGCGGAGCAAAGGCGCGCCTGCCGCAAGCTGCCGGGCGATATCGTCGGCTTCGACGGGATGCTCGGGCCGCCAGTCGATCTCGGGGTTCTTGGGTGCGGTGTTGTACTGGCCGAACCAGCGAACGAAGCGATCGCGATCATGTAGCGTCTCGGCAATCATGCCTTGCAGCCGCGCAATCGCGTCGGGCTCGATCTCGCCGGGGTTGGCCTGCTCCAGCAGATCCGGGTCGCCATAGCGGTCGCTGTCGGAAAGGTCCGGGACCATGTCGTCGGCCCAGGCCTCGATCAGTTCAGCGCGCGAGGGCGCCCTGAAGCCGATCGAATAGGTCATGCAATCATCGCCGACTGCCGTGCCCCGGTGCGCAAAGCGCGGCGGAACGTAGAGGATGTCGCCTGGCTCGAGGATCCATTCCTCGGTGGCGCGGAAATCGGCGAGCAGGCGCAGCCCGTCATGCGGGAGAAGCGGCGTATCGTCATCGCACAGCGCGCCGATCTCCCACCGCCGCCGGCCCAGACCCTGGACCAGGAACACGTCGTAGTGATCGAAATGCGCGCCCACGCCGCCGCCGTCCACCGCATAGCTCACCATCACGTCGTCGATCCGCCAATTGGGCACGAAGCGGAACGGATCGAGCAGCGCGGAGACGCTGGCGAAATGATGGTCGACCGATTGCACCAGCAAGGTCCACGGATCGCGGCCCGCCTTGGCGAAGCGGGTCTCCGGAACCGGGCCGTGCTCCAGTTCCCATGCGTGATCGCGGTGGGTGATGATGCGGGATTCGACGAGTGGTTCGCAGGCCAGACCCGCCAACTCGTCCGGTTCGACCGGGTTGGACCAATCCTCCCAGGCCGAGCGGATCAGCAGCGGCTTCTGCTGCCAGAAATCGCGCAGGAAGGCCGCGACGTCGAAGTTCCGCAGCTTCATGTGGTGCGGATCACTTGCGGCTCTTGCGGGCGGCATAACGGGCGTCGCGCGCCGCCTTCAGCTCGGCTTCGCTGCGCTGCGGAGGAGGCGCCGCAGCCTCTGCCAGCCGGGCTTCTTCCGCCTTCGCTTCTGCCCGCTTCTCGTCGGCGAGGCGCTGCTTGTCCTCGCGCGCCTGCCGGGCTTTGGCGGCCTTGGCTTCGGCCTGCGCCTCGCGCTCGATGCGCCGTGCGGCCCGCTGGGCCAGTTCGGCTTCGTCCGGCTGGGGGGCGGCCTTCATCTTCGCCAGAGCCTTTTCCTTCGCCTGCGACGAGGCCGCAGCCCTGTCCTGGAAGCTCGGCGCCTTGTAGCCCTTCATGGTGTATTGCTCCTGCCGGGGTGCGAATCGCAGCGCGGCTCTTGATCGAAATTCGGCGGGAAATCCCGCTTCGACGGGGGGTTTGGAGGTCCCTTGCGGACCGCTGGGGCTTGTCTGCGACCACCCTGAGGGGGTCTGGGGACAGGCAAGTGAGGCCTCACCCTAGTCTATCGCGCGCCAAATCAACAGGCCCGTTTTCGCGGTGGTCGCGGGAATTCCTTTGGGCGGGTCGCCAGAGCCTGTTAAGGGCGCGCCCATGCTTACCATCGACAACGTCACCGTGCGGCTTGGCGGCCGTGCCATTCTCGAGCGCGCCAGCGCGACCGTGCCGGTGGGCGCGCGCGTCGGGCTGATCGGGCGCAACGGCGCGGGCAAGTCGACGCTGATGAAGGCGCTGATCGGCGAGATCGAGCCGGACGACGGCGAAATCTCCAAGCCCTCGCGCGCCAGGATCGGCTACATCGCGCAGGAAGCGCCCCACGGCAACATGACCCCCGAGGAGGTCGTCCTCGCCTCGGCGACCGAGCGCGCCGCGCTGCTCGCTGAGCTGGAAACCTGCACCGACATGGACCGCATGGGCGACGTGCACGAACGCCTGCTGGCGATCGACGCCTACAGCGCGCCGGCGCGCGCGGCGAAGATCCTCAGCGGCCTCGGCTTCGACGAGGAAATGCAGCAGCGCCCGGTCGACAGCTTCTCGGGCGGCTGGAAGATGCGCATCGCGCTGGGTGCGCTGCTGTTCTCCGAGCCGGACATCCTGCTGCTCGACGAGCCGTCGAACCACCTCGACCTCGAAGCGACGCTGTGGCTGGAGAACTTCCTCAAGTCCTATCCTGCCACTCTGGTCGTCATCAGCCACGAACGCGACCTCCTCAACAAGGTGGTCGATCACATCCTGCACCTGCAGGGCGGACAGCTGACGCTCTATCCGGGCGGCTATGACGCCTTCGAGAAGCAGCGCGCGGAACGCGCCGCGCAGCTGGCGGCGGCGAAGGCCTCGCAGGACGCGCAGCGCGCGCGGCTTCAGGATTATGTCGCGCGCAACTCTGCCCGCGCCTCGACCGCCAAGCAGGCGCAGTCGCGTGCCAAGATGCTCGCCAAGATGCAGCCCATCGCGGCGCTGATGGAAGATCCCTCGCTGAGCTTCGACTTCCCCGATCCGGCGGCTTTGAAGTCGCCGATGATCACGCTGGAACAGGCGGCGGTCGGCTATGGCGAAGCGCCGCCGATCCTCAAGCGGCTGAACTTCCGCATCGAGGCGGACGACCGCATCGCGCTGCTGGGCCGCAACGGCAACGGCAAGACCACGCTCGCCCGCCTGCTCGCCTCGCAGCTCGCGCCCGCCGAAGGCGCGGTCAATGCGCCGGGCAAGCTCAAGGTCGGCTACTTCACCCAGTATCAGGTCGAGGAACTGGCAGGCGAGGACACCCCGCTCGATCTGATGAACCGCGCGATGGAGGGCGCCTCGCAGGGTGCCATCCGTGCGCAATTGGGGCGGTTCGGCTTCTCCGGTCCGCGCGCCAACCAGCGGGTCGACAAGCTGTCGGGCGGAGAGCGCGCGCGGCTGGCGCTGGCGCTCATCACCCGCGACGCGCCGCATCTCCTGATCCTCGACGAGCCGACAAACCACCTCGATGTCGACGCGCGCGAGGCGCTGATCCAGGCGCTCAACACCTATTCGGGCGCGGTGATCCTCATCAGCCACGATCGCCACATGGTCGAACTGACCTCCGACCGGCTGGTGCTGGTCGATGGCGGGACGGCGCGCGAATATGACGGGAGCATGGAGGACTACATCGACTTCATCCTCGGCCGCAACCAGCCCAAGGGCGCAGGCGGCGGCAAGGGGAAGGGCGCGCGCGGTGCCGGTTCAGGCGGCGATATGCGCGCGGCCCAGTCCGACCTCGGCAAGGCCGAAGCCGCGATCGCCCGCCTTACCGCCGAGGTGGAGGCGCTCGACGCCGAAATCCTCGCGCTGAGCGGCAAGGCCGGCGGACCATCGGGCAACGCGATGCAGGCCCTGCTCACCAAGCGCGCCCGCGCCGCCGACAGCCTCGCCGCCGCCGAAGAGACGTGGCTCGCGGCAGGCGCGCTGCTCGAATCGATCGAGGCCGCCTAGAGCGGGTCCGGCCTTGTCCTAGACCGCTGCTTCGGGATCGAGCCGATCGGAACCCTCCGGCGGGGTGGTGACGAGGCGGGCCAGTCGCGGTTTGATCCGCCGCTCGATGTCGTCGATGATCTCGTAGACGACCGGGACCAGCACGAGGCTGAGCAGGGTCGAGGAGATCAGCCCGCCGATCACCGCCACGGCCATCGGCTGGCGGAACGCGGCACCTTCGCCGATCGCCAGCGCGGTGGGCAGCATGCCGACCATCATCGCCAGCGTCGTCATGATGATCGGGCGCGCGCGTTCGCGGCACGCGGCGATGATCGCCTCGCGCTGCGAAGCCCCCTCGCGCTCGCGCTCGATGGCGAATTCGACGAGCAGGATCGAGTTCTTGGCCGCAAGGCCGAGCAGCATCAGGAAGCCGATCATCGCCGGGAGGCTCAGCGACAGGCCCGTGACCAGCAGGGCAAGGAAAGCCCCGCCGACCGACAGCGGCAGCGCCGACAGGATGGTGACGGGCAGGAAGAAGCTGCGGAACAGCAGGATCAGCACGCCCACGATCAGCAGCACGCCTGCCGCAATCGCGAGCCCGAAGTTCTTCTGGAGATCCGCAAGGTCGGCCGCCTCGCCATAGACCGCCTGACGAACCCCGGTCGGCAGATCATTGAGCGCCGGCAGCGCGCCGATCGCCTCCAGCGCGGTGCCGAGCTGCGCGCCGTTGAGGTCGGCCTGAACCGCGATGCGGCGTTCCCGGTTGAAGCGCTGGATCTGCGCCGGGCCGGGCTCGAAGCTCAGGTCCGCCACCGCCGAAAGCGCGGTGGTGCGGCCGTCGCTGGTGGGCACCTGCAGCGATCCGAGCACCGCAAGGTCGCTCTGGGCGCCTTCGGGCAGCCGGACGCGGATCGGGATGCGGCGTTCGCCTTCCGAAAGCTTGGGCACATTGGCGTCGATATCGCCGATCGTGGCGACCCGCACGATTCCTGCAAGCGCGTCGGAGGTGACGTTGAGGCGCGCCGCGTCGGCGGGCCGCGGGCGGATGATGAGCTCCCCGCCCGGAGCCGGGGTGCTGGTGCGCACGTCGCTGATGACCCGCAGCTGGCGCATCTCGCGCTGCACCCGGTCGGCCGCGACCTGCAAGGCATCGCCGTCGTTGCTGGCGAGGATGATCTCGACATCCGTCGCGCCGAAGCCGCCCTGCGTCGTCACCCGCGCATCCGGCACGAGGCGCAGGAGCGGGCGGATGCGCTGCTTGAACGCGTCCGAGGTAAGCGCGCGGTCCTTTTTCAGCACGACCGTGATGGTGCCGTCGGTCACGCCCGCCGCGCCAAGGTCCGGCCCAGCGCTCGCCGTCGAGCCGACCTGCGCGAAGACGCTGGCAACGTCGGGTTCGCGCCGCAGGATGCGGGTGGTGTCCTGTACGATCTCCTCCATGCTCCTTGCCGTGGAGCCGGGCGAGCCTTCGAGCTTGAGATACAGGTACCCGGTGTCGGTGCTCGGGACGAAGGCGGTCGGCAGCAGCGAGGCGAGAAACAGCGATCCGGCAAAGAACAGGCCGCCGAGGCCGACCGACAGCCAGCGGTGGTCGAGCGCCCAGTCGAGGGTCCGGCGGTAGCGGCCCTCGAAGGGCTTGCGCTCGGTGTGGCGCGGCTTGTCCTTGAGGAAGTAGGCCGCCATCAGCGGCGTCACCAGCCGCGCGACCAGCAGCGAGAGCAGCACCGAGACGGCGACCGTCAGGCCGAACTCGCGGAAGTATTGCCCCGCCATGCCGCCCATGAAGGACACCGGCACGAAGACCACGACGATCGTCATGGTGGTCGCCACCACGGCGAGGCCGATCTCGTCAGCCCCGAACAGGGCGGCCTTGTAAGGCGATTCCCCGCGCTCGATCCGCTTTTCGATGTTCTCGACCTCGACGATCGCGTCGTCGACCAGAATGCCGATCACCAGCGTGAGCGCGAGCAGCGTCACGATGTTGAGGCTGAAGCCGAACCACAGCATGAAGGTGAAGGTCGGCACCAGCGAGAGCGGCATGGCGACGGCGGCGACCGCGGTGGCCCGCCAGTCGCGCAGGAACACGAACACCACCAGCGCTGCGAGGATCATGCCTTCGATCAGCACGCTCACCGTCGCTGCAAAGCTGGCGCGAGTCTCGTCGACGGTGGAGACCAGCTTGGTGATCCGGATGTCGCGGCGCTCGGTCTGGAGCTTTTCGAGCGCCTCCATCACCGCGTCTTCCACCGCGATGTCGCTCGCCTGATTGGTCTTGTTGACCTGAAAGCCGACCACCGGGCGCCCGTCGAGGCGTGCGAAACTGCGCTCCTCGGCAGCGCCCGGCCCGATCGAGGCGACGTCGGACAGGCGCACCTGTCGTCCCTGCCCGGTCGGGATGGTCAGGGCGCGCAGGGCGTCGATCGTCTCGGCCTCGCCCAGCACGCGGATCGTCTGCTCGCGCGCGCCGACGCGGGAGGTGCCGCCCGGCGCGTCGACATTGAAGCGGGTCAGCGCCTGATTGACCTCCGGCGCGGTCAGCCCGAGCCCGCGCATGCGTTCGAGGTCGAGCGTTACGTTGATCTCGCGGCTGACCCCGCCGATGCGGCTGACCTCGGCTACCCCCGGCAGCCCCTGAAGGCGGCGCGTCAGATCATTGTCGATGAACCACGAGAGCTGTTCTGCGCTCATCGAGGGCGCCGAGACGGCCCAAGTCGCGATCGGCGCATTGGTGACGTCGAGCCGCTGGACGATCGGCTCGTCGATGTCGCGCGGGAGATTGGCGCGGATCTGGGCGATGCGGGTGCGGACCTCGTCGGTCACCTTCTGCTCGTTCTCGCCGATCTTGAATTCGATCGAGGTGGTCGAGGCGCCGAGCACCACGGTGGACTGCACCGTCTTGACCCCCGCAATCCCCGCGACCGCGTCCTCGACCGGGCGGGTGACCTGCGTCTCCAATTCGCCCGGCGCGGCGCCGTTCTGGGTGACGGTGACCTGCACCACCGGGAAGCTGACGTCCGGGAACTGCTTGACCGCCAGCATGAAATAGGACGCGACCCCGGCCAGCGCGAGCGCGATGAACAGCACGGAGACGGGGATCGGGTTGCGGATCGCCCAGGCGGAGATACGCAGGCTCACGGCTTGGCGGCTCCCTTGGCCGCTTGCTTGGGGCTGCCGACGACAGGCCTGACGAGATCGCCTTCGAGGACGAAGGCCGCGCCGCTCAGCAGCACCTGCGTGCCGGGCTTGGGACCCTCCAGCAGCTCGACATATCCGCCCGCGCGGGTGCCCGTGCGGACCGCGACGCGGCGGGCGCGGTTGCCGGGCGCGAGGATCATCACCGAAGGCCCGCGCGCGCCGTACTGAATCGCCGCTTCGGGCACCGCGAGGACATTGCGCGCCGTGCCCGCGAAGCGCGCCGTCGCCGTGCCGCCCGCGCGCAGATCGGGCCGCACCGGCAGGCCGACGCGCACCATGCCGAGCTGGTTCGCCTCCTCGATCCGCGGCTGGATGGAGCGGACCTCGCCCGTCACCATGCTCCCTGCGGGCAGGGACACCTGCACGGGCGCGCCGGGCGCGATGCGCGCAAGATCGGCCTCGGTGACCTCGGCGGCCAGCTCGATCAGGCTGTCGCGGGCGATCCGGAACAGCGGATCGGTTCCGGCGCCGGAAATGCCGCCGGGGGCGACGTTGCGGGCGATGATCGTGCCGCCGACCGGCGCGCGCAGCGTCAGGCGCGCGCGGCGGGTGGTGAGATCCTGAAGCTGGGCGCGGGCGGCAGCGAGGCCTGCGTCGCTTTCACGCTGCGCGATCCGGCGCTGGTCGATCGCTTCCTGCGAGAGGACGCCCGATCCGTCGAGCCCGCGGACCCGCTCCGCCTCGAGCCGCGCGCGGGCGGCGGTCGCGTCGGCCCGGGCGACTTCGGCTCTGGCCCGCGCAATCTCCGCGTCGAGCAGCGCAGGGTCGAGCCGGGCCAGCACCGCGCCCCGGCGCACGACGTCGCCTTCCTCGGCGAACACCTGCGCGACGCGGTAGCCGGCGAGTTCCGAGCCGACCGCGGCTTCCTCGCGCGGAACGAGCCGGCCCGAAGCGCTGATCGCCACTTCGAGCGGGCGCGTGGTCACCGCGGCGACCCGCACCGCGCGCGCCTGATCCTGCGGGGTCTCCTCGCGGACCTCGGCGCCGCTGTTGCAGCCTACAAGCAGAAGGAGCGCGCCGAGAAGGGCGCCTGCGCGACGATTCATGGGGTGTCCTGATCCTGAGAGGGGTCCTGGGCGGGGCTCCAGCCACCGCCGAGGGCGTTGAAAACCTGCACCGAACGGCGCAGCGCCTGCACCTGTGCCTGGATCGCGCCGGTGCGGCTGTTGCGATAGGCGCGCTCGGCGTCGAGCAAGGTGGGCAGGTCGGTCAACCCGCGCGCATAGAGCTGCTGCGCCGCTTCGAATGCGCGCTGCGCCTGGGCTTCGCCGCTCCGGAGGGTCGCCACGCGGCGGCGGTCGGCGGCGAGCCGGACCAGCGCCTGATCGCTTTCGGAAAAGGCGGTCTGGACGGCGCGCTCATAGGCGACCACCGCCTGCTCGGTCCGCGCCTCTTGCCCGCGCAGCTGCGCGGCGAGGCGCGGCCGGTCGAGGATCGGGGCGGTGAGGCCGGCGGCGATGGTCCACACGAGGCTCGTCGCGTCGAAGATGCCGCCCCGGCTGTCGCTGAGACCGACGCCGGGGTTGAGGGTGACGCGCGGGAAGAAGGCGAGCTCGTCGAGCCGCAGCCGTCCGGCCGCAGCTGCGAGCCGCGCCTGCGCCTCGCGGATTTCCGGGCGGCGGGCGAGCAGTTCGCCGGGCAGCGCGTCGGGGGTCGCGGGGAGCGCGGTGAGCAGCGGTTCGAGCGGCAGCGAGGCGGTGGCTTCGAAAGGAGTGCCGGTCAGCACCAGCAGGGCGCGGGCATTGGCCTGGATCTCGGCGTCGAGGCGGGCCAGCTCGGCTTCGGCAGCGGCGAGGTCGGCATCGATCCGCGCCACCTCCGATCCCGCACCGAGCCCGCGTTCCGCGCGCAGGACGGCCGTGGCGCGCAGCTGTTGCTGGATGCGCAGCGTCACTTGGGCATCCTCGCGTTCCAGCGCGAGACCACGCGAGGCGAACAGGGCATCGGCGACCTGCGCGGCGAGGCTCGCCCGCGTCGCCTCGTAAACGAAGCGCTCGGCGGCGAGGGTCGCGTCGGCCTCGCGCCGCGCCGCGCCCTGACGGCCGAACAGGTCGAGCTCCCATGACACGTCGAAGCCGATATTGCCCGATTTGACGAGGCCCTGCTGGACGAAGGGGTTCTGGTCGTCCTGCCCGCCTCCCTGGCCGGGCGTGCCGGGCGCGTTGCCGAGCCCGAAGTCGCCGCCGCGCAGGATCTGGGTGTCCTGTCCCTGCGCGCCGATCTGCAGATTGCCCTGCGGTCCATAGTCGGTCAGCGCCCCGCGCCGGATCGCACGCGCCTCCTGCAGGCGGGCCGCCGCAGCGCGCGCGTCGGTGCTGCGCGCGAGCGCCGTCTCGATCAGCTGGCCGAGCTGAGGGTCGCGATATGTCGTCCACCAGCGGTCGAGCTCTGCGACCGGAAGGGCGCCGCGCTCGCCCTCGAACGCAGCGGGCACGGCCACCTCGGCGGGGCGAACCGGGCCGGCCGACACACAGCCCGACAGCAGCAGCGCCGCGCACAGGGCGGCCAATCCGGCTGGTCTTCGGCTGGGGTGGATGGTGGCCATGATCATGCTGCAATTAATGGAACGGATACGTGCCGTTTCATAGCGGCTTCCATTTTCGAGGCAAGCTGTTTAGTGGTGCCCGGACAATGAAAGCATCGCCCACCAAGGTCCGCGTCGGTCGTCCGAGTTCCGACCAGTCGGCCCAGCTCACCGACAAGGTGCTGGACACGGCCATGCGGCTCTTCGCCGAGCGGGGCTACGAGGCCACCTCGATCGCAGCGATCGCCACCGAGGCGCGGGTCGGCAAGCACACCATCTACCGCCGCTATCCCGACAAGGCCGCGCTGTTCAGGGCCTGCATGGAACGCACCATGCTCTACATCGTGGAGGCGCGGGCCGGGGACGGCGGGGACAGTGGCGGTCCGCTCGATCGGCTCAAGGCGATCGCGCTGCGCGCCGCCCATGCGGCCGTCGACGACCAGATGATCGCGCTGTACCGGATGTCCATCGCCGAAGCGCTGCGCTTTCCCGAGATCGCTGCGATCTTCCGCGAGCCGGCGAACGACCCGCTGATCGCGCGGTGCGCGGATCTGGTCCGGGAGGCTCAGGAGAAGGGCGAACTCGGCCCGGAAGATCCGCTGGTGCTGGCCGAGCTGGTGCTGGAAGTCACCGCCGGCATGCTGCTCCAGTGGTGTGTCGCCGGGCGCGAGGTGGACCGGGCAGAGGTCGGGCCGTGGGTCGAACGCAGCTGGCGCCTGTTCATCGACGGAGCGGCACCGCGCTGAGTGGCGGCTACTCGTGCCGCAGCGCGTCTATCGGGTCGAGCTGCGAGGCGCGGCGGGCGGGGTAGTAGCCGAACACGATGCCCATGCCCGAGGCGAAGACGAAGCTGACGATGTTGATCATCGGATCGAACACGAAGGGCACGTCGATGAGCGAGGCGATGCCGATCGACGCGCCGAAGCCCAGCGCGATTCCGGCGAGCCCGCCGAGCGCGCAGAGCACCACCGCCTCGGTCAGGAATTGCAGCTGCACCTCCCGCGCCAGCGCCCCGATGGCGAGGCGGATGCCGATCTCGCGGGTGCGCTCGGTCACGGACACCAGCATGATGTTCATGATCCCGATCCCTCCGACGAGCAGGCTGATCGAGGCGATCACCGCGACCATCGCGGTCAGCGCGCCGGTCGCCGCGCCCAGGGCCTGGTTGACCTGCGCGGTGTCGATGACGTTGAAGTCGTTGGGCGCATCGGCCTGGAGCAGCCGCCGCTCGCGCAGCAGATCGACCAGCGAGGCCTGGATCACCGCAGGCGCGTAGCCTTCGTCATACTTCAGCACGAAATAATCGAGCTTGTCGCTGCCCTTGAAGCGCCGCTGCACCGTCTTCAGGGGCATGTACACGGCATTGTCGTCGTCCGCCCCGCCCCCGCCGCGGCCGCGCTCCTCGATCTCGCCGATCACCGTGCACGAGACATCGCCGAGCCGCATGCGCGCGCCTGCGGGGCTGGTGCCCGGCGGGAAGATCGCCGCGCGCACCTTGATGCCCAGGAGGCAGACGTTCTTGCCCGCCAGTTCCTCGTCGTTGCTGAAGGGACGGCCATCGACGATGTCGATCGACTGCGCCCGCAGAAAGGCGTTGTTCACGCCCTCGACCCGCGTGTCCCAGTCCTGCCCGTTGTAGAAGGCGGTCGCGTTGGCGGAGGCATTGCCGGCTGCGATCGTCACCCCGGCAATCTGCTGTTCGACCGCCCGCACGTCGGCCTCGTCGAAGGGGCGGATGGTGCCGCGGTCGGTGCGCACCGGGAAGACGATGAAGTTGCTCGCGCCGAGCGACGAGATCTCGTTCTGCACCGAAGCGGTGACCCCGTTGCCGAGCGTCACCATCGTCACCACCGCCGCCACCCCGATGATGATGCCGAGCGTGGTGAGGATCGAGCGCAGGATGTGGCGGCGGATCTCGCGCAGGGCGAGGAGCAGCGTCGAGCCGAGCATCAGGCGAGCTCCTCCGCGCCGCGCTCGATCCGCTCGACCAGCCCGTCGCGGAAGCGCACGATGGTGCCGGCATAGGCGGCCATGTCCTCCTCGTGCGTCACCATCAGGATGGTGATGCCCTCGCCGTTCAGGCGGCGCAGAAGCTCCATGATCTCGACCGACCGTTCGCTGTCGAGATTGCCGGTCGGCTCGTCGGCGAGCAGCACGTCGGGGGCCGTCACCAGCGCCCGCGCGATGGCGACGCGCTGCTGCTGGCCGCCCGACATTTCGGCCGGGGTGTGCGAGGCCCAGGGCACCAGCCCCACCTGGTCGAGCGCGTGCATCGCCGCCTCGCGCCGCTGCGCCTTGGTCTCGCCGCGATAGAGCAGCGGCAGTTCGACGTTCTCCAGCGCGGTGGTGCGCGCCAGCAGGTTGAAGCCCTGAAACACGAAGCCGAGATAGCGGCGGCGCAGCAGACTGCGCTGGTCGCGGTCGAGCTTCTGCACTTCGACGCCGCGGAACCGGAAGATCCCCGCCGTCGGCACGTCGAGGCAGCCGAGGATGTTCATCATCGTCGACTTGCCCGACCCGGACGGTCCCATGATCGCGACGAACTCGCCGCGCGTGATGGTGAGATCGATCCCCTTCAGGGCCTGGAAGGCGGCCGGGCCGCTGCCGAAGGTCTTGGTGATCCCCTCCAGCTCGATCAGGGTCTCGCCCGGCATCACCTCGCGGTTCACGGGGCCGCCGCCTTGACGCCGGTCACGACCTTCATGCCCGGCTTCAGGTCCTTCGAACGCACCACCGTGAGGCGACCGTCGCTGCGCCCGGTGACGACCTCGATGGCGCGCAGGGTGCCATCGGCCTGAATCACCTGCACCTGCTGGCGGCTGCCTTCGCCGATGGTGGCCTTCTGCTTGCCCTCCTCGAGACCGATCTGCGGCTGGAACACCCCGCCGCCTTCCTTGGCCTTCTCGTCGGGACGGAACCGCAGCGCGGCATTGGGCACCAGCAGGGCCACGCCGGTGTTCTGGGTTTCGATCGTCGCGGTTGCGGTCATGCCGGGGCGCAGCAGGCCATCGGGGTTCTGCACCTCCAGCCGCGCTTCGTAGCTGACGACCGAGTTGCCCGCCGCCGCAGCGCTGGCGCCGCTGCTTCCGGCCTGACCCTCGACGGTGTTCTTCGAGGCGAGATCGACCCGCCGGAGCGTCGCCGGGAAACGCCGGCCGGGGTAGGCGTCGACGGTGAAGCTCGCCTGCTGCCCGGGCTTGACCTGCCCGACGTCGGCTTCGTCGATCGAAACGCGCAGCTGCATCTCGCCGAGATCCTCCGCGATCACGAACAGCGTCACGGTGTTGAAGCTGGCCACCACGGTCTGGCCCTGCTCGACCCGCCGGGCGAGCACCACGCCGGTCACGGGCGCGCGGATCACGGCGCGGCTGCGGGTGGTGAGATTGCCCTGGAGCAAGGCCTGGGCGGCCTCGATATTGGCCCGCGCCGAGGCGACCGCCGCCTGGTCGCGCGCGACTGCCGCCGCGGCCTGTTCGAGCTCGATCTGCGAAGGCACGCGACCGCCCGAGAGGCGCTTCACCTCCTCGAGCCGGGCAAGCTGCACCTTGTCGATGCCGTAGGTCGCCTGCGCCTGCGCAAGGCCGGCGCGCGCGACGTTGAGGTTGGCGCGCGACTGGGCGATCTGCTGGTCGATGATCTCGGTGTTGATCACCGCGATCACCTGGCCCTTGGTCACCCGGTCGTTGACGTCGACCAGAACGGAATCGAGCGGCCCGGTCACTTCCGCGCCGACCTCGACCTGGTTGGTCGGGCGCAGGTTGCCGGTCGCAGTGACCGACAGGGCGAGCGACTGCTGCGTCACCGCCTCGGTGATGTAATCGGGCTTGGGCGGATCGGCGCTGCACCGTGCGATGCCGAGCACCAGCAGCACGATGACGAGGCCGGGCAGCCAGTATTTCATCCAGCGCCGCCAGCGCGGGCGGGGCTTGGTGCCCAGAAATTCATCCACGCCCGGCGCTTCGACCGGATTGTCCGCTGCGTTCACGTGCCGCGCTCCCCTGCCGCCTGATTATCGGCCGTCTGTGTTGCAATCGCCGCCCCCTCGGGCACCGACCATCCGCCGCCCATCGCCCGGGCGAGCGCGATGAAGGCGCGTGCCCGCGCCCCTTGCGCATTGACCAGTGCGGTGCGGGTGCTGAGCAGCTGGCTTTCGGTGACCAGCAGCGTCTGGAAATCGATCAGCCCGGCCTGATACTGGCTGCGGGCGAGCAATACGGCGTTCTGCGCCCCCTCGCTCGCCTCGGTGAGCGCGACGACCCGCGCGTCATTGGCGTCCAGATCGACGGCCGACGTCTCGACCTCCTCGAGCGCGGTCAGGATGCTCTGCCGCCACGCCGCGAGCGAGCCGTCGGCATTGGCCCTTGCGGCATCGATCTGCCCGCGCACCCGCCCGCCGTCGAAGATCAGCTGCGAGATCCCGGCAAAGACATTGCCGGTGATGATATCGAACAGGTTGCCGACATTGGTCGCGCCAGAGTTGATCGTGCCGCTCAGCCGCACCAGCGGATAGAGCTGCGCGCGGGCGACGCCGATGCGGTCCAAATCGGCGGCGAGCCGCGCTTCGGCGGCGCTCACGTCGGGGCGGCGGCGCAGCATGTCGGCGGGCGCGGCCAGCGCCACGCGGGCCGGCGGCACGGGAACGGCGCGGGGCGCTTCGGTGAGGGCGCGGTAGACGCGGCCCGGCGGCTCGCCGATCAGGGTCGAGATGGCGTTGGCGATAGCGACCAGATCGCTCTCGAGCTGGGGGATCGACGCGGCGGTCTGCGCCCGCTGGGTGCGTGCCTGCTCGACATCGAGGCTCGAGACAAGGCCCGCCTGGTTGCGCCAGCGCGCGATCTGGAGGTTGTCGTCCTGATAGGCGAGGGTCTCGCGGGAGATGGCAAGCTGCGCGGCGAGCGCGCGGGCGCTCACCACCTGGCTCGCCACCTGCGCGACGATGACCCGTTCGAGATCGCCGAGCGAATAGCCTGCCGCCTGCAGGTCGCCGCGCGCGGCATCCCGCGAGGCGTCGATCCGCCCGAACAGGTCGGCCTCCCACTGGATATCGGCGCCGAGCGAGACCTGCACGCCGTCGCGCCGGAGATCACCGACATCACGCTGCGCGCCGCCGGTCCCCGAAATCGTCGGCAGGAAGCCCGCACGCGCCTGCCGCAGTCCGGCGCGCGCCACCCTCAACCGGGTGACGGCCTGTGCCAGATCGAGGTTCTCGGTCTGCGCCCGCGCGACGAACTCCTCGACGAGCGGATCGCCGAGCATCGTCCAGTAGCGATCATAGGTGACCTCGGCCGTGCCCGGCGGGGCAAGCGCCCACTGCTCGGGAACCGGCTGGACGCTGGCCATCGGCGGAGGCTCGCCGCGCGAGAGCGCACAGCCCGAAAGACCGAGCCCCGCGATCAACGCGGCCACGGCCACGGACCGTTTCACCGCCGGGCCGCGGCTACGGCACGCCACTACGCGCAACTCTGCTGATGGTCCTGAAACAAGCGGCGCCCCTTCTTCTAGCTTACCCGATGTTTCGGGACCGGCGCGTCCGTCGATTCGACAAGGCCGCCGATAAGACAGTGCTATCTGCGCGCCTGAATTCGCACAATGTGCGTTCGTCGGCCACGCTCCTGCTGTCGTCGATGAGGAAAAGTGGCTCCGGAACGCGCCACCGGCCGCTGGGCATGCGCGGTCGGCCGCGGTCACGGGCTGAAATCGCGCAGCAGCGCACGGCGCGCGCAGGCCGGGGTGCCCGAAGGCAAGATCTCGATTTCGGGAGAGAATGTTTGGTGCGGTCGAGAAGACTCGAACTTCCACGGGCTTTCGCCCACAACGACCTCAACGTTGCGCGTCTACCAGTTCCGCCACGACCGCACTCGGGTTTGTCGGGGGAGCCAAAGCGCCGTCCCCGCCGGTAGGAGCGCGCCCCTAGCAAGGGGTTTGCAGCCGTGCAAGCTCTTAAACGAGACCCCGAGCAACGCGCCTAGCGCGGCGCCCAGCCGAGGTCGGCCACGGCCGCGCCGGGGGGGATGTTGGCGATCGCCTCGGTGACCGTCACCGTCTCGCCCGGGGCAAGGCGGCGCTTGGCGGGGACCACCACCCAGTCGCCGATATTGCGCTCGCGCCGGTCGCTGAACACGACCAGCAGGTTGGGCACGTCGAGGCTTTCCGCCGCGCTGTTGGTGATGGTGCCGCGCACCCGGAAGATCACCTCGCCGTTCTCGAGCGGTTCCTTGCGCTGCTGCGCCTTGGGGAAATCGAGCTCGAGCCCGGGGCGGCCGACGCCGAAGGTCGGGCGCTGGAGCGGGAGCCACTCGGGCAGGCCGTAATAGTTGACCGCCACCGCGGTTCCGCCCGCGAGCGCCGCGAACAGCAGCGCGGCCAGCGTCCACATCCGCAGCGTGTTGCGCGGCCGAGTGAAAGGCGGGCGGTAATCGAACTGCGAGCCGCCGCCGTCTTCATCCTCGCCGTCGCCGTAAGTCTGGTCCCCGGCATAGGCAGCGTCGCCCGTGTCCTCGCCGGGCGCGGGCGCATCGGGGAACGGTGCGGCGGGCGCGCGCTCTGCGGCGGCCGGAGGAGGCGGCGGTGGGGGCGTCGGCGCGGCGGGCGTGCCGAGACCCCGCCGCAGCGCGCGCGCCGCCAGCGAGGTGCCCTCCTCGCCATAGCTGCGTCCGGGTGTCGTATCCGGCGTGCGCCAGTGGCTCACCGACGGGCCTTCGCTCGCCGGCTCGGGCTCGGGCGCCGGGTCGGAACGGGGCGCAGGCTGGGCGGGCGGCGGCGGTGCGGCCACACGCGAGGCGGGAGCCGGCTGCGGCTGTGTGCGCTGAACGGGCGGGGCCTGTGTCGGTGCGGGTGTCGGTGCGGGCGTAGGATAAGGGGGCGGCGCCGACACCGGAGGGGCCGGCGCGGTGAGCTCCAGCTCGCCGGGTTCCTGGAACCAGCTGTGCTTGCACTTGGCGCAACGCACGCTGCGCCCTTCGTTGCCGATCGCGGCATCGGGGACGGCGTAGCGGGTGCCACAGGCTGGGCAGGCGATGATCATGTCAGATTTCGTGATAGTCTTCGCAAGGCCGCGCACAAGAGCAACCACCGCCGCGCGTCCCATTTACCCCGCGTTTTCCACATTGTGGGGCTTAAATCGCCCATCGGCGTCCAAGTTCTCGCGTTCTGCGCCTTTCCCGCCGCGCGGCCCCCTGTTAGGTGCGCAAGGGATGAGTGATCGCCTCGAGGGCCACGTCAAATTCGACAATGTCGGGCTGCGCTACGGCACCGACCCCGAGGTGCTGAGCAATCTCAGCTTCACGCTCTACCCCGGCAGCTTCTATTTTCTCACCGGCGCGAGCGGCGCGGGCAAGACCAGCCTCTTGAAGATGCTCTATCTGGCACAGGCCCCTTCGCGCGGCGCGATCCGGATGTTCGGACAGGATCTCGTCACCATGCCCCAGAGCCGCCTGCCGGAGCTGCGGCGGCGGCTCGGCGTGGTGTTCCAGAACTTCCGCCTCGTCCCCTACCTCACCGCCTTCGACAATGTCGCCCTGCCGCTGCGGCTGGCGGGGACCGAGGAGAAGAAGGTGGTGAAGGCGGTCGGCGACATGCTCGACTGGGTGGGGCTCGCGCACCGCGCCCACGCCGTCCCGCCGACGCTGTCGGGCGGGGAGCAGCAGCGCGTCGCCATCGCCCGCGCGGTGATCGCCCGGCCCAAGATGCTGATCGCCGACGAGCCCACCGGCAACGTCGATCCCGACATGGCCCTGAAGCTGCTGCGCCTGTTCGAGGCATTGAACAACCGCGTCGGCACGACGGTGGTGGTGGCGACCCACGATGTGCACCTTTTGAAGAAGGTGCCGGATTCGCTGATCATGCGGCTCCACAAGGGCCAGCTGTCCGATCCCACCGGCGCGCTGCGCTACCCGCCGCGTCCTTCCGGTCCGAGCGGCGGCGCAGCGACATGAGCACGCTCCCTCCTCCGCCTGCCGCCGCCGCAGAGGATGCGGGCGAGGAGAGCGTCGCCCCGCAGCGCCCGCGCGGACGGGCAGCGGCGCGCCTGCTGCCGCCGACGCGGCTGACCGGGCCGATCCCCTGGGTCATCGCCATCCTGATCGCGCTGGTGGTGATCGCGGCTGCGGGCGGCCTTGGCTTGCGCAATCTCGCGACCAGCGCCAACGCCGGGCTATCGCGGGCGGTGAGCGTCCAGATCGTCGAGCCGAACCCCGACCTGCGCGCCGCGCGCGGCGCGGCGGCGGTCAGGGTGCTCACCGGGATTGCCGGCGTGCAGGCGGTGCGGCTCGTCCCCGAGGCGGAACTCAATGCCATGCTCGAACCCTGGCTGGGAGAGGGCGTGGCGAGCGGCGACGTGCCGATCCCGGCGCTGATCGATGTCGAGCTGACCGCCGCAGCCAGCGCGGCCGAGGTCGCCCGGATCGAGAGCGCCTTGAGCGCCGAAGTGCCCGGCGCGCGGGTGGATGCGCAGGGAACATGGCTGCGCCCGGTGCAGAACGCGCTGACGGCGCTGCAATACCTCGCCTTCGGCCTGATCGCGCTGGTTGCGCTGGCGACCGCGGCGGCGGTGTGGCTGTCTGCGCGAAACGCCTTCGCAGCGGCGCGCGAGACGGTCGAAATCATGCATCTTCTGGGCGCGAGCCAGCGCCAGATCGCCGCGGTGTTCCTGCGCGACGTGGTGCGCGAGGCAAGTTTCGGCGCCGTGATCGGCGGGCTTGCCGGGGCAGGCGCGGTGTGGCTGCTCGGCCAGCAATTCGCCGCGCTCGACAGCGGGATGGTGAGCGGCGGCGGGCTGATGCTCGCCGACTGGCTGGTGATCGCGGCGATCCCGGTCGCCGGCGTGCTGGTCGCGCTGGCAACGGCGCGCATCACCATCGCGCTGGCGCTCAGGGACATGGTCTAGGGCGGCCCGTTTCGTCCAAGCGCCATTGCGACGTGACGACAGTGCTTCCCCCTCGTCGCGACAGGCTCTAAGGGCGACGACAATGATCCGGCGCCTGCTTTCCCTTCTGTTTCTTGTCTGGGCGCTCGGCTTCCTGTGGTTTGTCGTGGCCTTGCCGCAACCGGCCGAGGAGGGCGTGACCACCGACGCGGTGATCGTCCCCACCGGCGGGCCGGGCAGGATTGCGCGCGGGCTTGCGGTGCTAAAGGCCGGCGAGGCGGAACGGATGCTGGTCAGCGGGGTCGATCCCGAGGTGCGCCCGCAGGAATTCGCGGCCCAGTTCGGCGTTTCCCCGCGCGAGATGGCGTGCTGCATCACCCTCGGCTTCGCCGCCGTCGACACCCGCTCCAACGCGGCCGAGACCGCCAAGTGGGTGGCGCAGAACGAGGTCCGCTCGCTCAGGCTGGTGACCACCGACTGGCACATGCGCCGCGCCGCGGGCGAGCTTGACCGGACGCTGCCCGGCCACGTCACGGTGATCCGCGATGCGGTGCCCTCGCAGCCCAACTTGAGGACGCTGTTCCTCGAATATCACAAGCTGATCGCCAGCCGCGCGGCGGGGTTGGCCGACCTGTGAGCTGGCTGGTCGCGGCGCTGCGCAGCCTCGCCTTCTACGCGCTGTTCTACGGCGGCAGCGTGTTGCTCGTGATCGCCTCGGTGATCGCGGTGACGGCGCAGCGGCGCTGGCTGCCGGTGGTCGTCGCGCGCTGGGGGGCGTGGCACCTGTGGTGCGTGCAGAACGTGCTCGGGATCGAGGTGGTCATGGACGGGAGCCTGCCCCAGGGCCCGGTGCTGATCGCGATCAAGCACGAGGCCTTCTTCGAGGCGATCGATACGCCGCGGTTGTTCGACTATCCTGCGGTTTTCGCCAAATACGAGCTGTTCCGCATCCCCGGCTGGGGCTACTCGGCGCTGACCTACGGGCTGATCCCGGTGGCCCGCGAAGAGGGCGCCAAGACCTTGCGCGCGATGATCGCCACCGCGAAGGAGCGGGTCGCGCAAGGGCGTCCGCTGGTGATCTTCCCCGAAGGCACCCGCGTCGCCCACGGCACGCGGCCGCCGCTTCAGGCGGGGTTCGCCGGGCTCTACAAGCTGCTGCGCCTGCCGGTCGTGCCGATCGCGGTCGACAGCGGGGCGACCTATCACCACGTCGTCAAGCGGAGCGGGCGGATCACCTACAAGGTCGGCGAGACGATCCCCGCCGGGCTCTCCCGCGAGGAGGTCGAGGCGCGGGTTCATGCGGCGATCAATGTGCTGAACCCGCCGGGCTGAGGCCCGGGGCCGAGTTTGCGGAGCCTTGGGCGGTGCCAGATGGGTGCCAGACTCCCTCTAGACCCCCTTCAGACCCCCTTAGACCCCCTCCAGACCCCTGTCAGAGCGCCTGTTTCACGTGGAACATCGTCAGGCGCCGTGTTCTCGTCCGAAGTCCGGCCGTTCGTCGTCCTGACCCTGCTCGACCACCTGACGCCGGATCGCGCGGGTGCGGGTAAAGAGCTCGAACAGGGTGTCCCCGTCGCCCGAACGGATCGCCCTCTGGAGCGCGGTGAGGTCCTCGGTGAAGCGCCCGAGCATCTCGAGCACGGCGCCCTTGTTGGTCAGGAACACGTCGCGCCACATGACGGGGTCGGAGGCGGCGATGCGGGTGAAGTCCCTGAAACCGCCCGCAGAATACTTGATGACCTCGCTCTGGGTCACGTCCTCGAGATCGCTGGCGGTGCCGACGATGGTGTAGGCGATGAGGTGCGGGATGTGGCTGGTGACGGCGAGCACGAGGTCGTGGTGGGCGGCGTCCATCAGCTCGACCTTGGAGCCGAGCTGGGTCCAGAAATCGCCAAGTGCCTGCACAGCCTCAGGATTTGCGCCCTCAGGGGGCGTGATGATGCACCAGCGTCCGGCGAAGAGCGTCGCGAAGCCCGCCTCCGGCCCGCTCTGCTCGGTCCCGGCGACGGGGTGGGCGGGGATGATGGTAGCCTCGGGCAGCGCGGCGGCGAGCGCCTCGGCGACGGCGGCCTTGGACGATCCGACGTCGCTGACGATGGCGTGGGGGGCAAGCCCGGGGGCGATGGCCCGCGCCGCATCGCCCATCGCGCCGACGGGGACGCACAGGATCACGAGATCGGCGTCCGCCACGGCATCCTCGGCCCGCTCGCACACCTCGCCCACCAGCCCGCGCGCAGCGGCCCGTTCGCGCACGGAAGGGTCGCGGTCCCAGCCTGTGGTGGCGATCCCCGGCGCGCGCGCCTTCACCGCCAGACCGATCGATCCGCCGAGCAGCCCGAGCCCGATGATCGCGACGCGGGTGATCGTCACGCGGCTTCCCCGCACAGCTGACGGAGCGTGGCGATGACGCGGGTCATGTCGTCGGTCTTGCCGATGGTGATCCGCAGGCTGCCGGGCAGGCCCTGCGAGGGCAGGTGCCGCACGGCGTAGCCCGCCTCCGACAGCGCTTCCAACGCCTGCGCCGCGGTCACCGCGCCCTCGAAATGGACGAGCAGGAAGTTCGCCTCGCTCGGGCAAGCCGAGATGCCGTGATTGCCGAGCGCCGCAATCGCCTCGGCGAGCCGCGTGCGCTCGCGGGCATTGTGTTCGCGCGAGGCGGCGACGAAGCCCTGATCGCCGAGCGCCGCCAGCGCTGCCTTCTGCCCGCTCACCGAGACGTTGAAGGCGCCGCGCATCCGGTTGACGAGATCGATGAGGTGCGGCGCACCGGTCACCCAGCCGACCCGTTCCGAAGCCAGCCCATAGGCCTTGGAGAAGGTGCGGCTGACCAGCACGTTCTCGTGCGCGGCGGCGAGCTCGAACCCGGCGCGTTGCAGCGCGGGGTCGACATATTCGCCGTAGGCCTCGTCGACCACCAGCAGCACGTCGGAGGGCAGCCCGGCGTGGAGGCGCGCGACCTCTCCGGGAGGCAGGAAGGTGCCGACCGGATTGTTCGGATTGTCGAGCAGCACGACCTTCGTGGCGGGGGTCACCGCCGCCAGCAGGTTGTCGACGCTCGCCGCGTAGTTCTCGTCCGCCGCCAGCACCGGGGTCGCGCCGATCTTCTGGGCAAGCAGCGGGTAGAGCGAGAAGGAATAGCGCGAGGCCAGCACCTCGTCCCCCGGCCCGGCGAGCGCCTGCACCGCGCAGTGGAGCAGCTCGCCCGAGCCGGTGCCGCAGACGATCCGGTCCGGGTCGAGACCGTGGACCTGCGCGATTGCCTCGCGCAGCGCCCGCGCGTCGGGATCGGGGTAGTCAGCCGCCACATGCGCCTCGGCCAGCGCCGCGAGGGCTGCGGGGCTCGACCCGAGCGGGTTCTCGTTCGCCGAAAGCTTCACCAGCGGCTTGCCGCTCGCTGACTTCGACTTGCCGGGGACGTAGGCGTGGATCTCGGCGATCCAGGGCTTGGCCACAGGTCGGGGGTTGGGTCTGGTGTTCATCGCAAGCCCGATTATAGAAAAACAGCCCTTCGACAAGCTCAGGGCGAGCGGTTATGGGGGCGATCCTAAAAATACCCGTTCGTGCTGAGCTTGTCGAAGCACTGTTCTTTGTCTGGTCAGGCTCACAAGTTGTCTTACCCCTCGCTTGTCTACCGCATTCCCCATCCCCTGCCGCTCGACAGCGGTCAGGTGCTGGAGAATTGCGAGATCGCCTACGAGACCTACGGCACGCTCGCCCCGGACGCCTCCAACGCCGTGCTCGTCTGCCATGCGCTGACCGGCGACCAGTACCTCGCCAGCCCGCACCCGATCACCGGCAAGCCGGGTTGGTGGGAGCGGATGGTCGGGCCGGGCAAGCCGATCGACACGAACCGCCACTACGTGATCTGCGCCAATGTCATCGGCTCGTGCATGGGCTCGAGCGGCCCGGCCAGTCTCGCCCCCGATGGCCAGCCCTACGCCATGCGGTTCCCCGTCATCACCATCCGCGACATGGTGCGCGGGCTGGTGGCGCTGCTCGACGGGCTCGGGATCGCGCAGCTTCACGCCGTGGTCGGCGGCTCGATGGGCGGGATGCAGGCGCTGAGCCTTGCCGCCAATTGGCCGGAGCGCGCCGCGCGGGTGCTGGTGATCGCCGCGACCGCGCGGCATTCGGCGCAGAACATCGCCTTCCATGAAGTCGGCCGGCAGGCGATCATGGCCGATCCTGCCTGGGCGCAAGGCAATTACTACGACAGCGACGCCAAGCCGGACAACGGCCTCGCGGTCGCGCGCATGGCCGCGCACATCACATACCTGTCGGAAGCAGGCCTGACCGAGAAGTTCGGCCGCCGGCTTCAGGACCGGGACGCCAAGGGTTTCGGCTTCGACGCCGAGTTTCAGGTGGAGAGCTATCTCAGGTATCAGGGTACCGGCTTCACCCGGCGCTTCGATGCGAACTCCTACCTCTACATCACCCGCGCGATGGATTACTTCGACATCGCGGAAGAGCACGGAGGCAAGCTCGCCAACGCCTTCGCCGGCACGCAGGCGCGCTTCTGCATCGTCAGCTTCGATACCGACTGGCTCTACCCCACCGCCGAGAGCCGCCACGTGGTCCACGCGCTGAACGCAGCCGGGGCCAAGGTCAGCTTCGTGGAACTGAGCGCCCCGCACGGGCATGACAGCTTCCTGTTGGAGCATGACCAGCTCGACCGGGTGGTGAAGGGGTTTGTCGAGTGAGCGCGCCCCAGTCCCCCTTGCGCCCCGATCTTGCCGCCATTGCCGCCCACGTCGCGCCCGGCAGCCGGGTGCTCGATATCGGCTGCGGTGACGGCGCGCTGATGGCCGAGCTGGAAAGCGCCAGCGGCTGCGATGCGCGCGGCATGGAGCTGGACGGCGCGCTGGTCGAACGCTGCGTGTCGCGGGGCCTGAGCGTGGTGCAGGGCGACGCCAATCTCGATCTGGTGAACTACCCGGACAAGGCCTTCGATTACGCGATCCTCAGCCAGACCTTGCAGACCGCGACCCGGCCCGACCTGATCCTCGACGAGCTGCTGCGCGTCGGACGGCGGGCCTTCGTCTCCTTCCCGAACTTTGCGCATTGGCGCACCCGCGCGGCGCTGATGCTCGGCGGGCGGATGCCGGTGACCCGCGCCCTGCCGGTGAGCTGGTACGAAACGCAGAACATCCACCACGTCACCGTCGAGGATTTCCGCGACCTCGTCCGCATCAAGGGCGCGAGGATAGAGCGCGCGTGGTTCTTCTCGAACGAAAAGCAGATCGGCGCGCCAGCAGCTAACTGGCGCGCCGAATTCGCGGTATTCGAACTCAGTCGGTAATTAGCCAGCGCGGTGCAGCATGCACAGCTTGTGGCCGTCCAGATCGAGCACATAGCCGAGGTTCAGCGTGCCCATCGCGCCGGTGCGCGGGCCCGGCGGGTCTTCGATCGACTTGCCCCCGGCTGCAACGGCGGCATCGTGGAAGGCCTGCACCTGCTCGAGGCTGTCGCAGGCAAAGCCGATGGTAGATCCGTTCGCGCAGGTCGCTTCCTTGTCGTTGATCGGCTCGCTGATCGAGAACATCCCGCCATTGTGCATCCAGAAAGCGCGCTTGTGGCCGGTGGCGGCGACGTTGATCATCCCGGGACCTGCGCCGAGCGTGGCGAGCACGCTGTCGTAGAAGGCCTTGGAGCGCTCGAAATCGCTGGTGCCGAGCATGATGTGACTGAACATGAAGTTGCGTCTCCTCTCATAAGGTGGGTTGCGGATTAGGACGGATCGCGGTGCGCGGCAACGCGCTTTTCGGTAGCCACAGGTTCATCTCGGCAGGCATAGGAAGAGCCATGTTCATGCCCCTCGCCGCCCCGGCTCTTTTCTTTGGCGTACTCGCGCTCCAAGCCGCGCCCGCCGCCCCCGGCGCAGAGGCGCCCCCTCCTGCCATCACCCTCGAGAAGCTCCCGATCGAGCAGGCCGCCGCGGCGCGCTGCGCGATCGTCTTTGCCACTGTCAGCCGCTGGCAGAGGGCGGGCGACGCACGGGGCTCGGCCTATCCCGACGCGCAAGCAGGCGGAGGCCGCGAGTTCTTCGTCCGCGTCATGGCCAAGCTCATGGACGAGGCGGGGCTCAGCCGCGAAGACGTGGTCGCGCTCGCCTATCGCGGGGTCGAGGATCACGACAAGCCCGATGGCGCGGAGCGGGTCGCGGCGATGATGCCCGCTTGCCAGATGATGAAATCCGCCGCCGGGCTGTAGGGTCCGGGCCCAAGCGCCGACATATCCCCGCGCCGGCCCCGCCTCGCGCTGGATTCGGCGCGCCACATGGGGCATGGAACGGCCCATCATGTGGCTTCTCTATCAATTTCCCCTGTGCCCTTTCAGCCGCAAGATCAGGCTGCTGCTGAGCGAGAAGAACATCCCCTTCGATCTCGTCCGCGAGGATCCCTGGGCGGCTTCCGACATGTTCTTCAACCTGAACCCCGCCGGGCGCACGCCGGTGCTGGTGCGGCAGGACAAGCACGTCGTCATCCCCGACAGCCGCGCGATCGCGGAATATTTCGAGGAGACGGTCGACCGCAATCCGATGATCAACGGCACCGCCGCACAGCGCGCGGAAATCCGCCGGCTGGTCGCGCTGTTCGACGAGAACTTCTACGCCGATGTCACCGCGCCGCTGCTGTCCGAACGGATGAAGAAGCGGATCCTGCGCCAGCCGCCCGACAGCCGCGCCCTGCGCGACGCGATGAAGATGGCGCACGGGCATCTCGACTATCTCGACTGGCTGATCGACAACCGCCCATGGGTCGCAGGCTCGACCATGAGCCTCGCCGATCTCGCCGCCGCGGCGCAGATTTCGGTCGCCGACTATCTGGGCGGGATCGACTGGGCCGGACACGAACAGTCGCGCGGCTGGTACGCGGTGTTCAAGAGCCGCCCGAGCTTCCGCCCGCTGCTCACCGAGCGGATGGAGACGATCAAGCCGCCGCCGCATTACGCGCTGCTGGACGGGTGAGGCGGCGCCCGTAGCCGGCAGGCCTACTCCGGTTCGTCTTCTGTCGTGCTGATGGCTTGGGCGATCGTCCAGTTCGAGACGGCGATCGTGAGCAGACAGACGATCAGAACGCCCGAGATATCGAGCCCGCCGAAAATCCTTGCGGCGGTCATGCCCAGTGCCAGAACGATCAGCACGCAGGCCAATGTCCGCAAGAGGATGATCTGGGCGCCCTTGTCTTGTGTCTGCATGTCGGACCTTCTCTGCGATATCCTTAGCCTGTCAGACTTGCCCGGTGCTAACAACCACCCATATGCCGGACCAACAACAGGCATAACGATCCAAGGGAGATGGCGATGGAAAAGCTCGAACTGACCGACGCCGAGTGGCGCGAAAAGCTCAGCCCGATGCAGTACCACATCCTGCGCGAGGCCGGCACCGAGCGCGCCTTCACCGGCGAATACGACAAGTTCTATGACGAGGGCGAGTACCACTGCGCCGCCTGCGGCACCCAGCTGTTCTATTCGACCGCCAAGTACAATTCGGGCTGCGGCTGGCCCGCCTTCACCAGGCCGGCCGACGAGGAGGTGATCGAGGAACACCGCGACACCGCCTACGGCATGATCCGCACCGAGGTGCGGTGCGGCAAGTGCGGCGGGCACCTTGGCCACGTGTTCCCCGATGGTCCGCCCGAGCAAGGCGGCCTGCGCTATTGCATCAATTCGGCGGCGCTGATCTTCACCCCGTCGGAAAGCTGATGCTTTCCGCCCGAGCGCAGGGGAGAGGCGCGTAAAGCCGGGTTCACCGGGGGTTACAACTTGCCTATGCAAGGGGCCGCAGGCGCCCGGTGTGATGGTGGGCAACAATTGGGCACAGATCATGTCGAAAAGGGGTGAGCGGTTGCAGAACAAGGGCGCACGCGGCACGCGCCGGTCGGCGTCGGAGCGCTCCGGCGGTTCCGGCGCGGGCGGGCCCGAGGCCGGCGCACCGCCGTCCCGCTTGCGGCTGTGGCTGCGCCGCGCGCTTGTCTGGGGCGGGGGCCTTGCGCTGCTCGGTCTGGTGTTTCTCGCCTTTGCCGTGGGCTTCGCCGCCCAGTCGCTGCCGAGCTACGATACCCTCAAGGCGACCCAGCCGGGGCAGACCATCCTCGTGCGTGCGCGCGACGGGCGCGAGCTGGTCGAGATCGGGCCGAGCTTCGGCGAGTGGATCGATTACAACGATATCCCCCAGAACATGACCAACGCCATGGTCGCGACCGAGGACAAGCGGTTCCGGTCGCACTGGGGCGTCGATCCGGTGCGTCTCACGGGCGCCATGATCGAAGGCGTGACCGGATCGCGCAAGCGCCTAGGCGGCACTTCGACCATCACCCAGCAGCTGGCGCGCAACCTGTTCCTCAACAACAACCGCTCATTGGACCGCAAGGCGCGCGAGGCGGTGCTGGCGCTGGCGCTCGAATGGAAGTTCTCGAAGGAGCAGATCCTCGAGCTCTACCTCAACAAGGTCTATTTCGGCGGCGGCGCCTACGGCATCGATTCCGCCAGCCGCAAGTTCTTCAGCCATCCCGCCACCGAGCTCAACGTCGGCGAGGCGGCGATCATCGCCGGGCTCGTCAAGGCGCCGAGCCAGTATTCGCCGACCGCCGACGTCCAGGCCGCGGTCGACCGCGCCCAGGTGGTGCTCTCGCTGATGCGCGAGCAGGGCTATATCAGTGCCGATCAGGCCAATGTCGATGTCAGCGCGGTGCAGCTGAAGGATCAGTCAGGGCAGAACTCGGTGCGCTACTTCACCGATTGGGTGCTGCCGCAGCTCGATATCATCCTGCCCGAGACCAGCGAACCCATCGAGGTCTGGACGACGCTCGATATCGGTATGCAGCGCGCCGCGACCGCGTCGATCGAGGCCAATACGCCCAAGGGCGCCCAAGGCGCGCTGGTCAGCCTCGACCGCGACGGGGCGATCCTCGCGATGGTCGGCGGCACCGATTACGTCGCCAGCAATTACAACCGCGCCACCTCCGCGCTGCGCCAGCCGGGCTCGGCATGGAAGCTGTTCGTGTATCTCGCGGCGCTCGAGGCGGGCTACAAGCCGGACGACAAGGTCGTAGACACCCCCGTGACGATTGACGGCTGGAGCCCGCGCAACTCCAACGGGCGCAATGTCGGCGAGACCGACCTGCGCACGGCCTTTGCCTATTCGATCAACACCGTCGCAGCCCAGCTCGGCAATGAAGTCGGCTTCGGCACGGTTGCATCGATGGCGCGGCGCTTCGGGGTCAGCTCGAAGATCGACACCTACCCCTCGATGGTGCTCGGCTCCTCCGAGGTGCGGGTGATCGAGATGACCCAGGCCTTCGCGGGCGTCGCCGCCAAGGGCGTGCCGATCGAGCCCTACGGGATCGTCAAGGTCACCGGCGCGCGCGGCGACGTGCTCTACAGCCGCGGGCCGGCAAAGACCTCCGCGGCGGTGCCGGATTACGTCGCGGCCGGGATCACCGACCTGCTCCAGGCCGCCGTGCAGACCGGAACGGGCCGCGCCGCCGATATCGGGCGTCCGGTGGCGGGCAAGACCGGCACCACCAGCTCGAACAAGGATGGCTGGTTCATCGGCTTTTCCTCGGGGATCACCACCGGCGTGTGGATGGGCCGCGACGATGCCAAGGCGGTGCCCGGCCTGCAGGGCGGCCGCGCGCCCGCGCAGGCCTTCGCCGCCTATATGCGCTTCGCCGTGAAGAGCCGCCCTGTCGAGCAGTTCGACGTGACCCTCACGCTGCCCGACTGGCAGCTCGAGCCCGACGAGGAAGCGATGTTCGGGGAGCCGGACGAATATTACTACATCGACGAGCAGGGCAACATGGTCGAACCCGGACGGCGCGATCAGGCGCCCGGTGTGCTCGGCCCCGATGGCGAGCGCCTGCCCAATCCGCCGCCTGCCGCCAGCGAGGACTTCCTCGAACAGGCGACCGGTGGCACCCTGCCGCAGCCGGCTCAGCGCCCGCAGCGCGAACCGCGCAGGCCTCCGCCGCAACCGACGTTCAAACTGCCCGAGCAGTAGCGCAGGGCAGCGGGGGCGGCGAGGGAGCGGCGCCGACCGGGCCGCTCGGAATGCTTGCCGCTGCCAGACCGGGGGCTTGGCCGGCCCAGATCGGCGCCAACCCCGGCCTAGACCCTTGCCAGACCCCTGCTAGACCCCCTCCAGACCCCCTCCAGAGCGGCCACCTTGCCGTGTTTCACGTGAAACATCGGATGGGCAGGGAGCCTCGCGGCGGCAAGGCTTGGCGCAAACGAAAAGGCGCCGGGATCGCTCCCGGCGCCTTTGCTGTTGTGCTGTCAGCGAGCGATCAGCGCAGTCGCAGCGCCATGAACACCGGCGGGTTGTTGCGACGCTGGACACGCAGCAGGATCGCGTCGCGCTTGGCCTCGGTCGCCGCCTTGACCTGCGCGAGCAGCGCCTCGACCGTCGGGGTCGCCTGGTAGTTCGCCGAGAGGATCAGATCGCCCCGGGCTAGGCCCTTGCGCGCGGCGTCGGAGTTCTGGTCGACCGCGGCAATCACCACGCCCTTGATGTCGATGGCCACGCCGAGCGAGCGGGCGATCGCGGGGGTGACCGGCGTGACCTGCAGCCCGAGCTTCTGCTCGATCGTGCTGTCCGAGGTGCCCGGCGCCATCGGCTCGTCGGCTTCAGGGTCGAAGGTCTGGGCCTGGCTCTGCAACTCGGCCTCGGTCGGGCGCTTGCCCAGGGTGACGGTGAGGTTGAGCCGCTGGCCGTCGCGCAGCAGTTCGACCGGCACCTTGGCGCCCGGCTGGAGATTGGCGACGGTATAGGAGACGGTCTGCTCGGGGCTCACGTCCTTGCCGTTGACCTTCATGACGATGTCGCCCGGCTTGAGGCCCGCGCGGCCGGCCGGGCTGTCGTCCTCGACCACCTGCACCAGCTCGCCGCGACGCTTGGGCAGGCCGAGCGAAGTCGCGAAATCCTCGTCGATCGGCTGGAGCCGCACACCGAGGTAGCCGCGCTGGATTTCCTGACCGCTGCGCAGCTTGTCGACGATCGGCGCGGCGATCTCGGCGGGGATCGCAAAGCCGATCCCGACGCTCCCACCCGAAGGCGAGAAGATCGCATTGTTGATGCCGATCACATTTCCGCGCATGTCGAACAGCGGGCCGCCCGAGTTGCCCCGGTTGATGCTCGCATCGGTCTGCAGGTAGCGGTCATAGGCGCCGCCCTGACCGGTGTTGCGGTAGACCGCCGAGATGATCCCGCTGGTCACCGTGCCGCCGAGGCCGAAGGGGTTGCCGATCGCGACCACCCAATCACCGACCCGCGCAGAGCTCGAATCGCCGAACTTGACGAAGGGGAAGGTCTTGTTGGCGCGGATCTTGAGCACCGCGAGGTCGGACGCCGCATCGGAGCCGATCAGGTCGGCCTCGTATTCGGTGCCGTCAGGAAGCGTCACGGTGATCGCTTCCAGCTTGGCGCGGGTGTCTGGGGGGGAGATCACGTGGTTGTTGGTGACCACGATCCCGTCCGCCGAGATGATGAAGCCCGAGCCGAGCGACTGCGCCTCCCGGGTCTGCGGGGCGCCGTTGCCTCCGGGGTTGCCCTGCCGTCCGTTGAAGAGGTCGGCGAAGGGGGTGCCGGCGAAAGGATTGTTGGCAACCTCGATCCGCTGGCGGGTTGAGATGTTGACCACTGCCGGAGCAAGCTGTGCTGTCAGGTCGGCGAAGCTGGCGGGGGCACCGGCGACCGGCACCACCTTGTTCATCACAGCATCGTCGTTCTGGGCGACCTGCGCGCCGAGCGGCGAGCCGGTGATCAGCGACATGGCAGCGCCGCCCACCAGCAGCGCGCTCGTCAGTCCGTATACATAGCGCACTTTGTTCACGTCCTCTTGGTCCTTATCCTTGCCGGAAATGCGCGAGGGTCCCGCGCCGTTCCTGAAACCTTTAGCGGTGCCGATCCGATAGCCGCAACGGCCGCCTCAAATGCCTCCCGCGCCGCTGAACGCCGATTGAACGCGGCGAACGTTCGGCGGCATCCATCGGCGCTTGGTCGATCAGCGGTCGCCCTTGAACTGGCGGAAATACTCGCTGTCATCCGACAGAACCATGCTGCTCTGACCTTCACCGACAAGGAACGTCTGGCGATAGCTCTGCATGGCGCGGTAGAAGTCGTAGAACTTCGGGTCCTTGCCATAGGCCTCAGCATAGATGTTGGCCGCCTGGGCCGAGGCTTCGGCCTGGATAATCTGCGCATCACGCTGGCCGGCGGCACGGATCGTCGCGGCTTCCTCCTGGCGATCGGTTTCCATGCGGGTGAAAGCGGCATCGAGCGGGCGGCCCTCGGGCAGGTCCGCGGCCTTGATCCGCACGTCGAGCACCTGCGCGCCGTAATTGCGTGCCTGCTGGTCGAGCGAGCGCGTGATGTTGGTCATCGCCGTTCCGCGCTCGGCATTGATCAGCGCCGAGAACGGCCGCCGACCCAGCTCCTGGCGCAGCACCGAGGTGAGAATGGGCAGCAACTGCGATTCGAGTTGCGCCTCTGTCCCGGCCTTTTCGACGAGTTTGACCGGATCGATGATGCGGTAGCGCGCATAGGCATCGACCTGAAGCCGCTGCTGGTCGTTGGAGAGCACCTGCGTGCGCTCCATGTCGAGGTCGAGCACGCGGCGGTCGATCAGCTGCACCTGTTCGAGGAACGGAATGCGCAGCACCAGCCCGGCGCCCGTCTGGCCATAGGGCGCATCGGGACGAAAGCGATTGAACACCCGCACCGGCTTACCGGCCTGCACCACCACGCCCTGATGGGTCTCGGGGACGATCACCACGCTGGCGAGCAGCGCCACCAGCAGCACGATGGCGGCGATCGCGATGGCCTTGTAGTTCTGAAGCACGTTGTTCATGACCTTACTGCCCCTGCGGCTGCGGCGGCGCGGCCTGGGCGCGGCGCTTGAGTTCGGGAAGCGGCAGGTAAGGCGTCACGTTGCCGGATTCGACGATGGTCTTGTCGGTCTTGGACAGGATCTGCTCCATGGTCTCGTAATAGAGGCGGCGGCGTGTCACTTCGGGTGCGAGCTTGTACTCGGCGTAGATGTCGTCGAATTCGCGCGCGTCACCCTGCGCACGGGCAAGCACCTGCTGGGCGACCGCGCGAGCGCGATTGATCGCCGCGTCGGCATCCTGCTGCGCGGAGGAAACGTCCTTGAAGGCTTCCTCGACCCGCGAGGGCGGATCGACCTTGTTGATCTCGATCCCCTGCACCGCGATCCCCGACCGATAGGCATCGAGACGCGCCTGCATCGCTGCGCGCACATCCTGCTCGATTTCGGCACGGCCTTCGCCGGTAAGCACGGTATCGAGCTTCTGCCGAGCGACGGCAGCACGCATCGCCGCCTCGCCGATCTCGAGCAGCGCATTCTGCGGATCGCTGAGCTGGTACTTGTAGAGCGTCAGATCAGAGATGTTCCAGCGGATCAGGTAGCTGAGATCGACAAGGTTCTGGTCGCCGGTCAGGATCAGCTTTTCGGTCTTGGTGCCGGGCACCTCTTCGAGCCGCACCTGCGTGACGTTTTCCTTCTCGACCTGCTGGATCGGCCAGGGTGCGGTGAAGTTGGTGCCGGAATTGAGCTCGTGCGAGTACTTGCCGCCGAACCATGTCACCACGGCCTGTTCGCCGGGCTGGATGAAGTGGACGCTGCTGACGCCGACCCAGATGAGGGCGACACCGCCGATGATTACCGGCAGCCAGCTTTTGCCGTCGCCGCGTTCGGGCAGGCGGAAGCTCGGCCCGCCGCCGGCGCGGCGCGGGCCTTCGGGGCCTCGGCTTTTGAAGATATCCTCGATACTGGCCGAGCGCCGCTTGCCGGGTTCACCGCTGCCCGGGAGCCACGGATTGCGCGGCCCGCCGCCATCACTGCCGCCCGCACCATCGTCGCCCGACGGCCCGTCGCCGCCGGATCCGCCGCCCCAGGGGTTGTTCTTGCCAGCCATGGCTAGACCTTTCAGGCCCGCACCAAGACGCTCTCTCCAGCCGTCCATTCTCTGCATGAGTTGTTTATAGGCACGCGTTCCGGCGAAAAACAGGGGTTCGCTGCGTGAATTTCCTGTTAGAGGCGTGCCGCCATGAGCAACCCGCCCGAACCGCCCCGCCAGCCTGAAGCCGAGGAGGCGGCCATTCGCGCCGCCCTGACCCCCGCAATCAACCATCGCCTGCGTTCGGCGCGGATCGTTCAGCGCCGTGCGGTGATCGTTGCCGAGGCGGGTGACCTGTCCGATGCGGCCCGCGCCGAGCTCGAAGCCGCGATCACCGCCGCGCTCCAGCCGCTCCCGGGAATCGACGAGGTCCGCATCGCGCTGACCGGAGAACGCCGCCGCCGCCGCCTGATCGCGGTCGGATCCGGCAAGGGCGGGGTCGGCAAGTCGACGCTGACCACCAACCTCGCTGTCGCCCTCGCCCGGATGGGCCGCCGCGTCGGCGTGATCGACGGCGACATCTACGGTCCTTCGCAGCCCAAGCTGCTCGCCACCGAGGGCATCAAGCCCGCGGCGACGCCCGACGGCGACAAGCTGGTGGCGATCGACAGCAAGCACGGCGTGAAGGTGCTCTCGATGGGCCACATCGTCGCCCCAGGAAAAGCGCTCGCCTGGCGCGGGCCGATGACCGGCAAGGCGCTGACGCAGCTGATCGATGCCGACTGGGGCGAGACCGACCTGCTGCTGCTCGACCTCCCGCCGGGCACGGGCGACGTGCAATTGTCGATGCTGTCGGCCCACAAGCCCGACGGCGCGGTGCTGGTTTCGACCCCGCAGGACCTCGCGCTGATCGACGCCGCGCGCGCGGGGCAATTGTTCGAGCAGGGCGAGGTGCCGATCATCGGCCTCGTCGAGAACATGGCTGGCTACGCCTGCCCGCATTGCGGCGAGATCAGCGATCCCTTCGGGCATGGCGGGGTCGAGAAATTCGCCGCCGCGCTCGAGATCCCGTTCCTCGGCCGCGTGCCGCTGACCCTCGCCACCCGCATCGCCGGTGACAAGGGCGAGCCCCCGGCTTCTGGCGAGGGCGAGGAAGCCGCGCCCTTCGTCGCCATTGCCGAGCGGCTGGCCCGCTGGCTCGACACCGGGACAATCTGACCGGTGGCGGTGACCCGGCGCGGACTGCTGGTCGGAGCGGCGGCGGGCGGCGGCCTGGTCGTCGCCTGGTGGCTGATGCCGCGCAGCTACCGCACGCCGCTGGTGGCAGCGAGCGACGAGTACGTGTTCGGTGCCTGGCTGAAGATCGCCAAGGACGGCGTGGTCACGGTCGCGGTGCCGCAGCTCGAGATGGGGCAGGGGATCACCACGCTGTTGCCGCAGATCGTCGCCCATGAACTGGGTGCGGACTGGCGGCAGGTGGCGGTCGAACCTGCGCCGGTCTCGGGCGCCTATGCCAACATCCCGCTCGCCAAGAAGTGGATGGCGCTGTGGGACCCGGCGTTCGCCGGCTTCAACGCGGCCGCCGACGACCTGATCGCGGCCCGCTTTGCGCAAAGCCGCCGCTTTAACGCGACCGCTGACGGAACGTCGCTCGCCGCCTACGAGATGCCTTGCCGGGAGGCCGCCGCCGCCGCGCGGGCGATGCTCGCCGAGGCCGCCGCATCGCGCTGGGGCGTCGCTGCGGAGGAATGCGAGGTCGAGGGCGGCTTCGTCACCCACGCGGGCAACCGCGCCACCTTCGGCGAACTTGCCGAGGAAGCCGCAGAGGTTACGCCGCCCGATCCGCCGCCGCTGCGCCCCGAGCCCCTGCGCGAAAAGCCGCTGCCCGCCGATGTCGACGGCGCGCCCGCCTACCCGCGTATCGACCTGCCTTCCAAGGTCGATGGCTCCTATCGCTTCGCCGGCGACGTGCGCCTGCCGGGCATGGTGTTCGCCTCGATCCGGCACGGGCCGGTCGAGGGATCGGAGCTTGCCGGGTTCGATTCCAAGGGGCTCGCGGGGATCCGGGGCATCGCCGGGATCGTCCAGAGCAAGCGCTGGATCGCGGTCGCCGCCGACACCTGGTGGAGCGCGCAAGCCGCGCTCGAGGCGATGAAGCCGCGCTGGACTACGGCCGCGCCGGTCAACAGCACCGATATTGCCGCCAAGCTCGACACGCTGCTGACGGCGGGCGAGGCTCATGTGATCGCCGAGACCGGATACGGCGGCGCGGCGCTCCAGCGGGTCGACATCGGGCGGCGCTACGAGGTCGAGCCCGCCTATGCCGCTCCGCTCGAGACTGCGACGGCGGCAGCGCGCTACGAGGACGGGCGGCTCGATCTGTGGATCGCCTCGCAGGCGCCCGAGCAGGCCCGGCTTGCCGCTGCCCGGGCGATCGGCATCGCAGTGGAGGACGTGGCGCTCTATCCGATGCCCGCCGGCGGAAGTTTCGACGCGCGGCTTGAGCATGACCACGCCATCGAGATCGCGCTCATCGCCCGCGAACTCGCCAAAGACGGACCACGCCCCGTGCAGCTCACCTGGCCCCGCCGCGACGAGCTGGTCCGTGCCCGTCCGCGCGCGCCCGCCTGGCTGCTGCTCGGCGCGCAGCTCGCCAAACGCGGGGACGGGACGATCGACGCAGTGCGCGTGCGGATCGCCACGCCGCCCTCGGCGCTCGAGTTCGGCAAGCGGTTGTTCGACAACCTCACGCCCGCTGCGGCGATTCGCGAGACCTCCGGCAAGCCCGACCCGCTTGCCTGCGAGGGCGCCGTCCCGCCCTACCAGATCCCCGCGCTGCTGGTGGAGCACATCCCTGCCGAGATCGGCCTGCCCGTGGGTCGCGTGCGCGGCAATGCCCACGGCCCGACCATCTTCGCGATCGAGAGCTTCATCGACGAGATCGCAGCCAAGACCAAGCGCGAGCCGTTCTCCTATCGCATGTCGATGCTCGGCGGCGATGTGCGGCTTGCCGCCTGCCTCCAGCGCGCCGCCAGCCTTGCCGAGTGGGACGGCGGGGTCGACCGCAGCGGTCAGGGCCTCGCCTGCGCGCGCATCGGCGACGGGCCGGATGCTGCCCGCATCGCCTGCGTCGCCACCGCGCGGCAGGGTGAAGGGGGCGTGCGGGTGATCCGGCTTTCGGCAGCCGTCGATATTGGCCGGATCGTCAATCACGACATTGCCCGCCAGCAGATCGAGGGGGGCCTGGTGTTCGGCATCGGCATCGCGCTCGGCAATCCGCTGCGGCTGCGCGCCGGCATGCCAGAGGCGGACAGCGACGCGGCGCTCGGCCTTCCGAGTCTCGCCGACTGTCCGGAGATGCGCATCGAGTTTCTCGCCAGCGACGCCGCCCCCGCCGACCCCGGCGAACTCGGCGCGGTGGTCGCCCCGCCCGCCATCGCCAACGCACTCTATTCGGCAACGGGCTTGCGCCTGCGCCGCCTGCCACTACTTTCGGACGGCATATGACCCCGACAAATTTGCCACAGCGCGGGCAGGCATTCGCCGCCGCCCGGATACGAAACGCGCGGCAGGCGTTAGGCGGGTCATGACCTGGCAGACCCAGCGCCTTCCGGGCGACCACCCTCCCGCCAAAAGCGGCCAGATCGGCGTATTGCTGATCAACCTCGGCACGCCCGACGGGCCGGACCCCGATTCCGTAAAGCGCTACCTCAAGCAGTTCCTGTCCGACACGCGCGTCGTCGAGATCCCGCCGATCGCCTGGCAGCTGATCCTGCGCGGTATCATCCTCAACACCCGGCCCCAGAAGAGCGCCAAGGCTTACGCCAAGATCTGGACGGAGCGCGGCTCTCCGCTCGCCGACATCACCGCGCGCCAGGCCGAAGCCATGGTGGGCCGCTTCGGCGAGAAGGTCGCGGTCGATTATGCGATGCGCTACGGCAATCCCTCGATCGAAAGCCGGCTGACCGCGCTGATGGCGGATGGCTGCGACCGCATCCTGATCGCGCCGATGTATCCGCAATATTGCGCCGCCACGACCGCGACCGTGTTCGATGAGGTCGCGCGGGTGCTGAAGAAGATGCGCTGGCAACCGGCCTTGCGCTTCGTGCCGCCCTACCATGACGAACCGACCTATATCGCCGCGCTCGCCGACGACCTCACCCGGCAGGTCGAGGCGCTGACCTTCACGCCCGAAGTCATGCTGCTGAGCTTCCACGGGATGCCGCAGCAGACGCTCGAGAAGGGCGATCCCTATTACTGCCACTGCTCGAAGACCGCGCGGCTTCTTCGCGAGGAGCTGGCGACGCGCCGGCAGTTCGCAGGCGTGCGTTTCGAGACCACCTTCCAGTCGCGCTTCGGCCCGGCCGCATGGCTAGAGCCTTCGACCGACGCGACGCTCATGGCCGAGGGTGACAAGGGCACCAAGCGACTGGTGGTCGCCGCGCCAGGCTTTGCAGCGGACTGCGTCGAAACGCTCGAGGAATTGGCCCTGGAAGGCCGCGACGAATTTCTGGAGCACGGGGGCGAGGACTATGCGGTGCTCGATTGCCTCAACACCTCGGACCACGGCCTCGCCATGATCGACGCGATGTTGCGGCGCGAGCTTGCCGGCTGGATTTGAGCCTCGGGCCGGATTGACCGGCGCGCGTATTTACATCAGAGTCAGTAGCGAATCCGAACCCATACCGGAGCATCAGGACCCCCATGGCCACCCTCGCCGAAGCCCCGCGTTCCGCTGATACCGCCCCTGCAGGCGCGCCTCGCCACTGGAGCGAGCTGCGCCTCACCGAGGCCGATCTTGCGCACATTCCGGGCGATGCGGGCTGGCCGGTGGTCGGCAACACCTTCACCATGCTCGCCGACCCGCATGCCTTCGCCGAGCGGATGATCCGGCGGCACGGCAAGGTCTACAAGAACCGCGCCTTCGGCGGCTGGCAGGTGGCGCTGATCGGTGCCGAGGCGAACGAGCTGCTTTTGTTCAATAAGGACAAGATCTTCTCGTCCGAGCAGGGCTGGGGCCCGGTGCTCGACCAGCTCTTCCCGCGGGGGCTGATGCTGATCGATTTCGAGCACCATCGCATTGATCGCAGGGCACTTTCCATCGCCTTCAAGCCCGAGCCGATGCGCCACTATTCGGGCGCGCTGAACCGCGGGATCGCGCGTGAAGTGGCCGGCTGGGCGGGGCCGAAGGAGTTCTACCCGGCGATCAAGAAGCTCACGCTCGACCTTGCCGCGGACAGCTTCATCGGCCTGCCGTGGGGACCTGAAGCCGACAAGATCAACGAGGCTTTCGTCGACATGGTGCAGGCCTCGGTCGCGCCGGTGCGCCGTCCGCTGCCCTTTACCCGCATGAAGAAGGGCGTCGACGGGCGCGCCTATCTCGTTGATTACTTTACCGCCGAGACCCTGCGCCGCCGTGCCGAAGGGGGCGGGCAGGACATGTTCAGCCAGTTCGCCACCGCCACCCGCGAGGACGGTTCCCTACTCCCGGTCGACGAGGTGGTCGATCACATGAACTTCCTGATGATGGCGGCGCACGACACCATCACCTCCTCGGCGACCTCGCTGATCTATCACCTCGCCACCAATCCTGAGTGGCAGGAGAAACTTCGCGAGGAAATTCTTGCGGTTACCGGAGGTCCGGACGGCGACGGCAACCCGCGCCCGCTCGATTACGACGACCTTGCGAAGCTCGATCTCACCGAAATGGCGTTCAAGGAATCGCTCAGGATGATCCCGCCGGTGCCCTCGATGCCGCGCCGGGCGCTGCGGGAATTCGAATATGGCGGCTACCGCATTCCCGCTGGCGCGATGGTCGGGATCAACATCCACTGGACCCACCACTCGGAAGAATACTGGGAAAACCCGCATTCTTTCAATCCGATGCGCTTCACGCCCGAGGCTGTGAAGGCGCGGCACAAATATGCCTGGGTGCCCTTCGGCGGGGGCGCGCACATGTGCCTCGGGCTCCACTTCGCCTACATGCAGGTCAAGATCCTGCTCGCCCAGCTGCTCCAGCGTTACCGGATCGAGGCGGCCGAGGGCTACAATCCCGATTGGCAGGACTGGCCGATCCCGCAGCCCAAGGACGGGTTGAAGGTGACATTCACGCCGCTCTGACAACCGCATGTTTCACGTGAAACAGCGTTTTGGCGGGGGTCTAGGTAGGGTCTAACAGGGGTCTAACAGGGGTCTGGACAGGGTCTGGACCGACTCTGGACCCCGCGAACCCCGCTCAAAAGTCGATGGCGATCCCGGCCTTCTCCCAATCGCCATAGCGCGTCGGGCTCAGCTTTTCTTCGGAAGCGACGACCTTGGGCACCGGCACCGGGTCGTTGGTCCAGTGGGCGGGCTTCTTGAAGTTCTTGGCGGCTTCGGACTTTTCCTGGGTCATGGGTTGCAAATGCCCACGCTGGCACTTGGTTTCAATACTGGTATGAGCCGCCGATGCCTCAGCCCCCCGGATTCCCCGTGCGCCGCGCCGCGCTTCGCCTCCTCGATGCCGTTCTGCGCCGCGGCGAGACGCTCGAGCAGGCCGAGACCGCCGCATTGGGCGATGTCCGCAAGGCGCCCGACCGTGCGCTGGCCCGCGCCATCGCCGGCGAGACCCTGCGCTGGATGACCGATCTCGATGCGCTGATCGACAGCGCGACCAAGCAGAAGCTGCCCGACGATGCCAAGGTGCGGATCGTGCTGCGGATGATGCTCGCCCAGGCGCTCCGGCTGGAGACCCCGCCCCATGCAGTGATCGCGACCGGGTTGCCGCTGCTCGCCGGCGGGCCGAGGAGGCTCGCCCACGGGGTGTTTTCCGCGCTGGTGAAGCGCGCTGAAACTCCCCTCCCGCCTGCGGGAGGGGCAGGGGGTGGGCAAGAGCTCGGTGCTCCCGAACATGCCCACCCCAACCCCTCCCGCGAGCGGGAGGGGCTATTACCTGCCGTCCCGACCCTGCCCGAGCGCGTGGTCGCCCGCTGGGGTGCCGACAAGGCCGCCGCCATTGCGCCCGGCCTCGTCTTCCCGCCCGAGCTCGACCTTGCCCTGAAGGATGTCGCCGAGACCGAGCCCCGCGCCGTGCGCATGGGCGGCGTCAGCCTTGCGCCCGGCCATGTCCGCCTGCCGCGCGGCGCGCAGGTGGAGACGCTGGCCGATTACAAGGCCGGCGACTGGTGGGTGCAGGACTTGGCCGCCTCGCTGCCTGCGCGCCTGCTCGGCGCAGGTGAGGGCCGCCACGCGCTCGACCTGTGCGCCGCGCCCGGCGGCAAGACGATGCAGCTGGCCGCGGCAGGGTGGAAGGTCACCGCGCTCGACAGCTCCAAGCGCCGGCTGGAGCTGCTCAAGGACAACCTCAAGCGCACCGGCCTCAAGGCCTCGCCCGTCCGCGCCGACGCGCTGACGTGGGAGCCCAAGCACCGCTTCGACGCGATCCTGATAGACGCGCCCTGCTCGGCCAGCGGCACCTGCCGCCGCCACCCGGATGTGCTCCACCGCATTGGCAAGGGCCAGATCGCCGAGACGGTCGAATTGCAGCGCGCCCTCCTCGCCAAGGCGGCGGAGTGGCTGAACCCCGGTGGCACGCTGGTCTATGCGGTGTGCTCGCTGGAGGTGGAGGAAGGCGAGGAGCAGGCGGCGTGGGCGGACGAGACCCTGGGCCTCGCGCCGGTTCCGGTCACATCAGAAGAACTCCCCGCAGGCCTCGCGCCCACCGCCGAGGGCTGGCTGCGCACCCATCCGGGGATGCTGGCCGAGCAGGGCGGGCTCGACGGGTTCTTCGTGGCGCGATGGGTTAAGCTCTAACCGCCTTGCTGCGGAGCGGAGACACCGGCCCGCCAACGGACGGGCCGCAAGGGCGACCGCCCGCCCGCAGCTGCTCGCGCAGAATGCGCGAAACGCAGCGAGGACGTGCCCGCGGAGGCGGGCACGCACACAAGAAACCGGGACCCGGCACGGGGGCCGGGAAGACGGATTGGGCTTTGCCTCAGTCCTTCACGTACTTCTGGAAGCTCTTGCGCAGCTTCATCAGCTTGGGCGGAATCACCGCGAGGCAGTAGGGGTTGCTCTGGCCCTGGCTGTCCCAGTATTCCTGGTGGTAGTCCTCGGCCGGGTACCACGGCGCGGTCTGTTCGCCGCCCGACAGGCCTTCGATGGTGGTGACCGCCTGCTTGCCGTTATCGGCGTTCCAGCGGTCGATCGCGGCGTGCGCTTCCTCGCCCTGAAAGTCGGAGAGCGGGAAGATCGCCGAGCGGTATTGCGTGCCGACATCGCCGCCCTGACGGTTGAGCTGCGTCGGATCATGCGTGCCGAGGAACACGTCATAGACTTGGCTCAGGCTGATGACGTCGGGGTCGAAGGTCACGCGGATCGCCTCGGCGTGGCCGGTGTGTCCGGTGCAGACTTCCTTGTAGGTGGGGTTGGCCTTCGTGCCGCCGATATAGCCGCTCTCGACGCTTTTCACGCCGATGACGTCGCGGAATACCGCCTCGGTGCACCAGAAGCAGCCACCGGCAATGATCGCCGTATCCAAGTCGCTCATCGAAATCTCCGTTGCTTTGTGCCAAAGATAGTCCAGCGACCTGTGATTGCCATGTTTTTTGCGGCCTACCGCTTCGCTGCTTGAGGCCCTAGACAGGTTCCTTCGATTTTCCCGGGAGAGTTACACGATGAACAAGCTGATCCTTGCCCTGACCGCTGTCAGCGGATTTGCGCTCGCCGCACCTCTGGCGGCCCAGCATGCCGGACATGCGGGCCATGCCATGACGGGTGCCGATGCCGACGAGGCGCACATCAAGGACACCGCGCATTTCATGAAGATGCACGGCGAGGCGCTGTCGGGCGCGATCAATCATCCGACCCGCAAGGAAGACCGGCTGCGTGACCAGTTCCGCAAGCCCGCCGAAACGCTCGCCTTCTTCCATGTCGGCCCGGAGATGAAGGTCGGCGAATATGCGCCCGGCGGCGAGTGGTATTCGCGCCTGCTCGGGCATTATCTGGGCGGCGAGGGCCAGCTGGTCGGGCTTTACGCGAACCCGCTGACCGCCACCCCCGATCCCGCCCGCCAGCAGCGGGTGCGCGACCAGGCGGCGGGTTACGCCAAGGACGTCGCGACCGCTACGGGGCTTCCGGCCGAGAAGTTCAGCGCCATCACGCTCGACAATCTCGAAGGCCAGAAGGGCACCTTCGACCGCATCCTCGTGATGCGCGCGATGCACAACATGCTGCGCGGCGGGGTCGCCGACACCGAGTTCCGGGCGATGCGCGATTTGCTCAAGGACGACGGGTTGCTCGGCATCGAACAGCACCGCGCCAAGGCCGATGCGCCGTGGTCCTATGCCAACGGCACCAAGGGCTACCTGCGCGAGAAGGACGTGATCGACTTCATGCGCGTGATGGGCTTCGAGCTGGTCGGCAGCAGCGAGATCCTCGCAAATCCCAAGGACACCGCCGATCACAAGGAAGGCGTGTGGGAAATGCCCCCGGTGCTCGCGACGAAGCGCGATGACCTCAAGGGTCTGGGCGAGAGCGACCGGATGACCCTGCTGTTCAAGAAGGCGAAGTAAGCGCCGCGCGGGAGGGGGCCGCAGAGGTTCCCCCCCGCCGCGAATCGCTGTAGGGGCGGCGGCATGACCGCCATCACCGTCGCCGCCCTTCAGCTTGCCCTCGGCTCCCCGGACGAGGCCGCCAACATCGCCGCGGTCGCCGCGCTGGTCGAGGAGGCGGCTGCCAGGGGCGCGCAGCTGATCCTGCCGCCTGAGCTGTTCAGCGGCGAATATTTCTGCCGCGAGGAGGACGAGGCGCTGTTCGCCCTCGCCCGCCCCACCGCCGAACACCCCAGCGTGATCGCGATGCAGGCCCTCGCCGCGAAGCTGCAGGTGACGATCCCCACCAGCTTCTTCGAGCGTGACGGGCACCACTATTACAACACCCTCGCGATGATCGGCCCCGATGGGGCAATCATGGGCACCTACCGCAAGAGCCACATCCCGGATGGCCCAGGCTACGAGGAAAAGTACTATTTCCGCCCCGGCAATGACGGCTTCAAGGTGTGGGACGTCGCGGGCGAGGACGGGGCATTGGTGAAGGTCGGCGTCGGCATCTGCTGGGACCAGTGGTACCCCGAATGCGCGCGCGTCATGGCGCTGATGGGCGCCGAGGTGTTGCTCTATCCCACCGCGATCGGCTCCGAGCCCTATGACGCGGACCTCGACACCAGCCGCATGTGGCGCCGCGCGATGATCGGGCATTCGGTGTCGAACTGCATGCCGGTGGTGGCGTCCAACCGCATCGGCCACGAGGGGCCGGAGGATCGTGCGCAGAGCTTCTACGGCCACTCCTTCATTTCCGACGAGTGGGGCGACGACCTTGCCCTGTTCGGCAAGGAGGAGACCGGCGTGCTGATCGCCCGGCTCGATCTAGCCCGCGCGGCCAAGCACCGGGCCGGGATGGGCTTCTTCCGCGACCGCCGCCCGCAGCTTTACGGGCGGATCGCGCAAGACATCTGAGCCTCTTGAGCAGCACCTACCTCGTCGCGCTGGGGAGCAACCGGCGGCACCACCGCTACGGCCCGCCTCAGGATGTGCTGTGCGCCGCGATGGAGGAATGCGCCTCGCTCGGCACGGTGACCGCCCGCTCCAAGGTGATCGCGACCGCGCCGATGGGCGCCGCCTGCCGCCGCTTCGCCAACGCCGCGCTGGTGCTCGAAAGCGAGCTTGCGCCGCCGTCGCTCCTTGCAGCCCTCAAGCGCATGGAGCGCGAATTCGGCCGCCGCCGCGGGCAGCGCTGGGGCGACCGGGTGCTCGATTGCGACATCATCCTGTGGAGCGGCGGGGAGTGGCGATCAGCGGGCCTCACCATCCCCCACCCCGCCTTTGCCAAGCGCGACTTCGTCCTCAACCCCGCTGTGGACATAGCCCCCGGCTGGCGCGATCCGCGCAGCGGGTTGACCCTGATACAGGCCCAAGCCCGCTTGACCCGCCCGCGCCCCCTGCCTAGGTGACCCCCGCTTGCGGCGCGCGCCGCCAAAGCCATCAGCGTGGACCCGTAGCTCAGTTGGTAGAGCAACGGACTTTTAATCTGTAGGTCTCGGGTTCGAGCCCCGACGGGTCCACCATTTCCTTGCGCGCTACCGCTTCGCTGCCTGAGCGCGTTCTTGTTGCGCTACCGCTCGCTACTCGAGCGCGGTCACCCCATCCGCACGATCGCCGCCGCCGAGCCGAGCACGGCCAAGTCCTCGGCAGCGCCGGTCGTTGCCTGTCCATGCCGTTCCATCGCCGCGCAGCGGGCGCGCCAGCCGACCCATGACGCGGCCAGAGCGGTGATCCCTGCGGCGACGGCGGCGGCTTTGCGCTGGCGCGACGGGGCCAGCGCCGCGCCGGCGATGGCGGAGGTGACGAAGCGCGCCGCAAGGCCCACCGGCACGACCCGGTCGGGCGCCGACTTGAGCTTGTCGCCCGCGATCTCGGCCACGGCCAGCGCGACCGCGCCTGCCGCGACAAGCGGGTGGCCGAGCAGACGGGCCAGGCCGCTGTCGTGCCGCAGCTCCCCGCGCGCGGCCGCGACCGCGACGGTCGCCAGCGGTGTCATGGCTCTCTGGCCTCCGACGAGACCCATCAGAATGGATTGCAGCATGGTCGTTTCTCCTCGCTCCTGTATCCGGGCAATCGGCCGGAGCGGGGAATGATCCATGAAGGACGCCGGGATGTGCCGGCCGAACGCCGGGCGGGTGGGGTCAGCCCTTGGAGGGGCGCGCGTCGAGCCACGCCGCCGCCCTCACCCCGCCGGTGATCAGGAACGGCACCAGCACCAGCGACAGCACCACCTTGGCGAGCACCTGCCCGATCATCAGGTCGGTGATGTCGAACTCGCCGTAGAAGGCCAGCGTGATGAAGATCACCGAATCGACCGCTTGCGACAAGGCAGACGCGATCGCGCCGCGCACCATCAGGCCGATCGTGCCATCGTTCCCGCCGCTCCCGCGCAGCCGGTCGAAGATCCAGATGTTGAGCAGCAGCGAGGTGATGTAGGACGCAGGGCCCGCCATCCACACCCGCCATGTCGACTGGTGCACCCGCTCGAAGGCGGCGAGGTCCTCGGGCCGGAAGGCGAGCATCTCGGAGGAGGCGGGCAGCGCCAGCACCAGCTGCATCAGCAGCGCCGAAAGTCCGAGCGGGAAGAAACCCCACCACACGATCCGCTTGGCCGCCTCGCGTCCGTAGAGCTGGGAGAGCGTGCTCGAGATCACCACCAGCATCAGGAAGGGGAAGATCCCGCTCTCCACCGCGAGGCTCGTCGGCCACAGCTGCACCTGCTTGAAGGCGAGCACCCCGGCGAGCACCGTCATGCCGCCGTAGAGCAGCGTGAAGACGAACATCGCGAGCGGCATCGATATGGCCGCGGCAGGAGCGGTCGGGGCGGGGCTGGCGGGGGCGGGTGTTTCCATCGCCCAAGGTGCTAGCCAGCGCGCAGGCAAAAGAAAAGCGCGCCTGCGAGTCCTGTCACCGGCGGTTCCCCTGCTTTGCGACGAGCGCCCGCGCATCCGGCTTGCAAGTCCGATCGCAAACTGCCACGCCCACACGTGCCGTGTGCAAGACGGGGTGTTTGCGCGCATGGTCGGGATCGCAAACAGCCTTCAAGGGACATTCGCCGCCGTGAACGCAAGTATCACGTCCATCCTGCTGAGCCTCGCAGGCGTGGTCGCCATCCTCGGCATTGCCGTCGCGCTGTCCTCTGCGCGCAGAAGGATCAACCTGCGCGTGGTCGGATCGGCCTTCGCGCTCCAAGCGGTGACCGCGCTGATCGTGCTGCGCACCGATGCGGGCGTGGCGGTGATCGGCGGGCTGTCGAGCGGGGTGATCGCGCTGCTCGATTTTTCCAAGATCGGCATCACCTCGGTGTTCGGGCCGATGGAGACGAACCCCTTCGCCAACACCTTCGTGATCGCCGCGCTGCCGGTGATCGTGTTCTTCGCCGCGATCGTCTCGATCCTCTACCACCTCGGCATCATGCAGCGCCTGGTGCGCTGGGTGGGCGGAGCGATCGGCTGGATCACCGGGATCAGCAAGGTCGAGGCGCTGGGCGCGGCGGCGAACATCTTCGTCGGCCAGTCGGAAAGCCCGCTTGTGGTGCGCCCCTATCTGGCGGCGCTCAGCCCGTCGGGCCTGTTCACGCTGATGACGGTCGGCATGGCAGGCGTCGCGGGGACGATCCTTGCCGCCTATGCAAGCTTCATCGGCACCGATGCCGTGCCCTTTCTGCTCGCCGCCGCCTTCATGTCGGCCCCGGGCGGGATCCTTATGGCCAAGATCATGATGCCCGACGAGCCGCAGAAGGTGGTCGGCTATGACAGCACCATAGGCGTGGCCGCGGTCGCCCGTGCGCGCAAGACCCAGTCCCTCGCCGAATCGACCCGCGTCGTCATGTATGACGAGAACGGCGAGGAGGTCGAACTCCCCCAGGCGCGGATCAGCGCGCTCGGCCCGGCCTCGCTGGTCGAGGGCGGCGGCAAGGCCGACGAGGTGAGCGCGGCGGAAACCTTCGAGGAAGGCCAGCGCCCCGCCAACATCATCGAGGCCGCCGCGCAAGGGACGCAGACCGGGGTCAAGCTGGCAGTCGCGGTGGGCGCGATGGTGATGGTGTTCGTCGCGCTGGTGGCGCTGGCGAACGGGATGCTCGCCGGGATCGGCGCAGGCATCGTCAACATCGCGGACCGCGCCGGTGCGCCGCTCGACCCGGCCTTCGCCATGTGGCTGGAGGGCATCAGCTTCCAGAAGCTGCTCGGCTACCTCTTCGCGCCGGTGATGTTCCTGATCGGCATTTCCGACTGGGACCAGGCGCAGATTGCCGGCGGCCTGTTCGGCACCAAGATCGTGCTCAACGAATTCGTCGCCTTCATCGATCTGGGCAAGATGCAGGCCGGCGAGCTGACCGCGCGCAGCCGGGCGATCGTCACCTTTGCCCTGTGCGGTTTCGCCAATTTCTCGTCGATCGCGATCCAGATGGCGGTGACCGGCGGGCTTGCCCCCAACCAGCGCCCGGTGATCGCGCGGCTCGGCCTCAAGGCGCTCGCCGCGGGGAGCCTTGCGAACCTGATGAGCGCGGCGCTCGCCAGCCTGTTCCTGCCGCTCTAGGCTATTGGCAGGCGCGCAAGGCCGGGTGTAAGGGCCGCGCATGATCAATATCGCTTCCGTCAGCCTCGCCCAGCCGCTCGAAACCATCGCCGATGAATTGGGGCGCAGCTTCGGCGAATACGGCTTTGCCGTGGTCCGCGATCACGGCATCCCGCAGGACCTGATCGACGAGGCGGAGCGCGTCTCGAAAGCCTTTTTCGCGCTGCCCGACGCGGTGAAGCGCGCCTACAAGATCGAGGGCAATGGCGGCGCGCGCGGCTACACGCCGTTCGGCACCGAGAAGGCCAAGGACGCCGAGGTGTTTGACCTCAAGGAGTTCTGGCATGTCGGCCGCTCGCTGCCGGAGGGCCACCCGCTCGAGGAATTCATGGCCCCCAACGTCTGGCCGGCCGAGGTCGAGGGCTTCCGCGAGACGATGAGCGCGCTGTTCAGCGCCTTCGAGACGGCCGGCGCCCGCGTGCTTGAGGCGATCGCGCTGCACCTCGGCCGCCCGCGCGATTTCTTCGCTGACAGCGTCAAGGACGGCAATTCGGTGATGCGCCTGCTCCACTATCCGCCGCTGGCCGAAGGTGCGCCGGAAGGCGCGGTGCGCGCGGCGGGGCACGAGGACATCAACACCATCACCCTGCTGCTCGGCGCCGAGGAAGCGGGGCTCGAACTGCTCACCAAGCAGGGCGAATGGCTGCCGATTCCGGCCGCCGAGGGCGCGCTGGTGATCAATATCGGCGACATGCTCGACCGGCAGACCAACGGGCGGCTGCGCTCGACCACCCACCGGGTCGTCAATCCGCGCGGAGAGGCGGCGCGGCGGGCGCGCTATTCGATGCCGTTCTTCCTCCACTTCCGGCCCGATTTCCTGATCGAACCGCTGCCCGAATGCATCGAATCCGACGCCGCGAATCCCCCCGCTCCGCCGATCACTGCGCATGATTTCCTCATGCAGCGCCTGCGCGAGATCAATCTCGCCTGATCGGCGTTTTTCGCCCCCATTGATCTGCCGAAAGAAAATTGGCGACGGCGTTGCTGCGATGCAACACATCGCGGGCGAAGTCGCGCAAATGCGAGACTTTTCTGGCGTCAGAAAGTTGTCGCATTAATGAAACGCCGCGCAGGGGCAGGGCATTTCATCAAGATGTCACAGAACAGTCGCTTTGCCGCAAGCGTTCGGGCCTAGCCACGGCCGCGTCACACCAGTTTCGTCTCTCTCCATCGTACTCAGGGGCCTCATCCATGAAGCTTAAGTATCTCCTTGCGGCGAGCATCGTCAGCCTCGCGGCGACGACCACCATCGCCACCCCGGCCTTCGCGCAGCAGATCGTCACCGACGTCGAAGGTCGCGTGACCGACGAAGCCGGCAACCCGATCGCGGGCGCCATCGTCACGGTGACCAACACCAGCACCAATGCGGTTCGCACCACCACCGCCGACAGCCAGGGCAACTTCCGCGTCTCGTCGCTTCCGCCGGGCGGCCCCTACGAAGTCACCGCCAACTCGGATGGCTTCGAAGGCCAGACCGTGCAGGACGTCTACACCGCGCTCGGCCGTCCGACGAGCTTCAGCTTCTCGCTGGCTCCGACTGCGGCAGGTGCCGCCGATAACGTCATCATCGTCACCGGCGCGCGTGCCGGCGTCGCTCAGGTCGCGGTCGGTCCGGGCCAGGCTTTCGGCTCGCTCGAGCTCGGCGCCTTCCCCTCGATCACCCGCGACATCCGCGACATCATCCGCATCGACCCGCGCGTCAGCCTCGAGTTCAACGGCACCGAAGGCTTCGACCGCATTTCGTGCCTTGGCGGCAATGACCGCGCCAACACCTTCACCGTCGACGGCATCGTGCAGGCGGACGTGTTCGGCCTGAACGGCACGCCGTTCGCCGCCCGCAACTCGCTGCCCCTGCCCTTCGATGCGGTCGACCAGACCTCGGTCGAATTCGCGCCGTTCGATGTGGAATATTCGGACTTCACCGGCTGTCTCATCAACGTCGTCACCAAGGCCGGCAGCAACGAGTTCTCGGGCTCGGCCTTCATCACCTACTTCGACGGCGGCATGCAGAACGACGAGGTCGTGCTTGCCGACGGCCGCCGCGTGCCGGTCAATGCCGGTCAGGAAAAGCGCTGGGGCGCGACCCTCTCGGGTCCGATCATCAAGGATCGCCTGTTCTTCAGCTTTGCCTATGAACAGGTCGACCTGATCGAAGGCGCATTCGATTCGCCGTCGGGCGCGGGGATCGGCAACCCCGAACTCGGCGTGACGCTGAACGAGTTCAACCGCTTCCGCGAGATCGCGAAGCGCGTTTATGGCCAGGAAACCGGCCCGATCGCCTCGTCGCTGCCGAACACCAGCCTGCGCTACTTCGGTCGTCTCGACGGCCAGATCAACGATGATCACCGCATTGTGGTGACCTACCAGCGCCTCGACGAAAGCAAGATCGAGGACGATTCGGGCGCGGCCTTCTCGGGCATCAACTCGTTCGAAGACGAAGGCACGATCTCCAACTACTACTCGGCCCAGCTTTACTCGCAGTGGTCGGACTCGGTCTCGACCGAACTGCGCGTGAGCCGTTCCGACGTTGGTGACGTGCAGGGTCCGGTCGGCTTCGACGAAGCGAACGGTGCCAACCCCGTCCCGCGCCTGATCGTCGGCACGCCGAACCTGACCAGCGGCCTGATCACCAACGGTCGCAACGGCCAGCTGTTCTCGGGCCCGGGCTTCAGCCGCGCGCTGAACCAGCTCGACACGAAGGTCGATCAGGCCCGCTTCATCATGAACATCGATGCAGGCAGCGGTCACAACATCAAGATCGGCGCCGAATACAACAAGCTGGAAGCCTTCAACCTGTTCCTGCAGAATGCCACCGGCACGCTGTATTTCGCCAACCTCAACGACTTCGAGAACGGCCTCATTGCGGGCGGCACGAACACCAACGTCAACAGCGACCGTCTGGTGGGCAACCAGACCATCGGTGCGGACATCAACGTTCCCGTCGGCTTCGACGTCAACAACTCGGCTGCTGCCTTCACCCGCACGATCTACTCGTTCTTCGCGCAGGACGACTGGCAGGCCACCGACCAGCTCTCGATCAACGCCGGCGTGCGTGTGCAGCTGTTCGACGGCGACGCGCCCGACCAGAACAACCTGTTCGCGCAGCGCATCGGGTTCTCGAACCGGACCGGCTTCTCGTCGCTCAGCCCGCAGGTCCTGCCGCGTCTGTCGGCGACCTACCAGTTCGAGAATGAAGGCTTCTTCTCGAACACCCGTCTGACCGGCGGCGTGGGCGTTTTCTCGGGCGGCGACCCGGTGGTGTTCTTCTCGAACGCCTTCTCGAACGACGGCTTCACCTCCGGTCCCGGCAACACCAGCAGCTGTGCTCCCGGCCAGCTGACCCGCGGTCCGGGCGGCAAGATCAGCGTCCTCAACGCCCAGGGCCAGTTCACCGGAATTCCGCAGTGCGTGCGCGCTGCCGGTGAAGCCATCGCCCGCGCGGGCGGCGGCAACGTGCAGACTGTCGATCCGAACCTCGACATTCCGACCGCGGTGCGTGCGAACCTCGGCCTTGCCACCACGGTTGGTGCCGAAAGCGGGTTCTTCAGCAATTGGCGCCTGAACCTCGACTACATCTACACCCGCTTCAACGACACCCTGACCGTCGTCGACCTGCTGCAGCAGATCGACACGCGTGAAGGCGTGAACGGGCGGACCCTCGATGGTCGTCCGATCTACCGTCCGATCGATCCGCTGAAGGCGGGCTGCTCGGCAAAGCTGGTCGGCACGGGCGGGAACAACCCGCAGTGGACCGGTCTGACCCCGGCGTGCTTCAACTCGGCCAACTCGACGCTGCAGGAATTCCTGCAGCTCACCAACGGGCCGAGCTTCGAATCGCACAACGCCTCGGTCATCCTGACCAAGCGCTTCAGCGAGGGTGTCTTCACCCAGGGCGGCAGCGTGAACGTCAACTTCGGTTACGCCTTCACCGACAGCCAGCAGTCGCCGAACGCGCGTGACGCCACCGCCGGCTCGTTCTTCGATGGCACCGCGGCCTTCGATCCGCAGAACCTGGGCGTGTCGCGGTCGGGCTTCGAAACCCGTCACAACTTCACGCTCTCGATGGCCTTCCAGGAAGAATTCATCGAGGACTACAAGACCAGCTTCGGCTTCTTCTTCCGTGCTTCGGAAGGCCGCCCGTACAGCCTCGTCTTCGACGATGCGACGCCGACCTTCCGCGGCAGCTCTTCGGCTGAAGAGAACATCCTGGCCTACATCCCGACCGGTCCCAACGATCCGCGGATTGCTCCGGCAATCTTCAACGCCCAAGGCGTGCGGACGGGCGGTTCGGATCCGGCTGCGGTGGCCGCGTTCCTCGATGCGCTGCAGAACGGCGTTCCGATCGGCACCACCGGTCGTCGCCAGCAGCTCAACTGCAACTTCACGCCCGGTGAGACGGTCGCGCGCAACACCTGCCGCAACCCGTGGGTGTTCGATCTCGACATGCGCATCAGCCAGGAGCTTCCGTTCATCGGCAAGCTGACCGGGATCAAGAAGGACCGGGTCGAGCTGTTCGCCGATGTGGTGAACGTGCTCAACCTGCTTTCCTCGGAAGGTAATGTGGTTCGCACGCTCGGCGGCAGCGATGGCCGTGTCGACCTGGTCGACGGCAGCTACGATGCACAGGGTCGTTACGTGATCACCGGCTTCACCGCGGCGTCGGGCGTGCCCGACACCATCTCGGCGCCTTCGGTGTGGCGCGTCCAGATCGGGGCCCGCTACGAGTTCTAATTCGTAGCAGTTCTAACCGGACACATGAGCGGCGGGGCCTTCGGGCTCCGCCGTTTGCGTTTGGGGGCGTGCTCCAGGTCCGTGCGTCAGCGTCGGCCTCGCACGTCACGGGCGTGCGGCGAGGGCGTTCTGGGCCGGCGGCGGGGTTTCTTCCGCCTCCGAAAGCAGACGGGCCGCGAGCCCGGTGCAGGTTGCCGCATCCTGCCCCGCCGCCAGCGCCCGCTCCAGCGCGCCAGCCGCCTCCCCCAGCGCCGGTTCGTCGAACAGCGCCGCAGTCCCGGCGAGCTTGTGGAGCAGGCGGGTGAGGACCGCGCGGCGCTCGGCGAAAGCCTCTCCTGCCGCATCCTCCTCCTCGAGCCAGCCTTCGCCCAGCGCCTTGCGCACGGCGGCGAGCGTGTCGCCGCGCCGCGCCTGCCAGCGCGCCACCAGCCGGGGCGAGCGGGCGAGGGCGGTGCTGCGCGCGGACGGCGGATCGTCCTCGACGATCCGGGTCGGCAGCCAGCGTTGCAGCGCGCGGGCGAGCTGCGCGAAGACCACCGGCTTGGCGAGATGCGCCTGCATCCCCGCCTCGCGCGCTGCGGTGACATCCTCGGGATAGGCATTGGCGGTCAGCGCGATGATCGGCAGCACCCCCGGCCCGATCCCCTCGGCACGGATCGCGCGCGTCGCGGCGAGCCCGTCGCAATCGGGCATCTGCACGTCCATCAGCACCAGATCATAGGGCCGTCCGCGCATGATCGAATCGATCACCATCGCTATGGCCTCGTTGCCGTCATGCGCGCACGCGACCTCCTGCCCGCACCGTTCGAGCATTTCGGTGACGAGGATGCGGTTGATGTCGTGATCCTCCACCAGCAGGATGCGCGAGGGGCCGAGCAGCTCGGGCACGAGCTGGGCTGCCGGCAGGGTATCGCCCGGCAGCGGATCAAGCGCGGTGTCGGGGCGGGGCGGCACGACCGTTGCGGGCAGCACCAGGGTGAAGCGCGAGCCCTCCCCCGGCGTGCTCTCGACCTCGATCCGGCCGCCGAGCAGGCCCGCCAGCTGGCGGCTGATCGACAGGCCGAGCCCGGTCCCGCCATAGGAACGGGCGGTCGAGCTCTCCCCTTGGGTGAAGGGGTGGAAGATGGCTTCGAGCTGCAGCGGGCTGATCCCGATCCCGCTGTCGGCAACCGTCACCCGCACCTCGTTCTGGCCGACGCTGGTGATGATGCGGATCTCGCCGCGCTCGGTGAATTTCACCGCATTGCCGATCAGGTTGAGCAGGATCTGCCGCAGCCGCAAGCCGTCGGTCAGCAGCCAGGGCTGGCCGGCCGCCGCGCCATCCTCCCAGGCGGTGGCGAGGGCGAGGCCCTTGCGCTCCGCAGCCGGGCGGTGCAGCGCCGCGCACTCCCCGATGCAGCCGGCAAGATCGACCGGCGCGCGGTCGATCGCGAACTGCCCGCTCTCGATCTTCGAAAGGTCGAGCACGTCGTTGAGCAGCATCATCATCGATCGGCCCGACTGGACGATCAGCTCGGCAAAGCGCCGCTGATCGGCAGCAAGCTCGCCCTGCAGCATCAGTTCGGCGAAGCCCAGCACGCCGTTCATGGGCGTGCGGATCTCGTGGCTCATATTGGCGAGGAATTCCGACTTGGCGCGCGCCGCGTTCTCGGCGGAGCGGCGGGCGCGGGTCAGCAGCAGCTCGAGCTCGACCCGCTCGGTCACGTCGCGGGCGGCGACGATCACGCCCTCGGGCGCGCCGGTCGCGGGGTTTGCGACGACCGTGCAGTCGGCTTCGAGGAAGACAGGCCCCCCGTCGGGCCCGTCATCGAAGCGGCGATAGGTTACGCGCTCGCGCTCGCTGGAGCCGTCGAGCAGCCGGGTCAGCGCCTGCCCGGCGCGGTCCCGCGCATCGGGATGGAGGCGGGCGGCGGCGTGGCGGCCGATGAAGCTCTCGGGCGGCGAGCCCAGCACCTCGCGCACCGAGGGTGAGGCGTAGGTGCAGATGCCCTGACGATCGAAGCGCAGGATGGCATCGCTGATGTTCTCGGTGAGGAGGTCGACTTCGCGCTTGCCGACCGCGAGCCGCGCCACCATCCGGTCGCGCCCGGCAAGGATCGCGGCGACGGGCAGCCCCGTCAGGAAATTCGCCGCGATGAAGGCCTGGAGCAGGTGGAGCTGGGCAATACCTCCGAGGCTCTCGGCCGCGATCGGACCCTGGCCTGCGAAGGTCATCGCGCCGGCCACCACCGCCACCGCCGCGACATGGAGCGCGCTGCCGAGGCTGCCGAGCCGGAAGGCGTGGAGGAGGGTGATCGGCTGGATCAGGAACAGCATCGCCGCGTGGTCCTGCCGGAACACGAGGAAGGCGCACACCATCCCTCCGCCGAGCAGCACGATGCGTTCAGCCGGATGGCCGGGCGCGTTCGCCAAGGTGCCGCGCCACCGGTCGACCAGCAGCAGCACGGTCGGCACGATCAGCACCAGCGCCATGCTGTCGGTCAGGAACCACGCCAGCATCGCATTGCGCAGCTCTCCGAGGCTTGCGCCGGCGGCCGGCGCGGTGAGCAGCGCCGAGATCAGCGGGCCGACAAGCCCGCCGGCCCAGACGAAGCGGGCAAGGTCGCCAAGCCGGGTCATGTCCGCCTCCCTGCGGCCGGGCGCGCGGGTCAGGGCCAGAACGACGACGATCTCCGCCACGTGGGCGAAGGCCTGGAGCAGCGCCACGAGGTCGGGGAGCTGGAGTACCGCGTTGGCGGCGAGGCTCGCGGTGAAGCAGGCGAGGAGGAAGGGCAGTTCGTTGCCGAGCCGGGCGCGCAGCAGCAGCGCAACCGCACAGGCGTTGGGAAGCCACAGCGGGGCAGCCTCGCCGCTGGCATGGGCAGGCCACAGGCTGAGGCAGGCGAGCAGCGCGTAGCCTGCGCCGCCCAAGAGCGCGGCAAGCAGGCTGGCGCTGTCGAGCGGACCGGCTGCGATCCGTAGAGCGCCGGAAAGGCGCACGATCAGGGGCGGTGCGGCCCGCGCGTTCGGCCCATGGGTGGTCCCGTCGGCGCCGGATGGGGTTTGCGCTCCACCCGATGATGACGCCGCGTCAGGTGCAGCCTCATGCCCGACTGCGCTGGAAGATCCGCCTGAACCGCGCCCCTGAGCGCCGGCGTCACCTTCGGCGCGAGGATCGGCCTGCCGTGCGCGTGCGCCCTCTGCCAGCGCGTCCGCGAGGGAGGCGAGGTCCGCTTCGGCACCGCCGCGATCTTCCGCGCCGTGCCGGTCATGATCCAGTGCGCGCTCGATCGGGGCGCTCCATCGCCAATTGCCGCGCCTCTGTTATAGCGGGCGCTCGCGGATTGCGGGCAGAAGTGCATCCGGATCGGAGCAGATGGTGAGCAACAGGCCTGTGGCAGCGGCACGCAAGGATGGCTTCGGCGCGCAGCCGCGGCGGCTCCGCTGGCCGCTGGTGGCGGGCATCTTCCTTGCGCACCTCGCCGCGCTCTATGGCCTCGCGCGCGCTCTGGCGCCCGACATGACGGACGCCGTCGAGCGGCAGGTGGTCTCCGCCTTCAGCATCGAAGCTCCGCCCGCTCCGCCGCCGACGCCGCCGGAGAATCCCTCCGAACCCGATCAGGGTGCGCAAGGAGCGCCCGGGCGCGACGCCGTCGCCAAGCCCGTCACTGCCCCCCCGCCGCGCGTGCGGGTGAAGCGCGACCCGCCCGCCCCGCGCGCCGCCTCGACCGGGGTCGCCAGCCTCTCGGGCGCGGCCGCTGCGGGAGACGGGACCGGGGCGGCGGGGAGCGGCACCGGAACCGGCAGCGGCAATGGCGGCAACGGGCGCGGCGGCGGGACGGCGAGCCAGCCCGTGCTCGTCTCGGGGAGCATCGACAACGCCCGTGACTTTCCCGTCCCTCCCGGGGGCCGCGACGCGCGCCGCGGCACGCAGGTAATCGTGCGCGTCACCATCGGCACCGATGGCCGCGCGCGCGACTGCAGCGTTGTCCGGCCGAGCCCCGACGCCGAGGCCGACCGTATCACCTGCCAGCTGGTCGAGCGCCGCCTCCGGTTCCGTCCGGCCCGCGATGCCGGCGGCAATCTTGTGCCCGCACCCTTTTATTGGCGCCAGCAGTGGTTCTGACGCGGCAGCGCACGCAAATTCGGTCTGGCATCGCCGCTTGCCCCTGATATAGCCCCGCGGGAAGGGTAGGGGATCAAGCTTCGTGACGGCAATCCATCCGGTGATCTTGTGCGGCGGCAGCGGGACGCGGCTGTGGCCGATGAGCCGGAAGGCGCTGCCCAAGCCGTTCCTGCCCTTGCTGGGGGACGAGACCCTGTTCGAGGAGGCGCTTGCGCGTGTCGCGGACGAAGCACATTTCGCCCCGCCGATCGTCGTCGCGGGCGCGGCCCATGCCGAGCTCGTCACCGCGCAACTGGGCGAGCGGCCGGGCGCCCGGCTGGTCATAGAGCCTGCCGCAAAGAACACCGCCCCCGCCATCGCGCTCGCCGCCGCGCTGCTCCCCGAGGATGCGGTGCTGCTGGTCTGCCCGAGCGATCACCATGTCGCCGACCGCCAGGCTTTTCGCGCCGCCGCCTTTGCCGCCGCCGCTCTGGCGCGCGAGGACTACCTCGTCTCCTTCGGCATCGCTGCCGACCGTCCCGAGACCGGCTACGGATACCTGCGCCGCGGCGAGCCGCTTCCCGGGGGCTATGCGATCCGGCAGTTCGTCGAGAAGCCCGATCTTGCCCGGGCGCAGGAATACCTCGCGAGCGGTGACTACAGCTGGAACGGCGGCATCTTCGCCTTCCGCGCCGGGCACCTGCTCGCCGAACTGGCAGCCTTCCGCCCCGAGATGGCCGCAGCCGTGCGCGCGGCAGTCGAAGGCGGGCGCACGGATGGTGCGCGCTTCCACCCCGCGGCGGAGCCCTTTGCGGCCATCGCGGGCGAGTCCATCGACTACGCCGTCATGGAGAACACCGCCCGCGCGGCCATGGTCCCGGCCGACATGGGCTGGTCCGACATCGGCAACTGGGCCGCGCTCGCCGACGCCTTGGCGGGCGAGGCGGACCAGGACGGCAATGTCGTGCGCGGGAGCGTCGACCTCTCTGGCTCGCGCGACGTTCTTGCCATCACGGATGGGCCGCGCGTGTCGGTCGTCGGGCTGGAGGGCGTCTGCGTGATCGTCTCGGGCGGCGAGGTGCTGGTCACCACCCGCGCCGGCGCGCAAGCCGTGGGCAAGCTGCCCGGAGCCTCCGCCCCGTGATGGCGCGCGCCCTGCCGACCCGGATGGTCGCCAAGGTCTGGGGCCGCGACACACTGCCTGCGCCCTTCGTTACCCCTCCGGGTGAACGCATCGGCGAGATCTGGTTCGAGCCGCCGCCCGAAGTCCCGCAGGTGCTGGTGAAGTACCTGTTCACCTCGGAGAAGCTCTCGGTGCAGGTCCACCCTTCCGACGCGAGTGCGCTCCCCGGCGAGGCGGGCAAGGAGGAGTGCTGGCTGGTGCTCGACGCCGAACAGGACGCGCGGCTCGCGATCGGGTTCGAGCGCGCGGTGACGCCCGCCGAGATCGCGGCTGCGGCGGGGGACGGCACGATCGAACAGCTCCTCACCTGGCACCCGGCGCGCCCCGGCGATCTCTTCTACCTGCCCGCCGGCACGGTCCATGCGATCGGGCCGGGGCTAGCCCTCGTCGAGGTGCAGCAGACCAGCGACACCACCTTCCGCCTTTACGACTATGGCCGCCCGCGCGAACTCCATCTCGAGCGTGCGCTGGCCGTGGCCGAGGGCGTGCCTTACGCCGCCGAGCATCGCCGCTCGGTCGCCGACGGGACGGTGCTGGTCGATGGGCCGCATTTCCGGCTCGACCGGATCGAAGGCGCACCCGATGCTGCGACGCTCGCCGCCTATGAGGGCGCGCTGCTGGCCTTGCCGCTGGCGGGAGAGATTGCCGCGAAGGACGGCTCGGCGCGGGCCGGGGCGGGGGAGTGCCTGGTCGCCGAGGGGCTGGCGAGCCTCGATTTCAGCGCTGCCGGAGTGACCTTGCTGACCCGCGGGGTGTGAGACACGGCGGCGCGGCATGTTTCACGTGAAACACCGCCGCTGAGCCATTCTGGAAGGGGTCTGGTAGGGGCCTGACAGGGGTCTAAGGCAGGTCTAAGAGGGGTCTGGCAGGGGTCACGCCCCGACCAGCAGCTTCTCGATCTCGGTCATGCCATAGGGCTTGCGCAGCACCGCCTCTGCCCCGAGCCTCTCGAAACTGCCCGCCCCTTCGGCATAGCCCGTCGCCAGCACGAAGCGCACGCCCGCCTTGCGGAGTGCCGCGGCAATCGGCTCGGAGCTTTCGCCGCCCAAGTTGAAGTCGATGATCGCGAAGTCCGGCGGGTCGGCGGCGATCGCGGCGAGCGCGCCTTCGACCGAGCTTTCCAGATGCACCTCGCCGACCCCCAAGCGCCGCAGATTCTCCTCGGTATCGAGCGCGATGATGATGCTGTCCTCGACCACCAGCACGCGCCCCGGCTGGAGCGCGGCGTTGCGGCGGATTTCCTCGGTGGCGGTGGGCGGCGGCGGCGGGGCTCGGCCCGCGCCGGCCTCGGTGGCGGCGAGATAGCGCGCCGGCACCAGGAAATCGGCCTCGAGCCCGGCGAGCCGGTAGCGCACGTCGGCCTCCCCGTGGAGGTCGTGCGGGATCGAGCGGGTGATGATCGTCGATCCGAAGCCGTGGCGCGTGGGCGCGGTGACCGGTGGCCCGCCCGTCTCGCGCCATGCCAGCGCGAGATCGCCGAAAGCGGTGCGTGCAAGGCTTACCTCGACCGTCCCGGCGCGCGCCGAGAGGCTGCCGTACTTGGCCGAATTGGTCGCGAGTTCGTGCACCACCAGCGCGAGGATGGTGTAGGCCTCCGGCGCGACCAGCACGTCCTCGCCGATCAGCCGGAGGTGCGGCCGGTCGGTCCCGCCATAGGGCGCAAGCTCGGCCTCGATCAGGCGCGCGAGGCTCGCCGGGCCCCAGTTCTTGGCGGTGATGTTGTCATGCGCCGTTGCCAGCGCGGCGATCCGCCCGCCGATGATCGCGGCAAAGCCCGGCACCGACATGGCATCGGCCTGCGACTGCGCGACAAGCGCCCGGATCAGCCCGAGGATGTTGCGCACCCGGTGATTGAGCTCGGCGATCAGCAGGTCCTGCTGCTCGGCCGCGCGGGCGCGCTCGCGGGTGAGGTCCTCGCTCATGCGCAGGATCACCTCGATCAGCGTGCGGCGCAGGCGCGCGGCGATCTCGCATTCCTCGGGCGTCCAGTCGGCGCTGTGGCCGCGCACGGTCTCGGCCCAGGCCGCGAAACTGGCGCGCGGCTGGAGCAGTTCTCCCGGCGCGGCGACGGCCTTGGCAGGATCGCCCGCCCAGGTGACGGTGCGTTCCAGAGGGCGACGCCACAGCACCAGCGAATCCCGCGTGCCGCGCGACAGCGGCAGCACCAGCGCGCCCGCCGCCCGCCCTGCAAAGGCGCTGGCCTCGGCGATCTGGTCGGCAATCCGCGTCGAGGAATGGGTGGCGCCCCCCAGCGTGCTCGCCAGCAAGGGCGCGATGGCGCGGAACTCTTCCTCCTCGGGCGCATCGCCGCTGGCGCGATATTCGCCGCCCGCAAACAGCGAGATGCCGTCATGCTGGATGGTGCCGCGCAGCAGCTCCTCGATCATCGGCAGGCTCGCAGCGAGGCCGACGCCGCCCGCCATGCGCAGCAGCAGCCGGTCGTTGAGCTGCCTAGCGCGTTCCCGCAGAGCCTCGGCCTGCGCCACCAGAATGCGGTCGAGCATCAGCGAGAAGGTCTGGCTCAAGAGCTCGGCCACGGTGCGCAGCGAGTAGGGCGGCAGCCTCGGCGTCCGGTGGTGGCACGAGATCATGCCCCACAAGCGGTCGTGCCGCACGATGGCGATGGCGAGCGATGCTCCGACCCCCATGTTGCGCATGTAGACGAGGTGCATCTCGGAGTGCGCGCGCAGCATGCTCATCGACAGGTCGAGCGGTGCGTCTTCGGGGCCCAGCGCGGGCAGGATCGGCACGGCCGTGTCGGCCATGTCGGCGATGATCCGGAAGCGGTTGCGGCGAAACAGCTCGCGCGCCTGCTGCGGGATATCGGCGGCGGGGTAGCGCAGGCCCTTGTAGGGCTCGAGATCCTCGTGGCGGTCCTCCGCGATCACCTCGCCGCTTTCGTCGGGGTGGAAGCGGTAGATCATCACCCGGTCGTAGCCGGTCATCTGCCGCACCAGCCGCGCGGCGGTGTCGCACAGCGCGGTGAGGGTGGTCGCCGCTTCGAGCTTGGCGATGACGGGGACGATCATGCTGACATGGTCGGCGAAATCGTTGCGGGCGTGAGGCTCGAACTCGATGATCGCAAGCCCCCCGCTGTGGTGGACCGCGCAGTCGAAGAGGCTATTTTCGCCAGTGAAATCAAGACCGAAGCGGCGCTCGATCAGGTCCGGACCGGATGCTGCGGCGAGCGCCTGCCGCAGGCTCGCGAGCGCGGTCGGGGCGATCACCTGTTCGAGCGGCGTGCCGGTTTCCGGCAGCGCGCCAAACCCGAGAAGCTGCGCCACATTGGCCGACAGGTGGACGATGTTCCCGGCCGCGTCAGCCGCGATCAGGCCCCCGAAGCTCTGCACCGCGGCGATATGGTGGATCGCCTCGCGATCACACTCGGAGAGTGTCTTCTCGCGGTGGTGGAGGTTCATGCCTTGAGACTTTCCGCTTCCTTTTCAAGCCCCTGCGCCCCATCAGCAACGGCGAGGAAGTGGGCAAAGACGGCCTCGGCGGCGCGGGTCGCGCCGTCCGCTTCGGCAGGCGAGGCAGGGCGCTCGATGCGGGCGCGCAGGCCTTGCCAGAAGGCCATCATCGCATCGTCGCCGAGGAAGGCGGTCGGCCAGTCCCCGCCGCCGATCCGTGCCACCTGCTTGGCGATCGCCTTGTTGCCCAAGGCCGATCCGGCCAGCACCCAGGCCGCCCCCAGCGCGGCATGTTCCACGTGAAACACGCCGTCTGGGCGGGGTCTGGAGGGGGTCTGGAGGGGGTCAAAGGGGGGGCTGGCGGGGGGCAAACACGCCCCGAGCGCCGACAAATCGCGCGCGATCAGCTTGGTCTGCAACGGCGGGACCAGATCGGCGGGAGCATGGGCCGCCAGCCACGTCTCCAGCGGCGCGCGCGCGGCGTGTTGCAGGCTGAGGAAGCGGGCGTAATCGTCGCGGGTTTGCCAGCCGCTCGCCGCCTGCATCGCGTGATCGAGCAATTCGTGCGCCGCCATGATGGCGGTCCTGAGGTGCCCGCGAAGGCTCTCCTGCGCTGCTGTCTTCTCCATGACCGGTGCCATGCGACCCGTCCTTCCTGCCCTGACCGGCTTGTGAGCCGATCCGCCCGACGATCACGCGCTTGGCCCGCGTGTCAGGCAAACTAGGCATAAGTCGTGTCCAAATCATATGACACAGAGTCGCGCCCGTGGCAATCGGGAGCGAAGGAGCGGGGGCAGGTCGACAAGGTTGCGCGGCAGGGCGCGCGGCTCAGTGCGCGGCTCAGTGCGCTTAGGGCGCGAGGAGGCGTCCCGCTTCCTTCTTCACCGCCGCTTCCAGAGGCCCCTTCATCACGCTGAGCAGCAGCGGCAGGTCCATTTCGATCACCACTTCGTGCTCTTGGATCTCGACGCCGCCGGGGATCGACTGACCCATCACCTCGGCAGTGATGGTCATGCGGTCCTCGTTCGGCCAGCCGGTGGTGACCCGCGCGAGGCCTGCCGGGAAGAAGCTGCCGATCTCGTCGGCGTGCTTGTGCATCCGGCGGCGGACTTCTTCCTTGCCGAGGGTGTGGGGAAGGGCAACGCGCATGGCTCAGCGTTCCTGCTTTGAAGGGATGGCCGAGAAGTCGGGGAGCGGCACGCCGGTATCGGGCATACCCGACGCATCCTCCAGCGCTTCCGCGCCCCCGTAGCGGTATTCGAGGTAGCGGCTCTTGATGGCGAGATCGTCGAGCGCGCCTTCGGCCAGCCGCCGGGTCACGCGGTCGACCTCGCCCGAAAGCTTCTCCAAGCTTTCGACCAGCCGCGCATCGGCGGTCTTGCCGGCATATTCCTCGCTGCGAAGGTGCGCGGGGATCTTGCGGTAATTGTCGATCGTCTCGGGGATGTATTCGCCGACCAGCTCGCGCACTTCCGCCATCGCCGGCTCGTTGTCGCCCAGCCCCTTCAGCTGCAGCCCGAGCGCATCGAGTTGAAGCCCGAGCCGGTCGATCAGCGCCTGCGCCGGCGGTGGCAGGGCGGGGCGCTGCGCCTCGAGCCAGATTTCGGTGCGCGCGACCATCTGGGCCGGGTTGCCCTGCTTGAGTTCGGCGCGCTGCGGCACCTTCACCTTGGGGAGCACCCCGAACACGCCGATCGCGACCACCGTGGCGACGAGGGTCGCCATGAAGCCCCAGAACAGGAGCGGGCCGACGATCGCGCTGAAGATCCCCGCGCCGATCCAGATCGCCACCACGGCCAGCGCGACATTGCGCACCCGCTTCAGCAGGCTCTTGAGCTTCATTTGCGCGGAGGCCTTGCCGATGCTCTGCCCGCGCGGCGCAGGGCGGTGCGTCCCGCCGTCGCGCTGCACCGCGAGGCTCCGCTTGGCCTCGCGCAGGATGCGGTCGGATTCGCGGGTCGCGTCTGCCATCATTTATCCAGCGCGAGCAGCGAAGGCCCGCTGGCCGCGACCTTGGCCTGCGCCTGCGCTTGGCCTTCCGCGCGGGCGATATAGCCCTTGGACTTCTCGACCTCGCTGGTCAGCACGTTGACGGTCTGCTTCATCGAATCCAGCGCACGCACCTTGAAGGCGTCGACCTCGTCCATCGTGTCGTAGATGTTCTGGAAGGCGCGTTGCAGCGTCTCCAGCGGGATGGTGCTCGACGCGGCCTGCTCGTGGATTTGCGCGGTCTGTTCGCGAAGGAGCGTGCTGGTCGAATCGATGATGTCGGCGGTGGTCTTGTTGAGCGACGTGATCTGGCCGAGCACAAGCCGCTGGTTGGTCATCGCCTGCGCCACGGTCACCGCGGTGCGCAGCGCGCCGACGGTGGTGGTCGAAGCGCGGTCCACGCCCTTCACCAGCTCGACATTGTTCTTCTTGACGAGGTCCAGCGCGAGGTAGCCCTGCACGCTCACCGCCATCTGGGTGAGCAGGTCCTGCGTGCGCTGGCGGACATAGAACAGCGCGCTCTCCCGCAGCGCCTTGGCCTTGGCCGGATCGCTGCTGTCGAGCTCCAGCGCCTTGGCTTCGAGCTTGGCGTCGAGCGTCTTGGCGATGTGGATCATCTGCTCCAGCTCGCCCATCGCCGCCCACAGCTTCTGGCGCTCGGTATCGATCGCGGCGTTATCGAGATGCAGCTCCTTCTTGCCGCTTTCGAGCCG
>JAIYAM010000017.1 GCA_027489065.1 Erythrobacteraceae bacterium | reverse complement strand
ATCGGCGTGGGGATCTCGCCGTCCTTCTTGCCAGCGATCCCTGCCTTGGTTTCCTCGCGGATGATGTCGTTGCACAGCTCGACGCATTCATCGCAGATGAACACGGTGGGGCCGGCGATAAGCTTGCGCACCTCGTGCTGCGACTTCCCGCAGAAGCTGCAGTAGAGGGTGCTCTTGCTGTCGGATCCGCTCAATTTGGTCATTCCTGTGTCCTCGAATCCGCTGCCCAAGCTGCCGAGACGTCTCGGACGGATTCGTCAAGTGTATCGCTCACGCCGCATGAATCAACACATGGCGCGTGAATTCGTGCTCTTACCATGGTGTCACCCGGCGCAAAGGCGCAGGAAAACCACGTATTGTCGCAGTCTGTCCCGCGCCGGTGCAGGTGCTGATCGCCGGCGCGCGTGCAGGCGGGGCCTTACTCAGGCGCGCCGCCCGAACCGCTCTCGACGCCGGTTTCCTCGTTCTCGGGCCGGGTCTCGAACACCTTGTCGACGAGGCCGAAGTTCTTGGCTTCTTCGGCTTCGAGGAAGGTGTCGCGATCCATCGCCTTCTCGATTTCCTCGAGGCTGCGGCCGGTGAACTTCACGTAGAGGTCGTTCATGCGGCTGCGGATGCGCAGGATCTCGCGCGCCTGGATCTCGATGTCCGAGGCCATCCCGCGCGCGCCGCCCGAAGGCTGGTGGATCATGATCCGCGCATTGGGGAGCGCGATGCGCATGCCCGGCTCGCCGGCGGCCAGCAGGAAGCTGCCCATCGAGGCGGCCTGGCCCATGCACACGGTCGACACGCGCGGCTTGATGTACTGCATGGTGTCGAAGATCTGGAGACCGGCCGTCACCACGCCGCCCGGCGAGTTGATGTACATGCTGATCGGCTTGGAAGGGTTCTCGCTTTCGAGGAACAGGAGCTGCGCGGTGACGAGGCTGGCCATGCCGTCCTCGATCTGGCCGGTGACGAACACGATGCGTTCGCGCAGCAGGCGCGAGAAGATGTCGAAGCTGCGTTCGCCGCGGCTGGTCTGCTCGACGACAACCGGCACCAGCGCCCCGGTGTAGGGGTCACGGGTGAACTGACCCTGAGTGCCGTAGGTTTCGTGCGAGTTGCCGAACAGATCGATCATGGAGTGCCCTTGCCCTTGATGGTTGCGAAATGGCTATGTCGGACGCGGGGGGGCAATTTCAAGGGCGTTTACCTTGTCCATGTGAATTGCCGGTGTGGAAGGCCAATGTGGAAGGCTTGCCCGCCCGGTCGTTTTGCCCCTTGCCGCCAGCAACCAGCGTGGCAAACCTGCGCGCCATGAAAACCCGCATCTTCGGCCGTCCGGCCCTCGCCCTGCTCCTTGCCACCACCGCCACCGCCGCCGTCGCCCAGACGGCTTCGGCCCCGGCTCCGACACCCGAACAGGAGGCGGCGACCTATATCCAGCGGATCGAGACGCTCGACGATGCCGGGCCGCAGATCAATTCGGTTATCGTTTACGACGCCGATGCTCCGGCCAAGGCGCGCGCGGCGGCGGCGGCCGGCATTCTCAAGGGCCGCACCGTGCTGGTGAAGGACAATGTGGAAACCGCCGAGTGGCCCACGACGGCGGGCAGCCTCGCTCTGGCCAACAATGCCACCGGCCGCGACGCGCCGCTGATCGCCAACCTGCGCCGCGCCGGCGGCGTGGTGCTCGGCAAGACCAACCTCTCCGAATGGGCGAACATCCGCTCGTCCGATTCGACCAGCGGGTGGAGCGCCGTGGGCGGGCTGACGAAGAACCCCTACGCCACCGACCGCAACACCTGCGGTTCCTCCTCCGGCAGCGGCGCGGCCATCGCGGCAGGCTTTGCCTGGGGCGCGATCGGAAGCGAGACCAACGGCTCGATTTCCTGCCCCGCCTCGGTCAACGGCCTGGTCGGCTTCAAGCCGAGCGTCGGCATCGTCAGCCGCACCCACGTGGTGCCGATCTCCTCGACGCAGGATACCGCCGGGCCGATGACCCGCACCGTCTACGACGCCGCGCTGCTGCTCACCGCGATCGCGGGCGAGGACAAGGCCGATCCCGTGACGCTCGAAGCCACGCGCGTGGCCGATTACACCGCCGGGCTCGACACGGCCTCGCTCAAGGGCGTGCGCGTCGGTGTGATGCGCAGCGCCGTCGGCAGCCGCGCGGACGTGAAGGCGCTGTTCGAGACCGCGCTGGACGACCTCAGGCGCGCGGGCGCGGAACTCGTCGACGTCGAGTACAAGACGCCGGGCGAGATGTGGGGCGCCTCGCTCCCGGTGCTACTCTTCGAGCTGCGGACCGAGATGGACAAGTATCTGGCCGGACGGCCGGGCACTGCCGGGCCGCGCAGCCTCGCCGACCTTGTCGCCTTCAACACCGCCAATGCCGACAAGGAAATGCGCTGGTTCGGGCAGGACCTGTTCGAAGAAGCGCTCAAGACCACCGACGAGGCGGCCTATGCCAAGAACCTTGCCACCCTCCGGCGCCTGACCCGGGCCGAGGGCATCGACAAGCTGCTGGCCGACAACAAGGTCAGCTTCCTCGTCTCGCCCACGCGCGGGCCGACGTGGAGCACCGATCTCGTCAATGGCGACACCTCGGCGGGCGGCGGGATCGGTGCGGGCTATCTCGCCGCGATCGCGGGCTATCCGCACATCACCGTGCCGATGGGCGCGGTCGAGAACCTGCCGGTAGGCCTCAGCATCATGGGCGGCCAGTGGCAGGACCACGAGGTGCTGAAGGCCGGCGCCGCCTACGAAAAAGCGCGGACAGCCACACTGCCCGCGCCGACATTCGCACCGTGGAAGCCGGCTGAATAAGCCGCTTCCGGAGTGACACCCCGCCCCGGCCCCTCCCCGTAGGAAGGGTGCGGGGGGAGCGGGCCTTACTTCTTGGCAGCCGCCTTCTTGGCCGGAGCCTTCTTGGCGGGCTTGGCCTCGGCTTCCTCAGCCGGAGCTTCGGCCTTCTTGGCGGGCGCCTTCTTGGCGGCAGCCTTCTTGGCGGGCTTCTCTTCGGCAGGCGCTGTTTCAGCAGCAGGGGCTTCTTCAGCCGCAGCCGCTTCCTTCTTTGCCGGCGCCTTCTTCTTGGCAGGAGCCTTCTTCGGAGCCGGTGCGGCTTCGGCACCTTCTTCCGCCTCGATCGCGGCCTGAAGCTCCTCGACGGTCACTTCACGCTCGGTGACTTCGGCCTTGTCGAACAGGAAGTCGACGACCTTGTCCTCGTAAAGCGGGGCGCGCAGCTGGGCGGCGGCCATCGGCTCGGACTGGATGTACTGCACGAACCGCTCGCGATCCTCGGGGCGATACTGCATCGCGGCCTGCTGGATGAGCATGCTCATTTCCTGCTGGCTGATCTCGACGCCGTTCGCCTGACCGATTTCCGAAAGCAGCAGGCCGAGGCGCACGCGGCGCTCGGCGATTGCCTTGTACTCGTCCTTCTCGTCCTCGATCTGCTTGAGGGCCGCGGCCGGATCCTCTTCACTGGCGGCTTCCTGCTGGAGCTGCTGCCAGATCTGGGCGAACTCGGCCTCGACCATCGTGCCAGGGACTTCGAAGCTGTGGCCCGCGGCGAGCTGATCGAGCAGCGCGCGCTTCATCTGGGTGCGGGTCAGACCGGCGGTCTGCTGCTCGAGCTGCGCCTTCATGATCTCGCGCAGCTTGTCGAGGCTGTCGAGGCCGAGGCTCTTGGCGAAGTCTTCATCGAGCGTGGTCTCGCTTTCGACCTTCACCGCCTTCACGGTGATGTCGAAGGTCGCTTCCTTGCCTGCGAGATGTTCGGCTTGGTACTCGGCCGGGAAGGTGACCGTGATGGTCTTTTCCTGACCGGTCTTCACGCCCACCAGCTGGTCCTCGAAGCCGGGGATGAAGGTGTTCGAGCCGATCACCAGCGCGGCGTCTTCCGCCTTGCCGCCCTCGAACTCGACACCATCGAGCTTGCCGACGAAGTCGATGATGAGTTGGTCGCCTTCGGCCGCCTTCTTGGTCTTGGGGGCGTCCTTGTAGCTCTTGTTCTGCGAGGCGATGTTGCCGAGCGCCTCGTCGATCTGGGCGTCGGTCACCGGCACCACCAGCTTTTCCAGCTTGATGCCATCGATGCTCGGGGCGTCGATCGTCGGCAGCACTTCGAGGCTGACGGTGATCGCGGCGTCCTTGCCCTGCTCGTAGTCCTCGTTGAGGCCGATCTCGGGCTGCATCGCGGGGCGCAGGGCCTCGTCGCGCATCAGCTTGTCGACCGATTCGCGGATCGTGTCGTTCACCACCTGCCCGTGCAGCGCCTCGCCGTGCATCTTCTTGACGAGATTGGCGGGCACCTTGCCGGGACGGAAGCCGGGCATCCGCACCTGCGGCGCAACCTTCTTGATCTCGGCATCGATTTTCGCCGAAAGCTCGGCGGCCGGGATCGTGATCAGGTAGGCGCGCTTGAGCCCTTCGTTGACGGTCTGCTGGGTCTGCATGGTGACTGTTCTGAAGCCTTCTTGCCAAAAATCCGGTGGGCCGGGCTGGTTCGGGGCGAAGTTGGTGCGGGCGAAGGGACTCGAACCCCCACATCTTGCGATACCAGAACCTAAATCTGGCGCGTCTACCAATTTCGCCACGCCCGCATGCCCGAACGAAGCCGCGCGGGAAGCATGGGCTCCCCGCGCGTATTAGCGAGCGCCCTTATCCGGCCCAAGCCAAAAGGGCAAGCGCAACACGCTTGCGAAGGAACTTGCCAACGAACTTGAAGGCGCGCCGATTGGCCATTAAGGGCGCGGGCATGACCGACGAAACCCCCGAACTCGCCCCCGAGACCCTCAGCGCGGCCACCGGTGCCGGCACCGGCGCCGACGTTCCGCCCGATCACCTGTCGGTCAATCCGCGCAGCCCGTTCTTCGATGCGGACAAGCTCCAGCGCGGGGTCGGCATCCGGTTCAAGGACCGCGTGCGCACCGATATCGAGGAATATTCGATCTCCGAAGGCTGGGTGCGGGTGCAGGCCGGCAAGGCTGTCGACCGCAAGGGGCAGGCGCTGACCATCAAGCTCAACGGCCCGGTCGAGGCCTGGTACGAGGACCTCGGCGAGAACCCGCCGGTAGCCCGCAAGGACTAGCGCGAGGGGCTTGCGCCCCAGCCGGGTTGCCAAATCGGGCGTTTGCGCCCACTTGGGCCCGGATATGTCCCTCCCCAAGAAGCCCGAAGTCGTCATCATCGGCCGTCCCAACGTCGGCAAGTCCACGCTGTTCAACCGGCTGGTGGGCAAGAAGCTCGCCCTCGTCGATGACCAGCCGGGGGTGACCCGCGACCGCCGCATGGGCGATGCCAACATTGCGGGGCTGCACTTCACCGTGGTCGACACCGCCGGGTGGGAGGACGAGGACGAACTCAGTCTGCCGGGCCGGATGCGCAAGCAGACCGAGGCCAGCCTTGCTGGCGCGGACGCGGCGATGTTCGTCGTCGACGCGCGCGCCGGGCTCACACCCTTGGACGAGGAAATCGCCCGCTATCTGCGCGAGCAGGAAGTGCCGGTCGTGGTCGTCGCCAACAAGGCCGAAGGCAAGGCGGGCGAGAGCGGGGCGATGGAAGCCTATGCGCTCGGCCTCGGCGAGCCGCTCGCGATGTCGGCCGAGCACGGCGAAGGCATCGCCGACCTGTTCGGCGGGCTGTGGCCGATCATCGGCGCCAAGGCCGAGGAGTGGGAAGAGGCGAACGACGTCGAACGCGCAGAATATGCCGCGATGGACGAGGAGGATCGGCCCTCCGGCCCGCTCAAGCTCGCCATCGTCGGCAGGCCCAATGCCGGCAAATCGACGCTCATCAACCGGCTGCTCGGCGAAGACCGGCTGCTGACCGGCCCGGAAGCGGGCATCACCCGCGATTCGATCGCGATCGACTGGATGTGGACCGATCCCAAATCGGGCGAAGAGCGCGACATCCGCCTCATCGACACCGCCGGGATGCGTAAGAAGAAGAACGTGACCGAGAAGCTGGAGAAGCTCTCGGTCGCCGATGCGCGCCGTGCGGTGGACTTCGCCGAGGTCGTGGTGCTGCTGCTCGATGCCACCCAGGGCCTTGAGCATCAGGATCTCAAGATCGCCAGCCTTGTGCTGGAAGAAGGCCGCGCGCTGATGATCGCGATCAACAAGTGGGACGTGGCCGAGGACGCGAGCAAGCTGTTCAACGGCATCCGCGCCGCGCTCGATGACGGGCTCGCGCAGGTGCGCGGCCTTCCGCTGTTCGCGGTGAGCGCCAAAACCGGCAAGGGCCTCGACCAGATGCTCGGCGGGGCCTTCGAGCTGCGCGATGCGTGGTCGAAGCGCGTGTCGACCTCGGCCCTCAACCGCTGGTTCGACGACGCGCTGGAAGCCAACCCGCCGCCTGCACCGGGCGGCAAGCGCATCAAGCTGCGCTACATCACCCAGGCCGGCACCCGCCCGCCGCGCTTCGTGATCTTCGGCAGCCGCCTCGACCTGCTGCCGACCAGCTATGAACGCTACCTCGTCAACGGCATCCGCGCCAAGCTCGGCTTCGATGCCGTGCCGGTGCGCGTGACGCTCAAGACCAACAAGAACCCCTACGCCAAGGAGGGGTAATGTCGCTCGACCTCCTCGCCGCCGTCCTGCACACGCCCTTTGCCGCCGACATTCTCGAGCGCACCGCCTCCACCCCCCGCGTGCAGCAGGTGGTGCAGCTGAGCCTTGCGCCGGCCTTCCTCCTGTCCGCGATCGGGGCGATCATGAACGTGATCATGAGCCGGATGATCTGGATCGCCCGCCGGGTCGAGAACATCGAGGAAAAGATGGAGGAGCAGCGCACCGCCAGGCAGGCGCGCGAGCTTTCCAGGCTGATGCGGCGGCGCAAGCTGATGCAGGGGGCAATCATGTTCTCGACCGCAGCGGCGGTGATGATCAGCCTCGTCATCGGCCTGCTGTTCATCGCGGCCTACATCACCGTGCAGATCGGCACGGTCATTGCCATTCTCTGGGTGCTGACGATGGTGCTGCTGATGCTCGGCCTGGGCTTCTTCCTGCTGGAAACGCGCCTCGCCGCCAAAGGCGCGCAGATGCCCAAGGACTAGGCACCGCCCGGAGCCGCCGATGCCGGCGCGGGAACCGCCCGATTGGCGCGTCCGTGCTAAGGCGCCTGCGAAACGATCCGCGCTACGCAAAAGGGGCAGGACCGCGCTTGACGGCCCTGCCCCTTTTTTGATCAGCCCTGCGGCCTTTACCTAGCGGCTCACTTGTCGCCCGCGGGCGCGCTCTGGAGCTGCACATAATTTGGCAGGCCCATGCGGTCGATCTGCTCGAACTGGGTCTCGAGGAAGTCGACGTGCTCCTCCTCGTTCTTCAGGATATAGGCAAACAGGTCGCGCGACACGTAGTCGCGGACGCTTTCGCAATATTCGATGGCATCGCGCAGCAGCGGGATTGCCTCATGTTCGAGCGCGAGATCGGCGCGCAGCACTTCCTCGACCGTCTCGCCGACCTTCAGCCGGTGGATCGCCTGGAAATTGGGCAGCGCCTCGAGGAACAGGATGCGCTCCGCCAGCTTGTCGGCGTGCTCCATCTCCTCGATGCTCTCGTGGCGTTCATAGGCCGCGAGCTTCTTGAGGCCCCAGTTGTCGAGCACGCGGTAGTGCAGCCAGTACTGGTTGATCGCGGT
>JAIYAM010000013.1 GCA_027489065.1 Erythrobacteraceae bacterium | reverse complement strand
TCGTAGTGGCGACGCAGCTTCATTTCGCGATAAACACCCTCGCGCTGCAGCTTCTTCTTGAGCGCGCGCAGGGCCTGATCGACATTGTTATCGCGAACCATGATTTGCATAAACGACGACTACCTCATTTTCGAACGCCAGAGCCCCGCCGTGATTCTGCGCGGGGATGCGCGATGAATTTCCAATGGAATGCGGGCGATTCCCAGCGGGAGCCGCCCTTGAATGCGCGCCCCGATAGTCCAACACCGCCGCAAAGGCAAGCCGCCAGAGCGCAAGTCCTTGCACACGCACGGCGCGGGCGCGCTAGGCAGATCGCGCCGGCCTCGCTATGGCCGCGCGATGCCCGGTGAAATCTCCCCCCTCATGGCAAGCCTCAACGTCGCCCTTGGCGGCGCAGTGGGCTCGGTGCTGCGCTATCAAGTGGGGCGCTGGGTCGGCGCGCTGGCCGGGCCGGGCAACGCTTTCCCGTGGGGAACGCTGGCGGTCAACATCGCCGGCAGCCTCGCGATGGGCGCGCTGGTCGGCTGGTTCGCGCGCGGCACCCTCTCCGAGCAGGCCGCCGAAAGCGCGCGGCTGCTGATCGGCGTCGGCCTGCTGGGCGGCTTCACCACCTTCAGCGCCTTTTCTTCCGAGCTTGTCACCATGCTGCACCGCGGACAGCCCGGGCTTGCCGCGGGCTATGCCGCCGCCTCGCTCGCGGCCGGAATGGCGGCGGTGATCGTCGGCCTTGTCGCCGCGCAGAGTACCGCCGCATGAGCGAGACCCCCGCCACCGCGACCGACAACGTCCGCCAGTTCACCGTCAGCGAGGATGACGACGGCATCCGGCTCGACCGCTGGTTCAAGCGCAACCTGCCGCAGATCGGCTTTGCGACCGTGTCGCGCTGGGCGCGGACCGGGCAGATCCGGGTCGACGGCAAGCGGGTGAAGCCCGAGGATCGGCTGGAGCAGGGTCAGGTCCTGCGCGTGCCGCCGGGCGGCGAGGATGCGCCGACCACGAAGAAAGCCGCACCGCGCGTCCGGACGCTCAGCCCCGAACAGATCGCAGAGGCCAAGGGCATGGTGATCCGCGAGACGCCGTCCGCCATCGTGTTGAACAAGCCTCCGGGCCTCGCCACGCAGGGCGGGAGCAAGACGACCAAGCATGTCGACGGGCTGCTCGACGCTTTCGTCACCGACGAGAAGACGCCCCGCCCGCGCCTCGTCCACCGGCTCGACAAGGACACCTCCGGGGTCCTCCTGATCGCCCGCACCCCGGGGAGCGCTGCAAGCTTCTCCAAGCGGTTCGCCAGCCGTAGCGCGCGCAAGGTCTATTGGGCGCTGGTGGTCGGCAATCCGCAACTGTCCGAAGGCGTGATCGACGCGCCCCTCGCCAAGCAGCCGGGCACGGGTGGCGAGAAGATGCATATCGACGAGGAGAACGGCGCGGCGGCCAAAACCCGCTACCGCGTCGTCGACAGCGCCGGGCAACGCGCCGCCTGGGTTGAGCTCGAGCCGCTTACCGGGCGCACCCACCAGCTGCGCGTCCACATGGCGGCGATCGGTCACCCGATCGTGGGCGACGGCAAGTATGGCGGGCCGGACGCCTTCCTGACCGGCGCGGTCAGCCGCAAGATGCACTTGCATGCGCGCCGCTTGATCATTTCCGAACCCAAGGCGGGTGAAGGCTCCGGCGGCAAGCTCGACGTCACCGCCGAGCTCCCGCCGCACTTCGCGATGAGCATGGAAGTGCTGGGCTTCGACCAGAAGCTATCGGACGCCATGCCGCTGCGCGAGGAGACGCCCGAGAAGACGGGCGAGGAAAAGAAGCAGGCGGCCCGCCGCCACTTCAAGCAGGCGCGCAAGGAGGCCCGTGCCCCCCGCCGGGCGCGGGGAGACGCGAACGCGCAGAGCAAGCCCAAGGCCAAGCCCCAAGGCAAGGCGAAGCCCAAGAGCAAGGCTCCGGCGAGGCCCGGCAAGCCCGTCAAAGCAGGAACCCCCGCCAAGGCCCCCGGACTCAAGGGCGGCACCAAAGGCCCGCGGCGCTGATGCACCCCAACCCGCTCTACCGCACCGATGACCGGGCGCTGATGGAATCGCTGGTCGGGGAGATCGGCTTCGGCATGGTCTTCGCCGCCACGCCGGACGGGCCTCGGGTCGCCCATACCCCGCTACTCTCCACCGGCGACGGGGCGGTGCAGTTCCATCTCGCGCGCGGCAATGGCCTCACCCGCCACCTCGACGGAGCAAGCGCGCTGATCGTGGTCAACGGCCCCGACGCCTATGTGAGCCCCCGCTGGTACGCCAATCGCGACACCGTGCCGACCTGGGATTACATCGCGCTGGAGATCGAGGGGCGCGTCAGGAAAATGGCCGACGAGGGGCTCGAAGCATTCCTCCACGCGGCGATCCTCAAGCACGAGGAGCGGCTCGAGGGCGAGCCGTGGCGCGCGGATGAATCCTCGCAGAAGGTCTGGAGCGGGCTGTTCCGCGGCATCGTCGGGTTCGAGATGGAGGTGCTGGCCTGGCGCCCCACCCTGAAGCTCTCCCAGAACAAGACGCCCGACGAACGCGCACGGATCGCCGAGGGGCTGGACAAGGCCGGACATGGGGCCCTTGCCCATCTCGTGCGGAACATCGGATCATGACCCGCCTTGCGGTGTTCGACTGCGACGGTACGCTGGTCGACGGGCAGGCCGACGTGTGCTGGGCCATGGAGCGCGCCTTCACCCGCGCCGGCCTCGCAGCGCCGGACAATCACGCGGTGCGCCGGATCGTCGGCCTGAGCCTGCCCGCCGCGGTGCGCAGCCTCGCGCCCGCGCTCAGCGATGAGCAGAACCGTGCCGTCACCGAGTTCTACCGCACCAGCTTTCGGGCGCGGCGCGAAGAGGGCCTGCTCGACGAGCCGCTTTACGACGGGATCGCCGATCTGCTCCGCGATCTGCACGCAGGCGGCTGGCAACTCGCGGTGGCGACCGGCAAGTCCGACCGGGGCCTCGCCGCCTGCCTTGCCACCCACGGCATCGCCGACCTGTTCGTCTCGCTCCAGACCGCCGACCGCCACCCTTCCAAGCCGCACCCCGCGATGCTCGAGGCCGCCCTGTTCGAGGCGGGGGCGAGCCGCGGCGAGACGGTGATGATCGGCGACACCAGCTTCGACATGATGATGGCCCGCAGCATCGGCGTCGCCGCGATCGGGGTCGGCTGGGGTTATCACGGCGCGGAGGAACTGCTGGCAAGCGGCGCCGCGCAGGTCGTCGCGACCGCCGCCGACCTTGCCGCTGCTCTCGAGGAGACCCTGCCATGAGCAAGTCCGAACGCGAGCTTGCCGAAGCCCGCGCGCGCAATGGCTTCATCTTCATCACCGCGGTCCGCTTCGGCGGGGTGGCGATGGTGATGCTCGGCTTTGCGATCGTGCGCGGCATCATCGACCTGCCCTACGCGGTGGGAGCTTTCCTCGCGGTGGCAGGCTTCTTCGAGATATTCTTCCTGCCGCGTTTCATCGCCCGTCGCTGGAATGCCGGAGCCGGGACCAGGGAATGATCCGCCGTTTCTACAAGGACGTGACGCTCGGGGCGCAGCCCGGTGGCGGCTGGCAGGTGCTGCTCGACCGGCGCGGCATCAAAACCGTGGGCGGAGCGCCGCAGGTGGTGCCGACGCAGGCGCTCGGCGAGGCGCTGGCGGCGGAATGGCGGCGGCAGGGCGAAAAGATCGACCCTGCCAGCCTGCCCCTTCGCGACATGGCGGATTACGCCATAGATGTTGTCGCGGGCAATCCGGGCGCCGTGGCGCGCGGGCTCGTGAGCTACGCGGAAACCGACACGCTGTGCTACCGCGCCGACCCCGACGAGCCGCTCCATGCGCGCCAGCAGGCGGTGTGGGAGCCGCTGCTGTCCGCCTTCGAGGCGGCGCACGGCATAAGACTGGTGCGAGTCAGCGGCGTGCTCCACCGCCCGCAGCCTCCGGAAGCTCTGGCGGTTCTGGAGGCGCGGCTGAACACCTTCGATCCCTTCGTCCTTGCCGGGGTGGAGGCGATGGCCAAGCTCGCCGCCTCGCTGGTCACCGCGCTCGCCGCGCTCGATGCCGCGCACGAGGACGAGCCGCTGGCGCTGTGGCAGGCGGCGTGTCTGGAGGAGGAATGGCAGGCCGACCTGTGGGGCCGCGACTGGGAGGCCGAGGAACGCCGCGCCCGGCGCGAGGCCGATTTCCTGCGCGCCTGCGCCTTTGCGCGGATGGCGCTTTCTTGAGGGCGCAGAACCTTTAACTCAGCCCGCCGCGACCCAGTCGGCGACTTCGCTCGCAACCCTGTTCGATGCCGCGTTGAGCGCTGCGCCTACCGCGCGGGTCTCGGCCGCTACGCCGCTCTCGCGCGCTTCGAAGCGGCGGGTGACGACCTTGCCGTCCTTGTCGATCTTGACCGCGTCGAAGCGTACCACCGCCGAAGCACTCGGCACGTCGTAGCCCATCTCGGTCAGCGTGCCGCGCAAGGTGAGGCCCGCCAGCGTCGCGGCGTTGTCTCCGTCGATCACCATCGCCTGCCCGCGGGCGCGGATCGTCTCGCCGAGCAACCGCCGGAACAGGCGCGAGGGCTTCTCGATCCAGAACGCCTCCTGGAGATAGGCGATCTCGGTGTCGCTCACCGCCACCGGGACACGCAGCACATCGAGCTTGGCCGGCGTGTCGATGGTCAGGATCGCGATCACGGGCTGCGCGGAGCCGCTCGCAGCACCGACCGGCGCGCTCGCCACGGGGCTGAGGGTGAGCAGGCTCTCCGGCGGCTCGCTGCCGAGGCTGATGCAGCCGGACAAAGCAAGGAGCAGCGGAAGGGCGAAAAGGGCGGGCCGGGTCATGGCGTCTTTGGTCCTCACGGCTTGTAGTCGGGCAGCGACTTGCCGCCCACCAGCGAACGCGCGCCTTCGCTCTCGAGCTTCTCGGTGATCGTGCGCAAGCTGCGGCTGGTGGCGCGCAGGTCCTCGAGCGTGGCTTCGGCGGCGGGCAAGGTCGTGGTGCGCAACTGGCGCGCGGCGGGGCGGGTGTCTTCCAGCGTCGCCGCAAGCGAGGCAAGCGCGGCGTTGGCGCTCTTCAGCGTTCCGCGCAGTTCCTGGGCAAGCGGCTCGCCCTCCTTGTTGAGCACGTTGTCCGTGGTGAGCGTCAAGCGCTCCACCGCATCAAGCGTCTGGTTCAGTTCCACCATCGTGCCGCGGAAATCCTTGAGCGTCGCGACCAGTTCGGGGCTCGCATCGGCAAGGCCTGCCGACAGGCGGTTGGTGTTGCGAAGGATGCCGGCGATCTCTTCCTGATTGTCGGGCCCGAGGATCACGTTCAGCTGTTCGGTGAGCGTCGCCAGCCGTTCGAGCAGCAGCGGCGCGTTGGCGACGATCTCGCCGAAGCCGCCGCGGCCCGGGGGGATCACCGGGCGTCCTTCGGGGCAGGCGGTGGTCTCGCAGGTGATCGCCGGATTGTCCTTGCGGGCGCCGTCGAGCAGGATCGTCGAGACCCCGGTGAAGCTCGCCTGGATGGTCGCCTGCGTGCCGACGAGGATCGGCACCTCCTCCTTCACCTTGATGCGCACCCGCACGAATTCGGGATTGTCCTTGGCAAGCGCGATCTCGGTCACCTGACCGACCGGCACCCCGGCGAAGGTCACCTGGCTGCCGTTGGCGAGGCCCGAGACAGACTGGCTGTAGAAGATGTCGTATTCGTCCTGCGCGCCTTCATTCAGCCGCGCGATCCAAACGATGAACGCCGCCAGCGCCGCCAGCAGCACCAGCGTGACCGCTCCGACCCACAGATGATTGGCTCTGGTCTCCATGCCTCTTCCTATGCGGCCCGGCGGCTGCGCTTGTCCATTGATATCAGGCTCACGCCCCGATCTCCGCGCCGTTCGCTGCCGCGTTCACGGCCTCACCGCGAAGGTGCGCATCATGCGCGCTGCGGCCGCGCGGGCCGTTGAAATATTCCTCGATCCACGGATGCCCTGTCGCCACCAGTTCGGGGATGGTGCCCACCGCGATGATCGTCTTGTCGGCGATCACCGCCACCCGGTCGCAGATTTCGTACAGCGTATCGAGATCATGGGTTATGAGAAACACCGTGAGGCCGAGCGTCTCCTGAAGCTCGCGGGTCAGGCGGTCGAACTTGGCCGCGCCGATCGGGTCGAGGCCGGCAGTGGGTTCGTCGAGGAACAGCAGCTCCGGATCGAGCGCCAGCGCGCGGGCGAGCCCGGCGCGCTTCTTCATGCCGCCCGACAGCTCGGACGGGTATTTCTGCACCGCATCTTCCGGCAGGCCGGTGAGCATCACCTTGTAGCGCGCGATCTCTGCGCGGAAGGCAGGATCGAGATCGGGGTAGAACTGCTTGATCGGCACCTCGACATTCTCGCCCACCGAGAGCGTCGAGAACAGCGCCCCGCCCTGGAACAATACGCCCCAGCGCTCGCGCACGACGAGGTCGGTCTCGGCCCCCTCGCCGCACAGGTTGCGGCCCAGAACGGTGATCCGCCCTGCGTCAGGCTGCTGAAGGCCGATGATCGAGCGCATCAGCACCGACTTGCCGGTGCCCGATCCGCCGACCACGCCAAGGATCTCGCCGCGCCGGACGGTGAGGTCCAGCCCGTCGTGCACCGCGAAGTCGCCGAAACGGTTGACCAGCCCCTCGACCACGATCGCGGGGCCTTCGTCCCGGGTGTCGGTGTTCATCTTCATCGCGTCAGCCCCACCCGATCTCGGTGAAGAACACCGCGAAGAAGGCGTCGATCACGATCACCGCGAAGATCGCCGAGACCACCGACATGGTGGTGCGCCGCCCGACCTCCTCGGAATTGCTGCGCACCTGCAAGCCGTTGTAGCACCCGGACATCGCCACGATCAGGCCGAACACCGGGGCCTTGATCAGGCCCACCCACAGATCGTGGGTCGGCACCACTTCCTGGATCCGCAGCAGGAAGGCGACGAAGTTGATGCCGAGCGCGAACTGGCCGACCACGGCCCCGCCGATGATCGCCAGTACCGAAGCGTAGAAACCGAGCAGGATCATCATGAAGGTCGCCGCCACGATACGCGGGATCACCAGCACCTCGATCGGCGAGATGCCGATGGTGCGCATCGCGTCGATTTCCTCGGTGAGCTTCATCGTGCCGAGCTGCGCGGCAAAAGCGCTGCCGGAACGGCCCGCGACCATGATTGCGGTCATCAGCACGCCAAGCTCGCGCAAGGTGATGCGCCCGACCAGGTTCACCGTCAGGGCCTCGGCGCCGAACTGCTGCAACTGCACCGAGCCCTGTTGGGCTATGACGATGCCGATCAGGAAGCTCATCAGCCCGATGATCGGCAGGGCCGAGACGCCGACCAGCTCCATCTGATGGACCAGCGCCTTGAACGGGAAGCGGCTCGGGTGGCGTGCGAGGCTCGCCGCGCCGACCAGCACCTGCCCGAAGAAGCCGACGACCCCGTAGATGCCGCCGCGCGCGCCGAAGACCCGCTCGCCCAGCGCTGTCGGTACCCGCTCCCAAACCGGCAGGCGGTGCGGATGGGTATCGCCCGCAGTATCGATCTCGCGCACCGCTGCGAGCAGCCGCTCAGCCTCGGGACTGGCGCCGGTGATGTCGCTTTCATGCAGGCGCGCCATCCGGCACACGACATAGGCGCCGACCGTGTCGATCTCCTCGACGCCCGCCAGATCGACGACGCGCACCGGCCCGTCGATACGCCTGAGGTCAGTCTCCAAGGGGCCGATGTGGGCGAGCGTCAGCTGGCCCGACAGCACCAGCCGTGAGCCGTCCGCGTCGGATTCCTCCCCGAGAGGCTCAAGGCTATGGTGGGCGGAATTCTGCATTGGATTGAAGGTATGGGGGCAATTTCCGCCCCTCGCAAGGCTCTCCCGCCAAAGTGCGTCCCTCTCCATCATTGCATCGCAACATGGGTGCTGGCATGGCGCTGGCCATCATGCCGAAACCTGACGCCACCACCTTGCCGACCACTTTCGACCCCGCCGACATCGAGGCGCGCTGGTACGCGCACTGGGAGGCGAACGGATGCTTCCGTCCCGAGCGGCCGGACGCCGAGCCCTACACCATCGTCAATCCGCCGCCGAACGTCACCGGCAGCCTGCACATCGGCCACGCGCTCGACAACACGCTGCAGGACGTGGTGGTCCGCTATGAACGCCTGCGCGGCAAGGACGCGCTGTGGGTGGTCGGCATGGACCATGCCGGCATCGCGACGCAGATGGTGGTCGAGCGCCAGATGGAAGCGCGGCAGGACAAGCGCACCAATTACTCGCGCGAGGCCTTCGTCGAGAAGGTGTGGGAGTGGAAGGCCGAAAGCGGCGGCAGCATCGTGGGCCAGCTGCGCCGGCTGGGCTGCTCGATGGACTGGAGCCGCGAGCAGTTCACCATGGACCCGCACTTCACGCGCGCCGTGATCAAGACCTTCGTCGATCTCTACAACGATGGCCTCATCTACCGCGACAAGCGGCTGGTGAACTGGGACCCGAAGCTGAAGACCGCGATTTCCGACCTCGAGGTCGAAACGCAGACGATTGCGGGGAGCTTCTGGCACTTCCGCTATCCGCTCGCCGACGGTGTGACGCTCGATGACGGGCGCGATTACATCGAGGTCGCCACCACGCGGCCCGAAACGATGCTCGCCGACATGGCGGTCGCCGTGAACCCGGCGGACGCGCGTTACGCTAGTGTCGTCGGCAAGCACGTGATCCTTCCGCTGACCGGCCGCCGCATCCCGGTGATCGCCGACGAGCACGCCGATCCGGAACTGGGCTCGGGCTGCGTGAAGATCACGCCGGGGCATGACTTCAACGACTTCGAGGTCGGCAAGCGCGCCGGATTTGCGCCTGCCGAAATGCTCAACATGCTCGATGCCGAGGCGAACGTCTGCCAGACCGCCGACGGTCTGGTGCCGGAGGAATTCCTCGGCCTGCACCGCTTCAAGCGCGAGGGCGTGGACGGTGCCCGCGAACTGGTCGTCAAGCGGATGAAGGAGCAAGGCTACCTCATCCCGCACGTGACGAAGTCCAAGGACGGCGAAGACATCGAACACGACGCCGAGCCGCGCCAGATCGCAACGCCCTTCGGCGACCGCGGCGGCGTGGTGATCGAGCCTTGGCTGACCGACCAGTGGTATGTGAACGCCGCGGAACTGGCCAAGAAGCCGATCGAGGCGGTCCGCTCGGGCGACATAGCCATCGTTCCCAAGACGTGGGAAAAGACCTTCTTCAACTGGATGGAGAACATCCAGCCGTGGTGCGTCTCGCGCCAGCTGTGGTGGGGGCACCGGATCCCGGCGTGGTTCGCCGAGGACGGCCGCTGCTTCGTCGCCGAAGACGAGGCTGCCGCACAGGCGCTCGCGGGCGAAGGCGTTGCCCTGACGCAGGACGAGGACGTGCTCGACACGTGGTTCTCCTCCGCGCTGTGGCCCTTCGCCACACTCGGGTGGCCCGAGGGTGATGCGCCGCTGCTCAAGAAGCACTTCCCCAACAGCCTGCTCATCTCGGGCTTCGACATCCTGTTCTTCTGGGATGCGCGGATGATGATGATGGGCTTCTACAACATGGGCCAGAAGCCCTGGGATACGCTCTACCTCCATGGCCTCGTGCGCGCCGCCGACGGGGCGAAGATGTCGAAGTCCAAGGGCAATGTCGTCGATCCGCTCGGCCTCATCGACCAGTACGGCGCCGACGCGCTCAGGTTCTTCATGGCGGCGATGGAAAGCCAGGGCCGCGACATCAAGATGGATGAAAAGCGGGTCGAGGGATACCGCAACTTCGCGACCAAGCTGTGGAACGCGGCGCGCTTCTGCCAGTCGAACGGGATCGGTGCGTCCAGCACCATCAAGGCCCCGACCGCGCGGCTCGCCGCCAACCAGTGGATCATCGGCGAGGTCGCGTCCTGCGTGACCGAGATCGAGCGCGCGATGGACGATCTGCGCTTCGATGCGGCGGCGAACGCGATCTACCAGTTCACGTGGAGCAAGTTCTGCGACTGGTATCTGGAGCTGATCAAGCCGGTCTTTGCCGGTGACGCCGACAGCCCGCCCGCTGTCGAGACCCGCGCGGTCGCCGGATGGGCGCTCGACCAGATCCTCGTCATGCTCCACCCCTTCATGCCGTTCATCACCGAGGAGTTGTGGCACAAGCTGGGACAGCGCGATTACGAGCTGATCGTGGCCCAGTGGCCCAAGCCGGAAGCCGAGGTGAGCAAGGAAGCGACCGACGCGATCGACTGGGTGATCGACCTCACCACCAGCACCCGCAGCGCGAAGAACGAGCTCGGCATCGCGCCGGGGGCCAAACTGGCAGCGTGGCTGGCGAGCCCGTCCGATGTGGCAATGCGCACCATCGAGCGCAGCAGCGCCGCAATCGAGCGCCTTGCGCGGCTCGTGCCGGTGACCATCGGCGAGGCGCCCACAGGCCCTGCGATGCAGGTGACCGCGGGCGAGGATGTCTTCATCATCCCCCTCGAAGGGATCGTCGACGTCGCGGCCGAAAAATCGCGGCTGGAAAAGGCGCTGGCCGCCTCGCAGAAGGAAGCCAAGAGCCTCGAAGGACGTCTGTCGAACCCCGCTTTCGCCGAGAAGGCGAAGCCCGAAGCGGTTGAAAAGGCCCGCGCCGATCTCGCTCACCACACGGGCGAGGTGGAGCGGTTGACTGCGGCGCTGGCGCGGTTGGGGTAATCAGAACCCGTTCGCCCTGAGCTTGTCGAAGGGCTGTCCTTACTTCAAGAAAGTGCAGGGCTTCGACAAGCTCAGCCCGAACGGAGTTTGTGTTGAACCTTGTTCTTGCCACTGACGACACGGGCGGACCCGAGATCTTCGCCTCGCTGCAAGGCGAAGGGCCTTCCGCCGGCATGCCGGTCGCCTTCGTGCGGCTGTCGCGGTGCAATCTTGCCTGCACGTGGTGTGACACGGCCTACACGTGGCGGTTCGAGGGCGATAACCGGCCCCACCGCGACGGGATCGCCTTTGACCGCAAGGCCAATCAGGTCACCCTCACCCCCGCCGAAACCGCCGCACGGATTGCGGCGCTGGGCCAGAAGCGCCTCGTCATCACCGGTGGCGAGCCTTTGCTTCAGGCCCCCGCTCTTGCCGAGATGCTGGCGCATCTCCCGGACATCAGCGTCGAGATCGAGACCAACGGCACGGTCGCCCCGCCGGTGCGGCTCGATATCCGGGTGGATCAGTACAATGTCAGCCCCAAGCTCGCGCATTCGGGCAACCCGGCGGACCTCGCGCTGATCCCCGAGCGGCTCGACGCATGGGCCACCGAGCCGCGTGCGTTCCTCAAGTTCGTGATCGCCTCGCCCGAGGATGTCGCCGAGGTCATGGCACTACAGCGCCGTTACCGCTTCCGGCCCGAGCGGGTGTTCCTGATGGCGGAAGGCACCGACAGCGCCACCCTCCGTTCGCGGCAGGCATGGCTCAGCGCGCTATGCCTCGAGCACGGGTTCCGGATGAGCGACCGGATGCATATTCACTTGTACGGGGACACCAGAGGAACCTGACAGGCCCACCCCCGGCCCTTCCCGCAAGCGGGAGGGGGGAAGATGGCGCACACAATCCCCCTCCCGCTTGCGGGAGGGGCTAGGGGTGGGAAATCAGCCCTGGCTCCGCCAGCGCATCACCACGCGCTCGACCAGCTCGTCCTCGCCGCCGTCCTTGCTCCATAGTTCGGAGAAGCTCGGGTCTTCGGAGGCCGGGCGCTTGTGTTCCTCAAGGGCGTCGAAGGTGACGCGGATCGGGATCGCGACGCCCTCGCCGCAGATGATGCATTCGCGGTTGCGCAGCGCCGGGATGGAATCGAGAAAGCCGCGCGCGCCTTCGGGCATGGCGGCCTTCACGAAGGCCTGGTCGCGGTCGTTGTTGAGGCGCATCGCGATGATCGTGCCGCACTGCGACAGCACGCCTTCGGCAAGGTCCGAAGGGCGCTGGGTGATGAGGCCAAGGCTGATGCCGTATTTACGGCCTTCCTTGGCGATGCGGCTGAGGATCTTGCCGACCGACGATCCGTCGGCGTTCTTCTCGTTGGGAACGTAGCGGTGCGCTTCCTCGCAGACCAGCAGCACCGGACGGGTCTTTTCGTCACGGCCCCAGATCGCGAAGTCGAAGACGAGGCGGCTGAGCACGGCGACCACGGTAGAGGTGATGTCGGACGGAACGCCCGAGACGTCGATGATCGAGATCGGCTTGCCGTTGCCCGGCATGCGGAAGATCTTGCTGATAAATTCCACCATCGTGTCGCCGACCAGCATGCCTGAGAACATGAACTGGTAGCGCGGGTCGGCCTTGATCTCGTCGAGCTTCTGCTTGATCCGCATATAGGGCGCGGTCGAAGTCGCCTTGTCGAGGCGGCCCATCTCGTCCTGCAGGATGTTGCCGAAATCGCTCAACAGATAGGGAATCGGCGAATCCACCGTGATCTTGCCCATCACCTGCGCCAGCCGGTTCTTGGCGCGCGCGGCGAGCAGGCACTTGGCGAGAATGTCGGCGTCCATCTGCCGCTCGTTGCCGCTGGACGAGAGCAGCACCTCGCAATGCTCCTCGTAGTTCATCAGCCAGTAGGGCATCTGCAGATTCGACACGTCGAGGATCTGCCCGGTGGTGCGGAATGCGGCGGAGTATTCGCCGTGCGGGTCGATCATCACGATGTGACCCTTGGGCGCGGCCTCGCAGATGCGGTGCAGGATCAGCGCCGCGCTGGTCGACTTGCCGGTACCGGTCGAACCGAGCAGCGCGAAGTGCTTGCCGAGCATCGCGTCGATATAGAGGCCGGCGCGGATGTCCTTGGTGGGAAACACCTTGCCGATGGTGATGCTGGCGCGCCCGTCGCTCGCGTAGATCTGTTCGAGATCGCGGGTGGTGGCGGGATAGATCATCGCGCCGGGAACCGGATAGCGGGTGACGCCGCGCCGGAAGCCATGGATGCGGCCGGTCAGCTTTTCCTCGCCGCCTTCGCCGAGGAAGTCGATATTGGCGATGATCCCGCCTTCGGTGCGGCGATCCTTGCGCTGGTCGCGGACGTTGGCGAGGAGCCAGGAATCGCCGACCCGGATCTTGACCTGGCTGCCGACCTGCCCGGCCATCGCGATCGAGGCGTCGGGGTCGGCCATGCATTCGTTGATGCGCTGCAGATCGAGCGCGATCTGCGAGCCGGAGCCCGAGATCTCCAGCACCACGCCGATCGGCAGGCGGGCATTGTCCTGGCCGCCCTTGGCATAGGCCGTCGCCGTTTCATCGGCGCCCGCCGGGTTCGGCCCGGTGAAGCGTTCGAAATCCTGCTGCCTGACGTGATCGGTCATCTGCGCCCTTCCCTTGCGCGCCCTTGGGGACGCCTCGCGAGATAGGGGGCTTGAGGTTAAGATCGCGTCAACGCTGCACTTTCCCGCAACATTCCCGCCAACCTCAGGAGCGCGCGAAGAACCGTCCGGCGGCCCACCCCATGCCCAGCGAAAGCGCAATCGCGCCAAGGCCGTAGAGGAACGACCAGCGCTGGGCGGCGGTCACCACCTGACCCTCGAGCCCGGCCTTGACCACCTCGATCCGTGCGGTCGCGCTCGCCACCACGCGGCCGCGCGCGACGGCGAAGGTTTCGGCGGTGTAGCGCCCGGTGGTGACGTTGGAGGGCAGGTCGATCCGCGCCTGGTAGAGCACCTTCTCGCTGATCCGCACCCCGCCCGGGTTCTCCTGATAGAGCCCCTGACGCCGCCGCAGCTCGACAAGGCCGCGGGCGAAGCGGGCCTGTTCCTCGGGCTCGATCTGGCCCGAGGGCGAGAGCTGGATGAACTGCGTGCCGAGCTCGTAGATCGCCGCGGTCCGCTCGTCGACGATCTCGCTGATCGGCCGCGAGGAGGCGACCGCGAAGAACGAGGGCGCGGAGCGGAAGTCGCTGGACTGCGCGTTCATCCACATGCCGACGATGCGCTCCTTCTCGCGGATGCGCACCGGCTCGGTGGGGCCCTTGAGCACCACCACGATGTCGTAATTGCCCGCGTTGCCCTTGGCGTCGGGATCGATCACCGCGCCGTAGAGCAGCAGCCGCGCGCCGGTGAAGCCCTGCCGCACCTCGATCAGCGACTGGCTGACTTCGGGCACCAGCACCGGCTCGCGCTGGGCAAGAGCAGGGGGGCCCGTAAGCGCCGCCCAGACAAGGAGCAGCAGGGCGAGGCGCCCGGCGATGGTCAAGCTGCGCCTCTCACAGCGGCTCCACGGTGTAGATCTCGTCGGGCTGGACCCCGAGGCCGTAAAGCATCCGCAAGGCGATCAGCAGCACCAGCGCGGCAAGCGCGAGGCGCAGATATTCGGGCTTGGCCTTCGAGGCGATCTGCGTGCCGAACTGCGCGCCCAGCACCGAACCCAGCAGCAGCAGCGCCGCCAGCACGAGATCGACCGCCTTGGTCGTCAGCGCGTGGGTCATGGTGGTCACCATCGTCACGAACAGGATCTGGAACAGCGAGGTGCCGACCACCACGTTGCCGCTCATCCCGAGGATGTAGAGCATCGCGGGAACCAGCAGGAACCCGCCGCCCACGCCCATCAGCATGGTGAGGATGCCCACCCCCATGCCGAGCAGCATCGGCGCGAGCGGCGAGATGTAGAGGCCCGAGGCGTAGAACCGCCAGCGATAGGGCAGGCTGGCGACCAGCGGGTGGTGGCGGCGCTTCTTCACCTGTGGGCCGCGCTTGCCGAGCAGGCCGGGGCGCAGCGTGTCCACCGCTTCGCGCATCATCAGCGAGCCGATCGAGCCGAGCATCAGCACGTAGAGCACCGAAATCACCACATCGATCTGGCCGAGCCGCTGGAGCAGGCTGAACAGCCCCGCCCCGATCAGCGCGCCGACCATGCCGCCGCCGACCATCACGCCGCCCATCCGGTAGTCGACACCCTTGCGCCGCGAATGGGCAAGCACGCCCGAGACGCTTGCGCCCGTCACCTGCGTTGCCGCCGAGGCGGCCGCAACCGTCGGGGGGATGCCGTAGAAGATCAGCAGCGGCGTCGTCAGGAACCCGCCGCCGATCCCGAACAGGCCCGACAGGATCCCCGTCAGCCCGCCCAGCAGGACGATATAGAGCCCGTTGACCGAGAGATTCGCGATGGGCAGGTAAACGTCCATAGGACGAGGACTAGCCGAGGCGGCGGGGGGATTAAAGTCAGTCGGCCTGCCTATTCGACGACGATCCGCGCCAAGGGCTAGAATCCGGTGGAGATCGTGGCGCTGATCCCGGAACCGGGCTGCGCGTCGCCGGCGACGCGGTGGCGCCAATCGACCGAGACGCGCGCCGGCACACGGCCGACCTTGAAATCGAAGCGCACCGTCGGGCCGACATCGAGCCGCTGTGCGCCCCTCTGCGCCCCGCCCCATGCACCTGCACCAAGGCTCATGCGCACCGCGTCCTTGCTCATCTTGCCCACGAAGCCCAGATCGCCGGTGACCGTCGCCTGCCCGTCGGCGAAATAGGTCTTGCCCACTCCGCCGACCCAGCCGCCTTGCGCGTAGGCTTCAAGGTGGGTGCGCATCGGGAGCTTGATCGGGGCGAGCTCGGTGACGGCATAGGCCGCCGGGCGGAAGGCGGCGCCGGTGGCGAACCGCGTGTAGCGCGCCTCGCCCGCGACCCGCACCGGGACCTTGCCGAACGGGCGCACCGAAGCGCCGAGCGCGCCTTCGACCTCGCCGCCCGGAACGAGCGCCTGGTAGGCGCGCAGGTAGAGGCGGGGATCGTGGCGGCCCTTGCGCGAGAGCCGGTATTGCAGCACGGCCCCTGCCTGACTCGCGCCGTAGACCGGGACGCGCCCCTGCGAGACCGGCAGCGCGGCGGACGAGCCCTGCCGCTGGAAGGCCCAGGCATCGAGCGACCAGCGGTCGGGCTTCTTCTGCTTCTTCGCCGGTGCTGCCTCCTCCGCCCGCGCGCGCGCGGCGGGAAGGAACGGCGCATTGTCGGAGACCTGCGCCGCGCGGGCGAGCGCCTCGGGACCGATCCCGGCGCCCGGCGGCAGGCTGGGGTAGCGCGATATGCCCGGCAGGATGATCTCGGGCGCGGGATCATAGGCGATGAGCCGCTGCGGACGCGGGGCCCGCCGGTAGACGGGCGCGGCACCGGGCGGGCCGTATGCGGCGCCGTTGGCAGGGCCGTAATAGGGACCGTTGGCCGGGTACGCGCCCTGCTCCATCCATGGTTGGGGAACTCCGGCGCCGACCGGGTCATAGGCGGCGTCCGGCAGGGGCACGCCGGCGAGCAGGATCGGGCTCGCCAGCGAGCGCGGCGCAATGCCTGCAGGGGGCGGACCGGAGAGGGCAGCGGCCGGGGGCGCGAAGGGATCCTCCCACCACAGCGTGCGCAGCATCGCCCAGCCGGCGAACAGCAGCAGCAGCATCACCAGCGGTCCGCCGCGATAGCCGATCGGCGGCGCAGCGTTGTGGTTTGGTCCCGGCGTCATCGCACCCCCGATCTTGCGATGCCGAACCCTGCCGCGGCGGCCGGGCGGCCGGGGTTGGCGTCGTGCTCGGTCTTGTCCCAGGCCGCCGCCCGCCCGGCCAGCGCGCCGATATAGGTGAACACCGCCCGCCGTCCGGAGACGATCGCGATGACATTGGCGAGCGGCAGACGCACAATGGCCCAGAGCCCCTCGGCCAGACCATATTCGCGCGCCGTAAAGGCAAAGCGCATCCCGATCCGCCACGCGAAGGCAAGCGCATTGGCGGCGAGCACCGCCGCCAGCGGCGGCGAAAGCCGGATCGGCTCGGCGATGCCCGCAGCCACCAGCAGGCCGAGCGCGCCGGTCAGCACGATCAGCGCATAGCCGACCAGCAGCAGCAGCGCAGTGAGCGGTCCGCGCCGGTCGCGCGCGCGCATCCAGGTCTCGATCAGCCCGCCGGCCCAGCCGACCCTGTCCCATCCCTGCAAGGAGATGCCCAGCACCCAGCGGCTCTTCTGGCGCACGACGGTGCTGAAGCTGTGCGGGAAATAGGCGCGGGTGGCGATCAGCCGCCCGTCCTCGCCGCGGGCGCGCACGAAGCGGCACCGGCCGCCCGCCGCGGCGATGGCGAGGCCAAGTTCGTAATCCTCGGTGAGCGAATCGCTCGCGAAGGGCACGCCCTGCGCGCCGGCGTCCGCCTGGCGGCGGGCGACCAGCCAGTCGAGCGCGCGGCGCGAGGCGGCGCAGCCCACGCCGGCGCCCGGCAGCGCCGCGCCGATCGCGTCGCGCACCACCATCGCCTTGCCGTGCGCCTCGGCGAATTCCTCGCAGTAATGCGCGCCGACATGGCGGGCGAGCAGGGCCCGGTGATGGGGGATCAGCGGCTCCACGGGGAGCTGCACGAAGTCCGCGCCGCCCGCGATGCACTCGTCGAGCAGGCCCAGCGCGCCGGCATCGACGATGTCTTCGGCATCGTGGAACACCACCGCGGTGAAGCGGCGCCCGCCGCGCTCCTCGTCGAGCGCCAGAGCGGCATAGAGGCGGTTGAGGCAATCGGCCTTGGTGGTCGGCCCGTCGCGGTCGAGGATCACCAGCCTCAGGCGCGGGTCGCGCCGTGCGGCGGCGATGCAGGCGCCGAGCGTGGCGGGATCGTTGCGGTAGCAGCCGACATAGAGCCGCAAGCCCGGCTGGGGCCAGGTGTCGAGCATGTGGCGGACGGTCTGGCCGATCACCGCCGCCTCGCGCCAGGCGGGTATCACGACCGCGATGGGCCCGGAGAGCGGCCGGTTCTGAAGCGCACCGCGCGAGCGCTGCTCGGACTTCGCGCCGCCGCCTGCGCGCAGCGCCAGCCACAGCGCATCGACGGCCAAATCGTCGAGCGCGCCGATCAGGAAAAACACTCCGGCGAAAAGCAATAGTTCATGCTGCAGCAGTGCAAGCCACTGCCATGGATCAAAACCCGGCACGGACAAGGTGCGACCCTCCCCCCAATTAGAGAGTCAACTTACTTGGACAGTGACCTCAGCGCAACCGGCCTAACTTATTTTAGTGCTTTAAGTTGTCTTAACGGCCGCAGGGCCGCTCCAACGGTGATTACCAGCTGCCGACATTCGGCATGCTCACCCACGGCTCGGCCGGTTCGAGATGCCCTTCCTGGAGCAGTTCGACCGAGATGCCGTCGGGCGATTTGACGAAGGCCATATGGCCGTCGCGCGGCGGGCGATGGATGATGTGGCCTGCATCCGCGAGCCGCTGGCACGTCTCGTAGACATTCTCGACGCGGAAGGCGAGGTGCCCGAAATTGCGGCCGCCGTCGTAATCCTCGGCAGGGCTGCCGTCGGCGGGTGGCCAGTTATAGGTGAGTTCGACCTCGGCCAGCCCCGCCTGCCCGGGCGCGGCGAGGAAGATCAGGGTGAAGCGCCCCTGCTCGCTGTCGAAGCGGCGCACCTCCTCGAGGCCGATCAGCTTGAAGAATTCGACCGTCGCGTCCGGATCGGACACGCGGATCATCGAGTGAAGATATTTCACCATTGCTGCACTTCCATTCAAAAACGGTTCATCGACGAGGATGCACAACTCGTCGCACCAATTGACACGAGGAACAATGCGATGAGCGGTGACGACATGCAACCGGCAAACACGACGAACGGTGCTTTGACGGAGCCGGCATCCCTGCGCTGGTTCGGCACGGCGGGAATCATCGCCGTCGGAATGATCGCCGGGGGCTACCTGCTCGGCAACGGGCTCCTGCGGGCCAAGGATGCCGAGCGCGCGGTCACGGTGCGCGGGCTCGCCGAGCGCGACGTCACCGCCGACCTTGCGACCTGGACGATCTCCTATTCGACCACCTCGACCGACATCGCCGCAGCGCAAGCCAAGGTGCGCGCCGACACCGCCACGATCGAGGGGTTCTTCAAGGAACTGGGCTTCCCCGCCGAGGCGCTCCAGCCGACCGGCGCGAACGTGTCGAGCATGACCGATCAAAGCGGCGTCACCAGCTACACCGTCCGCCAGCGGCTCGCGCTGCGCACCAACGACATCGCCCGCGCGCAGAAGGCGGTCGCCCGCCAGTTCGATCTCGTCAGCCGCGGGGTGTTCCTCGAGGAAGGCTCGGGGATGGCCTACACCTTCACCAAGCTGAACGACATCAAGCCGGAAATGGTGGCCGAGGCGACCAAGGACGCGCGCGCCTCGGCGCAGCAGTTCGCCAAGGATTCGGAAAGCGGTGTGGGCAAGATCCGCGATGCGACGCAGGGCTACTTCGAGGTCACCGCACGCGACGGGGACTCGGGCGGCGGCTGGGGCATGGCCGACAGTCCCTACAAGAAGGTGCGGGTGGTCACCACGGTCAGCTTCACGCTCGATTAGGCGGCCCGGCGTATCGGCTGGGCGACAAATTTGCACCGCCCATCGTTAGAGGCAGAGGGTCCGTTGCCACCCTGCGTTATGGGACATATGCGCCAGCTCTCGCCGGGGGGCTGGCGCGACCTTCCTCGACCCTCCCTCTCTTAGGACCTATGTCGGGTTACCGAAACGGATTACCGTAACAATGGTCATGCTGCAGCGTCTGCGCGAATTTCTCCGTTCTCCCTCGCCGGTCCAGCTGCCGCAGGTTCCGGCGGGCACGCGCTATTATGCGATCGGCGACATTCACGGGCGGCGCGACCTGTTCGAGGTGATGGTCGCCGCGATCGAGGACGAGATCGCCGCCGCACCAGCGTTGGACCACCGCATCGTGCTGCTCGGCGACCTTGTCGATCGCGGCCCGGACAGCGCCGGGGTGATCGCCCGCACCCGCGCCTGGCAGCAGACCCGCAACGTGCGCGTGCTCGCCGGCAATCACGAGGACATGTTCCTCGCCGCCTTCCGCTCGCCCGAGGCGCTGCGCCACTTCCTCAAGCACGGCGGCTACGAAACCGTGCTGAGCTTCGGCTTCACCGCGCAGGAGCTTGCAAGCCTCTCCCTCGAGGAACTCCACGAGCTCTATTGCGCGCGCATTCCGCAATCGGTGCGCGACTATGTCGCCGCCTTCGAAACGATGATCCGTGCGGGCGACTATGTCTTCGTCCATGCCGGGATCGATCCCTCGCGCCCCCTGTCCGAACAGAAGCGCAGCGACCTCCTGTGGATCCGCAGCGGGTTCCTCGATCATGAAGGCGCGCTCGAGAAAGTGGTCGTCCACGGCCACACGATCTTCGAACATGTTAATGACTGCGGCAACCGCATCGGCATTGATACTGGCGCTTTCCGCTCGGGTGTGCTTACAGCCCTCGTGCTCGAGGGCGACCAGCGCCGCATCCTGCAGGCGCGGGCTAACGAGAATGGTGAGGTCGGCATGTTCCATGGCGACCGTCCGCCGAACCCCTAAACGGGCGCCGTCCGGCGTCTTCACTCGCTTGAGGGCAGGTCTATGAAGATTGCGATGGTCGGATCCGGCTATGTCGGGCTCGTGTCGGGGGCATGCTTTGCCGATTTCGGTCACGACGTGGTGTGCATCGACAAGGATCAGGGCAAGATCGACCGGCTCCACGCCGGGATCATGCCGATCTACGAACCCGGGCTCGACGCGCTGGTCGAAAGCAACGTCAAGGCGGGGCGTCTCAGCTTCACCACCGATCTGGGCGAAGGCATCAAGGGCGCGGAAGCGATCTTCATCGCGGTCGGCACCCCGAGCCGCCGAGGCGACGGCCATGCCGACCTTACCTTCGTCTACGAAGTCGCCCGCGAAGTCGGCGAGAAGCTGGCGAATGATGCGGTGGTGGTCACCAAGTCGACCGTGCCCGTGGGCACCGGTGACGAGGTGGAGCGGATCCTCCATGAGACCGGAACCGCTCACAAGGTTTCGGTCGTCTCCAACCCCGAATTCCTGCGCGAAGGCGCGGCGATCGGCGATTTCAAGCGCCCCGACCGCATCGTCATCGGCGCCGAAGACGAATATGGCCGCCAGGTGATGCGTCAGGTGTACCGCCCGCTGTTCCTCAACGAGAGCCCGATCCTGTTCACCTCGCGCCGCACCAGCGAGCTCATCAAATACGCCGCCAACGCCTTTCTCGCGACCAAGATCACCTTCATCAACGAGATGGCGGACCTGTGCGAGAAGGTCGGCGCGAACGTGCAGGACGTCAGCCGCGGGATCGGCATGGACAACCGCATCGGTTCCAAGTTCCTGCACGCCGGCCCCGGCTACGGCGGATCGTGCTTCCCCAAGGACACGCTCGCCCTGCTCAAGACCGCCGAGGATTACGACAGCCCGACGCGGATCGTGGAAGCCGTGGTCAAGGTCAACGACACCCGCAAGCGGGCAATGGGCCGCAAGGTCGTCGACGCGCTGGGCGGGTTCGAGGAAGCGCGCGGCAAGAAGGCGGCGCTGCTCGGGCTGACCTTCAAGCCCAACACCGACGACATGCGCGATTCGCCGTCGATCGCGGTGGCGCAGACGCTGATGGATGCAGGGGTCGAGGTCGCCGCCTATGACCCCGAAGGCATGGAAGCCGCAGCCCCGCTGCTGCCGGGCGTGACCATGTGCGACAGTCCCTATGCCGCGATCCAGGATGCCGACGTGGTGGTGATCGTCACCGAGTGGGACGCCTTCCGCGCGCTCGATCTCAAGCGCGTCAAGGAGCTCGCCAAGGCGCCGGTGATGGTGGACCTGCGCAACATCTACAAGCCCGACGACATGCGGGCCGAAGGCTTTGCTTACGTGAGTGTCGGGCGCGCCTGACCGCTGCTGCCGAACCAGTGGCGGCGGTTGTCCCTTTGCGGCAGTCGCCACGCGGTCACCCCCAGCACCAGCACGATGCCGCCGATCGCGGCCCAGCCGACCTCGGCATAGCGCTGGCCGCCCGCGGCGTTGATCGCGACGAGCGCCCAGGCGAACACCAGCCCGTAAAGCGGGGCACCGCGTGACCCCCACGCGGCGAGCGCGGCGATCAGCGAGCCGATGACGATCATGACAGTCGTGATGGCCGGCGAAGGCGCGGCGCCCATGATGCCGTGATATTTGAGCGCCGCCGCGATGTTGACGATGCTCGCTGCGGTCAGCCACGCGGCGAGCGCGCTGAAGGCGGGGGCGGCGAAGATGCGCTCGCCCCGCGACAGGGCAGGCGCGGCGACGAGCGCGCGCAGCACCACCAGCAGCCCGGCAAGCGAGACGAGGATGATCGCCACCGACACGAAGGTGAGGTTGGCCAGCTGCGTGTAGGTCGACCACAGCCCCTGAGCCCCGAGCGCGATCGCTGCGGGCCAGCCGATCCGGGCGAGCAGCGCATTGCCGCGCTGCGCGGGCAGCGCCTGCCACACCGCAAAGCCGATCGACAGCAGGAACAGCGGGCCCCAGATGGCGAAGGCCCATCCCGCCGGGGTGATGAGCGTGCGCACCGCGTCCGAGCGCGTGCCGATGAACTCGCCGATCCCGATCCGCGGCAGGAAGCCCGCGCCGATCTGCACCACCACGGCAAGAATGATCGCGAGCCGCTGCGCGAGCGGGCGGCTCGCGTAAGTGCGCGGCATGATGGTCGACCCGATCACCTGCATTGGGAGTAGTTCCTTAGTTCATCAGGGGGCCGTCATAAGCCGGGTTCTGTATCCGTGCACGGTATCCCCGAGGGGACCTGCCGCACGGTGGCAGCCATTCATCTGGTCGGCGGATTGCTCCGCGGCTCTAGCAGCCAACCCGGGCCGCTCGGGGCGAAACACCCCTGCCTCTCATTGCTGGGAGGCGCGCGGCCCCTATTCGGCCTTGCTCCGGGTGGGGTTTGCCATGCGGTTGCCGTTGCCGGCCCCCCGGTGCGCTCTTACCGCACCCTTTCACCCTTGCCTGTCCCCTTCGCGAGCGAAGGGCCATCGGCGGTTTGCTCTCTGTGGCACTTTCCCTTGCCGCCCTTGCGGGCAACCGGCGGGCGTTACCCGCCACCCTTGTTTCGTGGAGCCCGGACTTTCCTCGCGCCCTTACGCTTTCGCATGAGTGGCACGCGGCTGCCTCAGGCCCCCTGACGAGGGCGGCTATAGGCGCGCGCATCCTAGAAAGCAAAGTCAGCGCCTTTTCGGTCGCATCGCTGGTGCTGAAAACCGGTTCCCACTTTTCAGCGCGATGCTTAGCGGGTCCGCCCCTGGTCGCGGTCGAGGAGGAGCTGCCACAGGATCGCAGCGATCTCGCCATCGGGCACGCCGGTGATGTTCTCGGGCCGCCAGCGCCGCTCGAAGGCCTCGACCGCCTTGGCCTGATCGGTGATGTCGTAGCCGAAGCGCTCCAGCGCCATGAAGAACGACCCGTCATTGTGGAACGGGTTGCCCGCGGCGAGGCATTCGGGCTGCGGCAGGCACAGCTTGTATTGCGCGAGGCGGTCCCACGGGAACAGCTCGCCCGGATCGACCTTGCGCATCGGGGCGACGTCCGAGTGGCCCACCACATTGGCGCGCGGGATGTCGTATTGCTTCACGATCCGCGCAAGCAGCGGGATCAGCGCATCGATCTGCGCCTCGGCGAACCCGCGATAGCCGCCATTGTCGGGCGCGTGGCCGGGATGATCGAGCTCGATCCCGATGCTCGCGGAATTCACGTCCGGAATGCCGCGCCAATAGCTCGCGCCCGCATGCCACGCGCGGCGGTCTTCGGGGACGAGGCGGATCACCTCGCCCTCTTCGGTGATGCAGTAATGCGCGCTCACCGAACTGGCGGGGTCGCACATGCGCGCAATGGCGGCTTCGACCGGCTTCATCTCGGTGTAGTGGATCACCACCATGCTGATCGGCAGGGTGCGCTCCCCGTGATTGGGCGAGAGCACCTCGCGGTGCACCAGCTCGTCGTCCTTCATGCCCCCGTGCCCCCCAGCATCGATCCGGCCTAGCCGATCATGCCTTCGGGCTCCGGCAGCACCGCGCCCAGCACCAGCGCCCCGTCGCCCAGCTTGTACTGGAGCCCGCCCTCCATCTCCGCCGCGAGGATCGCGATCATGTGTGCAGCGGCGGTACGGCTGGTGATCTCGCTCTCGTCGAGGTCGCCCTGCAGCGCGCGGCCGATGGTCTCGTCGAAGGCGATCCGGTCACCGCGCGCACGGGCGACGATCTCGACCGCACCCTCGCGGCGTTCGGCGCCGATATCGAGCGTCCCCCCGCGCACGAGGCTGTCGAGGGCGATCTGCGCCAGGTTGAGCAGCACCTTGACCGCGGGCTTGGGCAGGCTCGGCTCGGCGATGGCCCATTGCACGTCGACCCGCTTGGCATCGGAGGCGAGCGCGTCGATCACGCTCTTCGCCTCGTCGACCGGGATCGCCTCGCCGAAGCCGCCGGCCGCGCCGAACGCGAGGCGGAAGAACTTCAGCTTGTCGGTGCTGATCCGCGCCGACTGTTCGAGCAGCTCGACCACTTTCGTGCGCATCTCGGGGTCACGCTCGTCGGCGAGGAGCTCCAGCCCGTTGGCGAGCGCGCCGACGGGGGAGAGCATGTCGTGGCACAGGCGCGAACACAGCATCGCGGCAAGATCGGTCTGGGAAATCATCGCGCTTCCCTAGCCATCGGCGAGGCATAAGGAAAGTGCGGTAAAGCCCGCTTCCCCGTCCCTCCAGAACGTGACGTCCGCGTTCGGGTCATGGGGGGCAAGGATCGCCCACACCTTGCCATCGCCGGCTGCGCAGGCGCGATCGGTGGCGGAAGGAGCGGCGGCGCCTTGCGGGTGGGAGTGGTAGTAACCGATCACTTGTGCGCCCCCCGCCCGCGCCGCGCGGTGGGCGTCGATCAGCGCCTGAGGGTCGATCTCGAAATGGGTGTGCGGGTCGGGGTGGACGTTGGCGGCCTCGCGCACCGCGGTGATGCGCGTGCCCTCCCCCAGCAGGATGCCGCAAGCCTCGCGCGGGTGCGCGGCAGCGGCGGCGGCGCGCATGTGGCCGAGGGCTTCGCTTGTCACGTGAACCTGCATCGCGCATGGCCATACCATGTCCGAACAGGAAATCATCACCGGCACCATTCCCGAGTCTGCGGGTTTGGGCCCCCGCCTCGACAAGGCGCTGGCCGAGGCGACGGGCCTCAGCCGTGCGCGGGTGCAGGGGTTGATCGACGAAGGCCGGGTCGACGTCGCGGGCAAGACCGCCACGTCGGCCTCGATGAAGGTTGCCGCGGGCGCGCCGTTCCGGATCATCATTGCCGCCGCCATGCCGGCCGAGGCTCTCCCTGAGGACATCGCGCTCACCATCGCCTACGAGGACGCGCACCTGATCGTGGTCGACAAGCCTGCGGGCATGGTCGTCCACCCGGCGGTCGGCAACGTCGCCGGCACGCTGGTCAATGCGCTGCTGCACCATTGCCGGGGCAACCTGTCGGGCATCAACGGCGTGGCGCGGCCCGGGATCGTGCACCGCATCGACAAGGACACCTCCGGCTTGCTGGTCGTCGCCAAGTCCGATGCCGCGCATGAGGGCCTTGCCGTGCAGTTCGCCGCGCACACCGTCCATCGCCGCTATATCGCGGTCTGCGCGGGCCACCCCTCGCCCGCCACCGGCACCATCGACGCGCGCGTCGGCCGGTCCGACAGCGACCGAAAGAAAATGACCGTGCTCCCCAACAATTCCTCGCGCGGGAAATCGGCGATCACCCATTACAAGGTGACAGAGCGGCTCGATGAAAGCGCCGTGATCGAATGCCGGCTGGAAACCGGCCGCACCCACCAGGTGCGCGTTCACTGCGCGTCAATCGGGCACCCGCTATTGGGAGACCCTGCTTATGGCAAAACGCCCAAGTCCCTGCGCCCCGTGCTCGAACGACTCGGCTTCGCCCGTCAGGCGCTCCACGCTGCCGAATTGGGGTTCATCCACCCTCTCACCGGCGAAATGGTGCAGTTCCGGAGCGATCTCCCCCCCGATATGGCGGAACTGATCGACCAACTGCGCCATAGTGATCGATGAAACGCGCAACCTTTTTCTCGAATTTCGCGTATACATAGAACCCGTGGCCCACTCCGCGGGATGCCCATCAGGGGTCCTGCGAAAAGCGGTCGACGTCAGAAAGGTTAGGTAGAAAGTGACCAAGTCTTCAACCGCTCGGACGAAATCCATGTCCGTTCCGGCATTGAGCGGTGAGCAGAGCCTCAACCGCTATCTTTCGGAAATCCGCAAGTTCCCGATTCTCACCGCCGAGCAGGAATACATGCTCGCCAAGCGGTATCAGGAACACGAGGATCCCGAAGCCGCCGCCCAGCTCGTTTCCAGCCACCTGCGGCTCGTCGCGAAGATCGCGATGGGGTACCGCGGCTATGGCCTGCCCGTCTCCGACCTCATCTCCGAAGGCAATGTCGGGCTGATGCAGGGCGTCAAGAAGTTCGAACCCGATCGCGGCTTCCGCCTCGCGACCTACGCGATGTGGTGGATCAAGGCCTCGATGCAGGAATTCATCCTGCGCTCGTGGAGCCTCGTGAAGATGGGCACCACCGCGGCCCAGAAGAAGCTGTTCTTCAACCTTCGCCGGATGAAGAAGCAGCTCGAAGCCTATGAGGACAGCGACCTTTCCCCGGAAGACGTGACCAAGATTGCGACTGACCTCGGCGTGCCCGAGCAGGAAGTGATCAACATGAACCGGCGCATGATGATGGGCGGCGATGCCTCGCTCAACGTCAGCTTGCGCGGGGACGAGGAAGGCTCCGGCCAGTGGCAGGACTGGCTGGCCGACGATCGCCCGCTCCAGGACGAGACCGTCGCCGACGCCGAGGAATCGCAGATGCGCATGGCGATGCTCAATGAGGCGATGGAAAGCCTCAACGAGCGCGAGCGGCACATCCTCACCGAACGCCGCCTGACCGAAAAGCCGCAGACGCTCGAAGAGCTCTCGCAGGCCTATGACGTCAGCCGCGAACGCATCCGCCAGATCGAGGTGCGCGCCTTCGAGAAGCTCCAGAAGGCGATGCAGCGCATCGCGGGCGAGCGGCTGCTGCCCGGCGTCGCATAACGCGCCAGACAATCGCGCTTTGAAAAGCCCTCCGGTCACGCGCGTGATCGGGGGGCTTTTTCATGTGCGCGATCGGGCGTGATCCGGCAGACTCGCGCTGTAGGACGGCGTTGCCGCCGTGGCCGCAAAATGTTGGACGCGCAAAGTCCTGCCCAACGCGCGCCAGACCCCCCTTAGACCCCTCCCAGACCCCCCTCAACCTGCGCCAGCCCCCGCATGCGAGCGGCTTGCTCGGCGGTTTTCGGGTGTTGGATATCGGCTCCTCCTCCCGCCCACCCTGAGCTTGTCGAAGGGCCGCATATTCCATCAATCCATGCGCGCAACTTGTTGAAGAACAATCGGTCTTTTCAGGAGCGCAGGATGGGCGGCGGCAAGGAGAAATGTCCGCTCAACCCAACAAAAGGGGCGCCGCGAACCCTCGCAGCGCCCTGTTTGGCTCAGCAATGTTTCACGTGGAACATTTCCGGAACGCTTACTTCGCCGGCGCCAGATCCATGACCGCTGCGATCATCGCCCTTGCGCCCAGCACGATGCTCTCGCGCGGGGCGATCTGGAACAGGGGGGAATGGTGTCCGGCAATCGGCGGCCCGCCCGCCTTGGCCGCGGCGAGGCGCTCGGGCGTGGTGCCGCCGACCGCGAAGTAGTAGCCCGGGATGCCGAGATCGGGCGCGACGAAATAGGTGAAGTCCTCCGCGCCCATGTTCTTCTGCTCGAAGGGCTGGAATGCGGCTGCGCCCAGTTCGCGGCTCATCACCGCATTGAGGCGGCGGGCGAGCGCGGGGTCGTTGTTGGTCGTCGGCGTCCCCGACAGGCGCTTGACCTCGACCGGCAGGTTGTCGGGCAGGCCATGCGCCTTGCCGATATTGACCGCGATCCGCTCGACCGTGGCGATCACCTGTTCGCGCGTCTCCTCGTCATTGGCGCGCACCGTGACCTGCAGCTTGGCCTCGTCCGAGATGATGTTGTGCTTGGTGCCTGCGTGGAACGAGCCGACGGTCACCACCACCGGCTTGGTCGGCGAGATCTCGCGGCTGTCGATCGATTGCAGCGCAGTGACGATCTGCGAGGCGATATACACCGGGTCACGCCCCAGATGCGGCGCCGCGCCGTGGGTGCCGATGCCGGGAACGCGGATGTCGAGCGAATCCGATGAGGAATACTGGATGCCTTCGGACGCGGAGACCTTGCCGGTCTCCAGTTCGGCGGCGACATGGAAGGCCAGCGCATAGTCGGGCTTGCCGAAGCGCTTGTAGAGCCCGTCCTCCATCATCGCCTTCGCGCCGCGCACGCCTTCCTCGGCGGGCTGGACGATGAACATCAGCGTGCCTCTCCAGGCGGATCTGGTGGCCGCCAGCCGCCGGGCGGTGGCGATCATCGCGGTGATGTGCGTGTCGTGCCCGCAGGCGTGCATGACGGGGTATTCCTTGCCGTCCTCGCCCACCTGCTTGTCCTTGGAAGCATAGGCGAGGCCGCTCTTCTCCTCGACCGGAAGCCCGTCCATGTCCGCGCGGATCAGGATCAGCGGGCCCTTGCCGTTGCGGAGCATGCCGACCACGCCGGTACCGCCGACGCCCTCGGTCACCTCAAGCCCCGCCTTGCGCAGTTCGGCCGCCATGATCCCGGCGGTGCGCTTTTCGAGGAAGCCCATTTCGGGGTGCTGGTGGAAGTCGAGGAACAGCGGGGCGAGGGAGGAATCGTACTCGGCCTCGATCGCCTTCTTGGTCGCGAGGTCTTCGGCCAGCGCAGGCTGGGCTGTGCCGAGAAGTGCGACGGAGCCGAGCGCGAGCGCGCTGGCGGCGAGATGGAAACGGCGCATGTGGTACTCCCCCGATTGGTTGTGCCGCAAGCTAGGCGCGCCGGTGGGCATAGGGCAAGCGCCGATGCTTTCCAGCCCGCCCGCCCTGCGCTAGAGACGGGGGATGTTCCGCACGCTCCTGCGCTTCCTCGCCAAGGCGATTGCCGGCTTCGTCGGGCTGACGGTGGTGCTGGTGGTGGCGTTCAAGTGGCTGCCCGTGCCGGTCACCGCGACCATGTTGATGGACGAACATGGCATCACCAAGGATTGGGAATCGCTCGACAATATCGATCGCAATCTCGTTGCGGCGGTGATCGCTTCGGAGGACGGGCGGTTCTGCGAGCATTCCGGTTTCGACACCGAGGCAATCGAGCAGGCGATGCGCGAGAACCTCGAAGGGGGCCGCATCCGGGGCGGTTCGACGATCAGCCAGCAGACCGCGAAGAACGTCTTCCTGTGGCAGGGCGGCAGCTATTTCCGCAAGGGCCTGGAAGCGTGGTTCACCTTCTGGATCGAGCTGGTTTGGGGCAAGCGGCGGATCATGGAAGTCTATCTCAACGTCGCGGAAACCGGGATCGGGACTTACGGCGTCGAGGCCGGGTCGCAGCGCTATTTCGGCCACTCCGCCGCGCGCCTGAGCCGCGACGAGGCGAGCCGCATGGCCGCCGCGCTCCCCAGCCCCAAGAAGCGCGCCGTGAAGGGCCCCGGCGGGTGGCTGGCGCGGCATGGCAACCGCATCGAACGCCGAATCGGCATCGTCAGGCGTGACGGGCTCGACGCCTGCGTCTACAACTGACCCGACATGGCCCACGCGCATGCCCATCCTCACGAGCACCACGGCCACTCGCACGGGCATGGCCACAGCCATGGGCATTCCCACGCCCCCGCCGATTTCGGGCGCGCCTTTGCTGTAGGGATCGTGCTCAACACCGGCTTTGTGGTGTTGGAGGCGGGTGCCGGCCTGATCTACGGATCGATGGCGCTGATCGCGGATGCGGGCCACAACCTATCCGACGTCCTGGCGCTGGCGCTGGCGTGGGGTGCGAGCATCGCCGCCCGCCGCCCGGCCTCGGGCCGCTACACCTATGGCTACAAGAGCTCGACGATCCTCGCCGCTCTCGCCAACGCGCTGCTGCTGGCGGTGGCGATCGGGGCGCTCGGCTTCGAGACCCTCCACCGGATCATGAACCCCTCCCAGCCCGAGGGTTACGCGATGATGGCGGTCGCCGGGATCGGGATCGCGATCAACGCGTTGACGGCCATGCTGTTTCTCAAGGGCCAGGACGATCTCAACATCCGCGGGGCCTATCTCCACATGGCGGCGGACGCGGCCGTATCGCTGGGCGTGGTGATCGCGGGGCTGGCGATCGTGCTCACCGGCATCGCGTGGATCGATCCGCTGGTGAGCCTCGTGATCCTCGGCGTGATCGGCTGGGGCACCTGGGGGCTGGCGCGAGACAGCTTCGCGATGGGGCTGCTCGCGGCGCCCGCCCGCATCGATCTTGGCGAGGTCAAACAACACCTTGCGGGAATGGAGGGCGTCACGGCGGTCCACGATCTCCACGTCTGGCCGATGTCGACGACCGAGGTCGCGCTGACCGCCCACCTCGTGATGCCCGGCCGCCCCGCGCCCGACAGCTTCCTGCGCGATGTCGCCGCCAGCCTTGAGCACCGCTTCGGCGTCCACCACGCGACGATCCAGGTCGAAAGCGGCGAAGAGCCCTGCGGCCAGCCTTGCGGAAGCGCCTGCTGATGGCCGCGCGTCCCCGCCCTTCCACCGACGAAGCGCGCGAGGCGCTGCGCGAGGCGATGGCGCGGCTTGCCGCGGGCGACCAGACCGCGCTCGAGGAAATCTATCGCGCCACGCGGGTGAAGCTGTTCGGCATCTGCCTGCGTATCTTGGGCGACAGGAAGGAAGCCGAGGACGCCTTGCAGGACGTCTATGTAAATCTCTGGCAGCGGGCCGACCGCTACGATCCCGCGCGGGCTAGCCCGATCGCGTGGCTGGCGGCGTTCGCGCGCAACCGGGCGATCGACCGACTGCGCACCGGCAAGGTGCGCGGCGGCTCCGTCCCCGTCGAAGAAGCCGCGCCGCTTCCCGACGAAAGCCCGCTCGCCGATGCGCTGCTGGTCGATGCCGAGCAGCGCGCGCAGATCCACAAGTGCCTCGGCGCCCTCGACGATCGCACGCAGGGCCATATCCGCGCGGCCTTCTTCGAGGGCATGACCTATGCGCAGCTGGCCGAGGCTGCCGACGTGCCGCTCGGCACGATGAAGAGCTGGATCCGCCGCGGGCTGCAACGCCTGCGCGCCTGTCTCGAAGCGAGCGAAGCGGCATGAGCGGCCCCGAAGATACTATGCCTGAGGACGGCGTGACCCGCGACGACCCGATGATCGCGGCCGAGTGGTCGCTGGGCCTGCTCGAGGGCGAGGAACTGCTCGCCGCGCGCGGGAAATACGCGACCGATCCGAATTTCGCGTGGCGCAAGGAATGGTGGGACGACTGGTTCGCGCCGCTCTCCGATGCGATGCCGGGCGCCGAGCCGGGCGAGCATGTCTGGGACGGGATTGCCGCCCGCATCACCCCGCAACAGGGGACGCCAGGCATCGCCGGCACCGCTGCACCTGCCGGCAACGTGATCGCGCTCGAGGCGCGGCTGCGGCGCTGGCAGTGGGTGGCGGGCCTTTCGAGCGCCGCCGCCGCGCTCGCGCTGGTGTGGAGCTTCGTTCTGGCACCCTCGCGGGTGACGACCGCGCCGCCGCCGGTCGAAATCGCAGCCGCAGCCCCCCTCGTCGCCACCGTCCCGATTGGCGAGACGGGTCTCAGGCTCGATGTCACCTACATCCCTGAAAGCGAGCGCATGGTCATCGCCGCGATCGGCCTGACGCCCGACGGGGTGCACGATCACGAGCTGTGGCTGGTCCCCACCGCGGGCGCCACGCCGCAATCGCTGGGGGTGGTCGCCCCGGGCGAGGTGCACTCCATGGCCTTGCCGCACGCTGTCGCGAAACAACTCGGCAGCGGCGCGCAGCTGGTGCTGACCCGCGAGCCGATCGGCGGCAAGCCCGAGGGCAAGGATGCCGGACCGGTGGTCGCCAAGGGCGCGTTCAGCCCCGTCTGAGACCTCCGCGCGCTTCACCGCAGCGGCGCGCCGGTTCATCTCCCTCCGCCACCTCTCCGCATCCGCGCCCCGCGCCGCTCCGTAGCTCCCGTGCAAGCAGGAGAGGCTTGCCGACGTGACATCCCCCTTACGGAGTTTCCCATCGTGACCCCCAAGAACAACCTGACTGCCGTCATCGCCGCGGCGCTGGCCGCCACCACCGGACTCGTCGCCGCGCCCGCGCTGGCCGACCACCACATGGAAAAGAAGGCCGATCTGCCGATGGTCGGCGGCGCTGCCATGTACCCGACCAAGACCATCGTCGAAAATGCCGTCAACTCGCAGGACCACACCACGCTCGTCGCGGCGGTAAAGGCCGCGGGCCTTGTCGAAGCGCTCTCGGGCCCGGGACCCTTCACCGTCTTCGCCCCGACCAACGCCGCCTTCGCAAAGCTCCCCGCCGGTACCGTCGAGACGCTGGTGAAGCCTGAAAACAAGGGCACTCTGACCGCCGTTCTCACCTACCACGTCGTGCCGGGCAAGGTTGCGGCCGGCCAGCTGATCGAGATGATCAAGGCGGGCGGCGGCAAGGCTGAACTGAAGACGCTGGGCGGCGGGATCCTCACCGCGCGCGTCGAGGGCGGCAAGGTCGTGCTGACCGATGCCAAGGGCGGCAAGGCGACCGTGACCCAAGCCGACGTCTTCCAGTCGAACGGCGTGATCCACGTGACCGACGCGGTGTCGCTGCCGGGCTGATCGAACAGTCTTGCGCTGCTCCTGATCCCCCACTCCCCGCCCAAGGGGCAGCGCATCTCCACCCCGTCCGGCCTACCTCCAGGGCCGGGCGGGGTTTTGGTTTCGAGAGCCTCAGGCCGGCGGAAGCCAGCGCAGCATCTTCGCGCGAAGCAAGTGCACTAGCGCGGGATCCATGAACTCGTACTCGTCAGGGATATCCAGCACGATCAGGCGCTTGTCCTTGAGCGCCGCCTTATGCTTGTTCTGCAGCTTGTTGCGGTGCTGCCGCTCCATCACGAAGATGAAATCGGCCCATTCGACCAGCTCGTCGGTGAGCGGGTTTTCGGCATCGTTGTTGGTGCCCGCCGACGCAGTAACGATCCCGGGCACGTCGGCGAAGATGTGCTCGGCAGTCGGGCTGCGCAGCTTGTTCTGGCTACAGACGAAAAGGTAGTGGCGCATGCCTAACCGCGGCCGAAACAGGCGCAGATCGGTCGCAAGGCGACCGCAAGGCCAAACGGCCGCCCGAGCCTATGCGAGGTAAGCCAAGGCGGACGGATGTCCGCCGCCCGGCGCTTGAGGGGCGACCAAACTAAGCCGCCTCTTCCTTCTTCTTTTCGCTGCCGATCACGCGGATGGGTTCCTTCTTGCCGGCGACCACGTCGGCGTCGATCACGATTTCGGTGACGCCTTCCATGTCGGGCAGGTCGAACATCGTGTCGAGCAGCAGGCCTTCGACGATCGAACGAAGCCCGCGGGCGCCGGTCTTGCGCTTGATGGCCCGCTCGGCGATCGCCTGAAGCGCGTCGGGGGTGAAGGTCAGCTCCACATCCTCGAGCTCGAAGAGCTTGCGGTACTGCTTGACCAGCGCGTTCTTGGGCTCGTTGAGGATCGTCACCAGCGCCGGCACATCGAGATCGTGCAGCGTGGCGATGACCGGCAGACGGCCGACGAATTCGGGGATCAGACCGAACTTGAGGAGATCCTCGGGCTCGCTCTTTTCCAGCAGCTCGCCCACGCGGCGCTTGTCCGGATCGGCCACATGCGCACCGAAGCCGATCGAGCGCTTCTGCAAGCGGTCGGCGATGATCTTGTCGAGGCCCGCGAAGGCGCCGCCGCAGATGAACAGGATGTTCGTGGTGTCGACCTGAAGGAATTCCTGCTGCGGATGCTTGCGCCCGCCCTGCGGCGGAACGCTGGCCGTGGTGCCTTCCATCAGCTTGAGCAGCGCCTGCTGCACGCCCTCACCCGAAACGTCGCGAGTGATCGAGGGGTTCTCGGCCTTGCGGGTGATCTTGTCGATCTCGTCGATGTAGACGATCCCGTGCTGCGCCTTCTCGACGTTGTAGTCGGACGCCTGGAGCAGCTTGAGAATGATGTTCTCGACATCCTCGCCGACGTAACCGGCCTCGGTCAGCGTCGTCGCATCGGCCATGGTGAAGGGCACGTCGAAGGTGCGCGCCAGCGTCTGGGCGAGCAGGGTCTTGCCCGAACCCGTCGGGCCGACGAGCAGGATGTTCGACTTCGCCAGCTCGACATCGCCCGACTTGCCGGAGTGCTTCAGCCGCTTGTAGTGGTTGTGCACCGCGACCGCGAGCACGCGCTTGGCGCGGTCCTGACCGATCACGTAGTCGTTCAGCGTCGTGAAGATATCCATCGGCGTGGGGATCTCGCCATCCTTCTTGCCGGCGATCCCTGCCTTGGTTTCCTCGCGGATGATGTCGTTGCACAGCTCGACGCATTCATCGCAGATGAACACCGTGGGGCCGGCGATAAGCTTGCGCACCTCGTGCTGCGACTTCCCGCAGAAGCTGCAGTAGAGGGTGCTCTTGCTATCGGATCCGCTCAATTTGGTCATTCCTGTGTCCTCGAATCCGCTGGCCCAGACGCCGGGGTGCCTCGGGCGGATTCGTCAAGTGTATCGTTCACACCACATGAATCAACACATGGCGCGTGATTTCGTGATCTTACCATGGTGCTACGCACCGCAAAGTCGCGGAAAAGCCACGGCTTGGCGCAGCTTGTCCCGCCCCGGTGCAGGTCGCGGGCGGATAGGGATGCGGGGCCTTATTCAGGCGCCCCGCCCGAACCGTCCTCGCTGCCGGTTTCTTCGTTTTCGGGCCGGGTCTCGAACACCTTGTCAACGAGACCGAATTTCTTGGCTTCATCGGCTTCGAGGAAGGTGTCGCGGTCCATCGCCTTCTCGATCTCCTCAAGGCTGCGGCCCGTGAACTTCACGTAGAGATCATTCATCCGCGAACGGATGCGCAGGATTTCGCGCGCCTGGATCTCGATGTCCGAGGCCATCCCGCGCGCGCCGCCCGAAGGCTGGTGGATCATGATTCGCGCATTGGGCAGCGCGATGCGCATGCCCGGCTCCCCTGCGGCGAGCAGGAAGCTGCCCATCGACGCAGCCTGGCCCATGCACACGGTCGACACGCGCGGCTTGATGTACTGCATCGTATCGAAGATCTGGAGACCGGCTGTCACCACCCCGCCGGGCGAGTTGATGTACATGCTGATCGGCTTCGAGGGGTTCTCGCTCTCGAGAAACAGGAGCTGCGCCGTGACGAGCGAGGCCATGCCGTCTTCGATCTGGCCGGTCACGAACACGATGCGTTCGCGCAGCAGGCGCGAGAAGATGTCGAAGCTGCGTTCACCGCGGCTGGTCTGCTCGACCACCACCGGCACCAGAGCGCCCGTGTAAGGGTCGCGGGTGAACTGCCCCTGGGTGCCGTAGGTTTCGCCGCTATTGCCGAACAGATCGATCATGTCAGTGCCGTGTCCTTCAGGTGTGTCGATACGGCTATGTCGGACGCGGCAGGACAATTTCAAGGGCGTTTACCTTGTCTCTGTGAATTGGCCGGTGGACGACGCGCATGTTGGGGCGTTTTGCCCCTTGCCGCTGGCCGTCAGGATGGCAAACCTGCATTCCATGACAAACCGCTATATCGCCCGCCCGGCGCTCGCCCTGCTCCTTGCCACCACCGCGACCGCCGCTGTCGCCCAAACGGCGCCAACAGCCACGCCTGAGCAAGCGGCGGCGACATATGTCGAACGCATCCGCGCGCTCGACGATGCAGGGCCGCAGATCAACGCGGTGATCGTCTATGACGCCGACGCGCCCGCCAAGGCGCGCGCCGCCGCCGCGACCGGCATCCTCGAAGGCCGCACCGTGCTGGTGAAAGACAATGTCGAGACGTCCGAATGGCCCACGACCGCCGGCAGCCTTGCGCTGGCCGACACGACCACCGGGCGCGATGCGCCGATGATCGCGCTGCTGCGCAAGAACGGCGGCGTGGTGCTGGGCAAGACCAACCTGTCCGAATGGGCCAACATCCGCTCGAACGATTCGACCAGCGGCTGGAGCGCGGTGGGCGGGCTCACCCGCAACCCCTACGCCACCGATCGCAACACCTGCGGCTCCTCAAGCGGCAGCGGCGCGGCCATCGCGGCGGGCCTTGCCTGGGGCGCGATCGGCACCGAGACCAACGGATCGATCTCCTGCCCGGCCTCGGTCAACGGCCTCGTCGGCTTCAAGCCGAGCGTCGGGATCGTCAGCCGCACCAACGTGGTGCCGATCTCCTCGACGCAGGACACCGCCGGGCCGATGACGACATCGGTGTACGACGCCGCAGTGCTGCTCACCGCCATCGCGGGCGAGGACAAGGCCGATCCGGTGACCCTGGAGGCCAAGCGCGTGGCGGACTACACGGCGGGCCTCGACACGGCCTCACTGAAGGGCGTGCGCATCGGCGTGATGCGCAGCGCCGTGGGCAGCCGCGCGGACGTGAAGGCGCTGTTCGAAACGGCGCTCGCCGATCTCAAGGCTGCGGGCGCGGAACTGGTCGACGTCGAATACCGCGCGCCGGGCGAGATGTGGCAGGCATCGCTTCCGGTGCTGCTGTTCGAACTGCGGGTCGAGATGGACAAGTACCTTGCGGGCCGTCCCGGCACTGCCGGGCCGCGCAGCCTTGCCGATGTGGTCGCCTTCAACAATGCCAATGCCGACAAAGAAATGCGCTGGTTCGGTCAGGACCTGTTCGAAGACGCGCTCAAGACCACCGATGCCGAGGCCTATGCCAAGAACCTCGCCACCCTGCGCCGTCTGACCCGCGCTGAGGGGATCGACAAGCTGCTGGCCGACAACAAGGTCAGCTTCCTCGTCGCGCCGACGCGCGGGCCGACGTGGAGCACCGATCTCGTCAACGGCGATACCTCGGCGGGCGGAGGCATCGGGGCGGGCTATCTTGCGGCGATCGCAGGCTATCCGCACCTCACGGTGCCGATGGGCGGGGTCGAAGGCCTGCCAGTCGGCCTCAGCATCATGGGCGGCCAGTGGCAGGACCACGCGGTGCTGAAGGCGGGCGCGGCCTACGAAAAAGCGCGGACAGCCAAGCTGCCCGCGCCGACTTTCGCGCCTTGGAAACCGGCTGAGTAAGCCGACTTTCCGTTTGCCCCCCAGCCCTTCCCCGCCCTTCCCCGCCGGAGCGGGGTGGGGGTAGGGAAGGCCAGGACTTTACTTCTTGGCAGCGGCCTTCTTGGCCGGGGCCTTCTTGGCGGCGGGCTTTTCAGCAGCCGCATCGTCAGCCTTCTTCGCCGGAGCCTTCTTGGCAGCCGGCTTCTTGGCGGGCTTTTCTTCGGCCGCGGGGGCTTCGTCAGCCGGAGCGCTTTCCGCCTTCTTGGCCGGGGCCTTCTTCTTGGCAGGAGCCTTCTTCGGCGCGGGCGCCGCTTCGGTTTCCTCAGCCTCGATCGCGGCCTGGAGTTCCTCGACCGTCACTTCGCGCGTCGTGACTTCGGCCTTGTCGAACAGGAAGTCGACGACCTTGTCCTCATAAAGCGGGGCGCGCAGCTGGGCGGCGGCCATCGGCTCGGACTGGATATACTGGACGAACCGCTCACGGTCCTCGGCGCGGTACTGCATCGCCGCCTGCTGGATGAGCATGCTCATTTCCTGCTGGCTGATCTCGACGCCGTTGGCCTGGCCGATCTCGGAGAGCAGCAGGCCGAGGCGCACGCGGCGTTCAGCGATGGCCTTGTACTCGTCCGTCTCGTCCTCGATCTGCTTGAGCGCAGCGGCCGGATCATCCTCGCGCACCGCTTCCTGCTGAAGCTGCTGCCAGATCTGGGCAAACTCGGCTTCGACCATGGTGCCGGGCACCTCGAAGCTGTGACCTGCGGCGAGCAGATCGAGCAGCGCGCGCTTCATCTGCGTGCGCGTAAGCCCGGCGGTCTGCTGCTCGAGCTGCGCCTTCATGATCTCGCGCAGCTTGTCGAGGCTATCGAGCCCGAGGCTCTTGGCGAAATCCTCGTCGAGCGTGGTCTCGCTCTCGACCTTCACCGCCTTCACGGTGATGTCGAAGGTTGCTTCCTTGCCGGCGAGATGTTCGGCCTGATATTCTTCCGGGAAGGTGACCGTGATGGTCTTTTCCGCACCCGTCTTCACGCCAACCAGCTGATCCTCGAAACCGGGGATGAAGGTGCCCGAGCCGATCACCAGCGCCGCGTCTTCGGCCTTTCCGCCTTCGAACTCGACCCCGTCCAGCTTGCCGACGAAGTCGATGATCAGCTGATCGCCGTCCGCCGCCTTCTTGGTCTTGGCCGCGTCCTTGTAGCTCTTGTTCTGCGAGGCGATGTTGCCGAGCGCCTCGTCGATCTGCGCTTCGGTCACGGGCACGACAAGCTTTTCCAGCTTGAGGCCGTCGATGTTCGGCGCGTCGATCGCGGGCAGCACTTCGAGGGTGACGGTGATCGCCGCGTCCTTGCCCTGCTCATAATCCTCGTTGAGGCCGATCTCGGGCTGCATCGCGGGACGCAGCGCCTCGTCACGCAGCAGCTTGTCGACCGATTCGCGGATCGTGTCGTTCACCACCTGGCCGTGCAGAGCCTCGCCGTGCATTTTCTTGACGAGATTGGCGGGCACCTTGCCCGGGCGGAAGCCGGGCATCCGCACCTGCGGCGCGACCTTCTTGATCTCGGCATCAATCTTCGCCGAAAGCTCGGCGGCCGGGATCGTGATCAGATAGGCGCGCTTGAGGCCTTCGTTGACGGTCTGCTGGGTCTGCATGGGAACTGGTCTGATGCCTTCTATGCTAGAAATCCGTAAGGTCGGGCGGAACGGCGCGGTGAATTGGTGCGGGCGAAGGGACTCGAACCCCCACATCTTGCGATGCCAGAACCTAAATCTGGTGCGTCTACCAATTTCGCCACGCCCGCATGCCCGAACGAAGCCGCGCG